>JACPRG010000065.1 GCA_016190025.1 Candidatus Tectimicrobiota bacterium
CGCCGTGGAAAGAAGGAAATGGATGGACATCGCCGCGAGAGCCGTCACCGTCCCGCGTTTCAGCCGGTTCTTTCGCATCGCCTGCACTCCTCCCCCCTCGTGGTGTGGCGGGGATCGTTTGGGAAGCCGGCCCGCCGCGCTCCCCGGACGGGCCATTACGGATCGGGGCGTCAATGAATTGCCGGCCGGGACCTGCCCAGGACGATCTCGCCGGAGATCTCCCCCTTGAGCATCGGCCGCTGCTTCTGCCCCGTCGCGCGGGAGACCTCGCGGCTCACGTACTCGAAGGCCTCGGGCAGGGTGACGTAGCCGTTTTTGTCGGCGTCGGCCTCGCCGCGCAGCGCCTTGAGGAGGAAGTGGGTGAAAACGCCGTGGCCGAAAGAGGGCTCCTCGCGGCTCAGCTCGTTGGGGCCCGAGGCGGTGAGGATGACCCGGCCCTCGCCCTGGGAGAGGCGGTCGAGGAACTTCCCGGAGACCTCCACGTCCCGCGATCCCCTGGGCCTCTCGATCGTCCGGCCGCCGGAGGCCCCGCTGTAGCAGGCGTCGGCGATGAAGACGAGCCGCTTCGCCCGCACCCGGGCGAAGACCCGCCCCACCTCCTCCATCCCGTAGGCCGTTCCGTAGAGGTTCCCGGCCCGGGAGTCCGCGGGGAGGATGTACTTGGAGAGGGCGTCGCCGTCGGGGGAGGAGGGGTCGTCCTCCGAGGCCCCGTGGCCGGCGTAGAAGATGAAGGCCGTGTCGCGCGGCCCGGCCGCCCGCGGCAGCCACGTCCCCAGGGCGGTCTTCAGGTTCGTCAGCGTGGCCTCCTCGTCCAGGAGGAGCCGCACGCGGTCTTTCGGCACGCCCAGGTCCCGGACGAGGTAGTCGTAAAAGTCCTTCGCGTCCTGCGCGGCGAAGCTCAGGTTCCGGACGTTTTTGTAGCGGTTGATGCCGATGACGACGGCGGCCAGCCTTCCCCGGGCGACCTCGCGCCTGACGGTCAGCGTCTCGCGGGCCGTGAGCCCCCGGTCGTCCGTGGCGACGACCTCGATCCGGTTCTCGCCAGTCTTGAGCGAAAGGGTGAGACGGAGGTCCACGCGCTTCTCGCCCCCCGGCGCCCTCCCCCTGGGCACGACGCTCACTGTCCGCCCGGTCTTCTCCTCCGCGGCCTCGCCGTTCAGGAAGACCCGGACCCGGGCGATGAGGGACTTCCCGACGGACAGGACGCCGCCGATGAGCTCGGCCTGCTCCTTTTCGGTGACGGTCCCCGGCCGGGGGGAGGTCAGGAAGATGGCGGGCGGCGGGAAGGACTCAATGACGACGCGGCCGGGCGTTGTGCCAGGCCCGACGGCAGGCCCGGCGGCGATGGGGATATTGGAGACATCCGCTGTGCCGGCCCAGGCGGTCCGGCCCCCTGGAACTTCCACGCGGTAGAAGTCTCCCGACCGCCCCGTCACGCGGATCGCCGCCCCGCGCGGGGCGTAGCCCGCGGGGCTGGCCCGGAGGTCCGCGCCCGAGAGGAGCTCCGCCCGGTCGGCCTTGACGTAGAGGTCTCTCGGCGTCAGGGCCTCGACGGGCCTCGCGATCCGGGCCTCGAAGGGGAGTTTTTCTTCGATCACCTTAGCGAGAGAGAAGGACTCCTCCCGGACCTCGAGGCGGACGGGGAGCTCCCTGAGGCCGGAGCCGCGCTTGACGGCGATGTTGAACCGGACCTCCCGCGTGGCGCCTGCGGCCAGGTCTCCGATGTCTATCCGCTTCTTCCCGAAGACCTGGAGACCCGGGTCGTCCGGCAGGACGACCTCGGCCGTCGTTCGGACGGCCGGGCGCTCGCCCGCGTTCTTGACCGTCAGGATGAGGTCGGGCGCCTCGCCCTTCTGGATGATCCCGTCCCCGTTCCCGGTGGATCTCTCCGAGCCGTCGTCCACGACGCGGAAGCTCACCAGGAGGTTGGGCCGGGGGAGGGCCTTCAGGTCGAGACGGGCACCCGCATCCGCCGGGATGAAGCCGTTCAGCTCTTTCCAGAAGAGGTGGACGGTGTACGCGCCCGTTTCGAGGGACTTGGGGATTGCGAAGACAACGAGACGCGACTTCGATTTGCCGGGGTCGATCTTCCCGAAGTGGATGGGCTGTTTGTTGAACGCGGGGACCTCCGACCACGTCTCGGCCATGAGCCGGAAGACCGGCCCTTTTCCGCGGTTGCGGACCGTGACGCGCAATGCGGCGTGGTCGGGGGGGACCCCTTGACCACCCTCCGCCACGGCCGCCTCCGCCTCGGGGTAGGGCGCCCCTCCGGGCGTTCCGGCGGACCAGTCGATCTCCTCGCCGGCGATCGTGAAGCGCGGCGGCAAAAGGGCCTCCCAGAGGCGGACGGTGTTGTCATTGCCTCCGGAGGCCAGGAGGCGGCCATCGGGGGAGAAAGCGACAGATTGGACCCACCTTCCGTGCCCCCTCAGGACCCGGACCTCCTTTCCCGTTCCGGCCTCCCAGAGGCGGACGGTGTTGTCCCCGCTCCCGGAGGCCAGGAGGCGGCCGTCGGGGGAGAAAGCGACGGAGTAGACAGCGTTTCCGTGCCCCTTCAGGACTCGGACATCCCGTCCCGTTCCGGCCTCCCAGAGGCGGACGGTGTTGTCATTGCCTCCGGAGGCCAGGAGGCGGCCGTCGGGGGAGAAAGCGACGGAGGAGACCCAGTTTCCGTGCCCCCTCAGGACTCGGAGCTCGCGGATGTCGGCCGAAGAAGAAAATCCGGCCTCGCTGTCGGAGACAAAAGACGGGACCGGGGGAATCGCCGGGCGCGGGGCGGGGCGGACAGCCTCGGCGGGCTCCCGGGGCTGGGCGGCCACGGGCGGCCTGGCGGGCTCCGGCGGCTCTTTCGGACAGCCCCAGAGGATGATCGAAAGGGGAAGAATGACCCCGAACGGCCGGAAAAAGCCCCATGACCCCCGCATCTCGCCAGGACCTCCCCTGAGAGCGCGACCGGCCCCCCCGTCGAGACGACGCCCCGGGCGCTCCTGATCCTGTCAACGGACGAATGAAACCATACCACATCTTCGGCGTCCCGGACACCCGTTTCGGCCGGGCGCGGACGCGCCGGGGTTTTAGTCGCCCTGGGCGAGCCGCCGGCTCGCCCCTACAGGGCTGCTGAGTGCCACTAGCGGCTTGGGGTCCGTGACCCCTTGAGGTCTGTGACCTCTTGTCCGCCCGTGCCTCACGCGGCCTTCAAACCATGGAAAAGGCGGCACTGGCAGGCAAGCTGCCAGTGGCACACGACATTGCGGACAACTTATTTCGCGAATTTCGGAGACGGCACACTTGGGGCCAGCCTCCGCCCCGCGCGGGCCGGTAGAGACACCGGCCCCTCTGCGTGACGACCGGCAATTCCCCGCAGGGGCGGTGATTTTTCGCGCGTCGGCCTCAGCCCGTGCCGCTCTCGGCCTCCAGGGCCTTCATGGCCTCGGTCAGCTCCCTCCTGAGGTCGGCGTGGCGGTGGAGGGCGGCCGAGAGGAGGCCCCGGCGGTAGGCCTGAAGCGCCTCCTCGATCCGCCCCGTTTCCCGGTACGCCTCCGCCAGGCGGCCCAGGCAGGCGCCCACGTCCCCCCTCGCGGCCTCTTCGACTTGCAGGTATCTCTCCAGATGAGAGGCGGCCTCCGCGCGCCGGCCCATCTCCAGATACTCCAGGCCGATCATGTAGTGGAGGGTGTGGTCGTTGGGATCCAGCTCCAGAAGCTCGCGGAGCCGCTCGATTCGGGATTGGGTCATGGACGCGGCTTTCCCCCCCCTTTCCCCCGGGGTCTTCCGTCCGGATCGGTCCTTCGCCGTCAAGCCGCCGGTCCCGGCGCGGGGACCGGGACGTCAACGCACGGGACGATTGTAACCCATGAAAAGACGCGGCGGAGCCGTATCCATCCCCCCAGCCGTATCCATCCCCCCCTGGGGACCTGGATCGGGAGTCTTGACCGGGAGAATTTAAGTAGCCAAAATGGTTTGAATTTGCTACATATATTGGAGCCCAGTCCGGGGGAAAGGAATTCTCGGGTCGAGGGGGGAGAGTCCAATTGCAATGTGACCAATGCCCGTACCTTACAACGGGAATTTTTTCGGTCCTGCCCCCGGCGGCGATGGGTGAGCTCGCCCGGATCAGCCATGCCCGCTTCTACGAGCGGGATGAGATCATCTTCCGGGAGGGAGAGCCCTGCAACGGCATGACCCTCCTGTGCAGCGGGAAGGTCAAGCTCCTCATCTCCTCGGAAGACGGGCGGCAGCGAATTCTGGACATCGCCACTCCGTGCGAGGTCATCGGGGAACCGGCCCTGGTGGACCTGAGGATGCACGTCCTCACCGCCCAGGCCCTCGAGACAGTGGAGACGCACGTGATTGACCGGGCGGACCTCCTGGCGTTTCTCTCGACCCACGGGAGGGTGGCCATTCAGCTCATCCACCACCTGGGCGAGAAGCTCAGGTCCGTCCGGGCCAAGGTGGGCGAGCTCGCCCACCAGGACGCCCGCGCGAGGATGGCGGCCCTGTTGCTCCGTTTGAATACCCTGTACGGGGACCCGAAGGCCGACCGTCCGGTGGTTCATCTCCCCCTGACGCGGGAAGAGCTGGCCGAGATGATCGGGACGACGCAAGAGACGGCCATCCGGATCCTGAGCCAGTTCCGCAAGGAAAAGCTGGTGGAGCTGCGCCATCGCCGGATGGTGATCTTGAGACCGGATATGTTGGGCAGGGTCGCCGGGTGAAGTCGTTGGAGGAGGCCGGCGCCCGGCCGCCCGCCTTTGCGCGCAATTGGGGGAGGGTGCCCGCCGCGCGATCGCTCAAAGGCGGCCGTTGTGAGGAATGAAGTCCGCCCCCGCGGCCCGAGTCCCGCCTGCTGAGGCACAGAAGAGGTCGCCGACCTCTTCGTGTGGCGGGACCCGGGCTTTTTCTTTTGCAAGCGTCTCGAACCAGTCCTCCTTCTTCCCAGAACCGGAGAGCGGTTCGTTTCCGGCGAGGGGGCTGCCGCCGGATGGGCCGCGCTCCGGGTGGGATTTCGCCGGCCGCCCGCGCCGCGGTCTTTCGGGCGTTCGGCCCACAAAGAGCACCCCCCGCCGCGCGGCTGGATCTTCCGGAAGTTGACGTATGATATCCTCAGGTGTTCAGTTCGGGCGGGTCAGCCCTTCACCACCACAAGCACGGGAGATGAACGGACGGATGAAGATTCTCGCTTTTGCCGCGTCTTTGCGCAAGGAGTCGTTCAACCGGAAACTCATTCGCGTCGCGGCGGACGTCGCCCGCGGGAAGGGTGCGGATGTGGACCTGGCGGATTTCCGGGATTTCGACATGCCGCTGTATGACGGAGACGTGGAGGCGTCTTCGGGGCTGCCCGAGGGCGGGCTCGAGCTCAAGCGCCGCGCGGAGGCCGCCGACGCCCTCATGATCTCCACCCCGGAGTACAACCACTCCACGCCGGGAACGCTCAAGAACGCCATCGACTGGTTGTCGAGGGTCAAGCCGTCGCCCCTCTCGGGCAAGGCCGCGCTGCTGCTCTCGGCCTCGCCTTCGCCGTTCGGCGGGGTTCGGGCCGTCCTGGCGACCCGCACCCCCCTCGAGCGGCTGGGGTTGATCGTCTACTGGGACACGTTCTCTCTGCCCAAGGCCCAGAGCGCTTTTGACGACGGCGGCGGGCTGGTGGACCCGCAAAACAGCGAGTTTCTGGAGACCCTGATCGGGTCCTTCCTGGAACTGGCGCGGACGCTGAAGAACGGCTAGCCAGGCGGCCGGCCCCGCGCCACGGGCGGACCGGACCTCCCCGGAGACCCCGCCGGGGCACCTCGGGCGCAACCAGTGAACAGCCGCGCACAAAAAGGCGGGAAAATTCCTGCGTGAAATCCGTTAGGGGAAAATGCGGCTTTAGAAGTAGTTGCGTGTATTTCATTCAAGCTTGACACGAGGTTTGTCGCCTCCTAGAATTCCTTTTGGTTGATGGAAGGGGGGCGATGTGGGGCATGAGCCGCGGGATGCAGAAGTCTTCTAGGGTCATCGCGGGCCTTTGCGCGGCGTTCAGTCTGTGGGCGGGCGTTGCGGCCATCGGTGCGGCTGCCTCGGGGGTTTTCGTGACAGACGTCCGGGTGTGGTCCACGCCCCGCTTTGCGCGGATCGTGATTCACCTGGACGGCCACGCCTCCTTTGTCTACAAGCGCCTCTACTCGCCGGACCGTATTTATGTGGACATCCAGGGGGTCTCCCTTCGCGGCGCCCTCAGCCCCGGTCCGATCCGGGAAGACGGCGTCCTGAAAGGGGTGCGGGTCGGCCTGAACGCGCCTTCCATTCCTCGAATCGTTCTGGATCTGAAGGCCGTCGAGTCCTATAAGGTCTTTTCTCTGCGGTCGCCGGAACGGATCGTGGTCGATATCGAGGCCCCGCCGGAGCCGGCCGCGAAAAGACCGGAGGCCGCCGCGCAGGCTGCAAGTCCCGCCCCAGGACGCGGGAGCGACGGCGCGCCACCCGCCGCCCTGAATCCAAAAGCCGCTTCCGCCCGGCCGCCCTCTTCCGCGAGCAGTCCATCCGAAACCGCCGTCGCACCCCGCCTCCCGACGCCGGAGACCGGCCCCCGGCCCCAGAGGGGGAAGGACAAGCCGCCGGAGGCCGCGCCAAGAGAGGCGAGCCTTGCCGAGCGCTTCCGGCGGGGATTCGGGAAGATCGTTCTGGACCCGGGTCACGGGGGAAAGGACCCAGGCGCCGTCGGCGCCGGGGGCGTGTATGAGAAGGACCTTGTCCTGGACATCGCCCTGAAGCTGGCGCACACTCTTCGCCGCGACCTCAGGGCCGAAGTTCTTTTGACGCGGACGCGGGACGTCTTTCTTCCCTTGGAGGAGCGCACGGCGTTCGCCAACACCCACCAGGCCGACCTGTTCATCTCCATCCACGTCAATTCCGCCCCCAGCGGCAGCCTGCACGGCATTGAGACCTATCTTTTGAGCGAAGCCACGGACGAGCGGGCCTTGAAGGTGGCCGCGCGGGAAAACGGCGTTCGGGTGGAAGAGCTGAACGACCTGCAGATCATCCTGAACGACCTGAGTAGGCGCGGCCAGATCAACCGTTCCGTCCCCTTGGCGGAGGCCGTCCAGGAGGGGATGATCGCGCACCTCACCCGCCGCTATTCCCGCGTCCGGGACCTGGGGGTCAAGCAGGCGCCTTTTTACGTCCTGCTGGGGGCCCGGATGCCGAGCATCCTGGTGGAGGTGGGCTTTTTGAGCAATCGCCTGGGGCAGCGGCGGCTCACCTCTGCCAGGTACCGCCAGGCGCTGGCCTTCTCCATCTCCCGCGGCGTCCAGAAGTTTATCGAAGGCACGCAGATCGCCAAACGGGTCGACGGAACCCAGTGATTCCCCTGGTTGCCATCGTCGGCCGGCCCAACGTGGGAAAGTCCACCCTGTTCAACCGGATTGTGGGCCGGCGGGCGGCCATCGTGGAGCCGACGCCGGGCGTCACCCGCGACCGCCACTTCGCGGAGGCCTCCTGGAGGGGGCGCCACTTCACCCTCGTGGATACGGGGGGCATCGGAAGACCCGCTGAGGGCGACCCTTTCAGCGAGGCCATCCGGCGCCAGACGGACCTGGCGATCGCCGCGGCGGACGTGGTCATCCTCCTTCTCGACGGGCAGGAGGGCCTGATGCCCGCGGACGAGGAGGTGCTCCGGGACCTTCGCCGCTCCGGCCTTCCGCTGGTGGCGGCTGTCAACAAGATCGACAGCGCACGGCAAGAGAAGGAGGCGACGGAATTCTTCCGCCTGGGGGTGGAGACCCTTCACCTGATTTCGGCGGAGCACGGGCGGGGCGTCGGAGACCTCCTGGACGCCCTCGTCGATCGCCTGCCGGAAGCCGCGGAACCGGAGGAAGCCCCGGCGAGAACGGCGGTCGCCATCGTCGGCCGGCCCAACGTGGGGAAGTCCTCCCTCGTCAACCGGTTGCTCGGGGAGGAGCGGGCCGTGGTCAGCGAGACCCCCGGCACGACCCGGGACTCCATCGACACCCCGGTTCGCGTTGGAGAGCGGGAATATCTCCTCATCGACACGGCGGGCATTCGCCGCAGGGGAAAAGTGGACACCGGCGTGGAGCACCTGAGCGTCCACTTCGCCCTGAAGGGCTTGTCCCGGGCCGACGTGGTGGTGCTTTTGATCGACGGGAAGGAGGGGGTGACGGCCCAGGACGCCCACATCGCCGGCCAGATCGTGGACGCGGGAGCCGGGTGCGTCCTGGCGGTCAACAAGTGGGACGCCGTCCCCCCCGAGCGGAAGGACGTGAAGCTGTGGACCCGGGAGCTGCGGGAGCAGATGAAGCACGTCACCTATGCGCCGGTTCTGACCCTCTCCGCTCTCACCGGGCTCCGGGTGGATCGGCTCTTCGGCCTGGTGGACCGGGTCGCGGCGGAACGGGCCAAGCGGGTGGACACCACGGACGTGAACCGGTTCCTGGAAGAGGTCACGGAGCGGACACCCCCGCCTTCGGTGCGGGGGAGGGACATCCGGATTTATTACGCGACGCAGGCGTCGGTGAGGCCCCCCACGTTCGTCTTTTTCGTGAACCGCCCGGGGGCCATCCATTTTTCGTACCAGCGATTCCTGGCGAATCAGCTGAGAAAACGCTATGGTTTTGAGGGGACTCCTCTGCGTCTGGTTTTCCGCCACCGGTCGGGGCGTTGGGAGGACACGAGGTCAGGGCGCGCGCCCTCCTTCAAGCGGTAATTGAAGTTTGGAGGCTCATCTGTTTGACACCTTGACAATGAGCGCGCCCCCATTGTTAAATCAAACGGTTCACTAAAATCGTTCCCCACACCATCCCCACGGAGGCTCTCCAGCGTATGAAGACCTACGCCATCAACCTTCTCCGAAACGTCGGACTCATTGGCCATGGAGGCGTGGGGAAGACTTCGCTCGCGGAGGCCATGCTCTTCGTTGCGGGAGCGACCAAGCGGCTGGGCAAGGTGGACAACGGGAGCTCGATCTTCGACTACGAGCCCGAAGAGATCGAGCGCCAGTTCAGCATCAACGCGATGATCGGGTTTTGTGAGTGGAACAAACTGAAAATCAATGTAATAGACACGCCCGGGTATTCGAACTTCACGGCTGACACCCGGGGCTGCATGAGGGTGATGGACGGCGCGGTGGTCGTGATCAGCGCCGAGGACGGCGTCCAGGTGCAAACGGAGAAGGTGTGGAAGTGGGCGGACGAGTCCGCGATCCGCCGGTTGGTTTTCATCAACGCGATGGAGAAGGAGCGGGCGGACTTCGCGGCCGCCCTGGACAGCGCGGATCAGGTGCTGGCGCCCAAGGCCGTCGCCATCCAGGTTCCGGTGGGCTCGGGCGCCGGATTCCGCGGGGTGGTGGACGTGATCCGGGAAAAGGCCTACCTATTCGCCGAGGACGGGTCCGGCAAGATGGAGCGGGCGGAGGTCCCGAAAGACCTTTCGGATGTGGTCGCCGAGGCCCGGGAAAAGCTCATGGAGGCCGCCGCCGAGGGAGAAGACAAGCTGCTCGAAAAGTACCTGGAAAGCGGGGCGCTGAGCACCGAGGAGATCCTCCAGGGCCTGGCCGCGGGCGTCCGGGAGGGCAGGGTGGTGCCGGCCCTTTGCGGCTCCGCCGCCAAGGTCATGGGGGTCCAGCCGCTCCTCGACGCCATCGCCGAACTGCTTCCCTCCCCGGTGGACCGGCCGCCCGTGACGGCCAAGACCCCCTCCAACAAGGATCCCGTGACCGTCCAGCCGGACGCGGAGGGCCCGCTGGCCGCCCTGGTCTTCAAGACGGTCTCGGACCCTTACGCGGGGAGACTCACGTTCTTCCGCCTGTTCTCCGGGAGACTGGCCTCCGATTCCTCCGTCTTCAACGGGGCCCAGGACGAGCGCGAGCGGGTGGGGCAGCTCTACCACATCCAGGGCAAGGAACAGATCCCGGTGGACGCCGTGTCGGCGGGGGACTTCGGCGCGGTCGCCAAGCTCAAAGTCACCAAGACGGGCGACACCCTGTGCGATGAGAAATCTCCCCGGGTCTTCGACCCGATCGAGTTCCCCAAGCCGGCCATCTCTTTCGCCGTGGTCCCCAAGGCCAAGGGGGACGAAGAGAAGATCAGCACGGCCATTCAGCGGCTGATGGAAGAGGACGCGACCCTTCAGCTCTCCCGGGACCCCCAGACCAAAGAGATGATCCTCTCGGGGCTCGGCGACCTTCACCTGGAGGTCGCGATGGGAAAGATGAGGCGGAAATTCGGGGTGGAGGTGGAAATCAAGGCGCCCCGGGTCCCCTACAAGGAGACCGTTCGCGCCTCGGCCAAGGCCCAGGGGAAGTACAAGAAGCAGACGGGAGGCCGCGGGCAGTATGGCGACGCCTGGATCGAGATCAGCCCGCTTGCGCGAGGGAAGGGGTTCGAGTTCGTCAACAACATCGTGGGGGGCGTCATCCCCAGGCAGTTCATCCCCGCCGTGGAGAAGGGGATCATCGAGACCATGGAGACCGGTCCCGTGGCGGGCTATCCCGTCACCGACGTCCAGGCCCGGCTCTACGACGGCAGCTTCCACACCGTGGATTCTTCCGAAATGGCCTTCAAGATCGCGGGGTCCATGGCCTTCAAGAAGGCCTTTCTGGAGGCCAGGCCCGTCCTGCTGGAGCCCATCATGAACATGGAGATCTCTGTCCCGAGCGATCTGGTGGGGGACGTCATCGGGGATCTCAACTCCCGCCGGGGGAAGGTCCTGGGGATGAAGCCCATGGGCGCCCACCAGGTGATTCAGGCCCAGGCACCCTTCGCCGAGGTTCTGACGTACGCCATCACCCTTCGGTCTATCACGGCGGATCGCGGAAGCTTCACCATGGAGTTCTCCCATTACGAAGAGGTGCCGGCCCAGATGGCCGAGAAAGTGATCGCCGGGGCGACTGTGGGCGCGAAGGAAGAATGAGGTCGTGAAGAGCATCAACCTGTTGCGCCCAAGGTTCCCCCTTCCCGCCACGGGATCCCTCTCGGACATCCTGGATTTCGCCCCGGCGGAGTACCCGCCGGAGGCGGCGGAAGAGCCCCGCGAGAGGCGCCCGTTCCTGGTCCGCGGAAGTGTCATCCTGGCGTTGCTGATCGGGGGGGTGGCGTTGGTGTCGGCGGGCGTGTACTACACGCTGATCCGTCCCGTGGACTTTTCCGGAAAGCCCCGCCCGGTGTCCGTGGAGCCGCCTGGGAAGGCCGCCCAAAAGCCGATGGAAGAGAGGGTGGCTTTACCTGAGACAAAGAAGCCCCCGCCCTCGCTGACGGCGCAAGGGCCGCCCCGGCCCACGTCGCCCGCGACGACCCGGCTGTGGAAGCCGCCGGAAGCGCCACTCCCGGCCGAGAGACCCTCGGCACGGGTTCCGGCGGCGGGTCCGCCCCCGACGGAAAAAAGCCAGGAGGGGAAACCGGCTTCCGCCGCTCCCGGACGGGTGGCGGCCCCCAAGGCGGCCCCGGTCCGAACGCCGCCGGAGCGGCCGAAGGCGGTGCCCGCCGAGCGCCCGTCGCCGCCCAAGGCCGAAGCGGTTCCACCGCCCGTCCAGCCGGGGAAGACGCAGGTGGCGAAGGCTCCCGCGCCCGCTCCGGCGGGGGTCCGGGCGCCTTCCCCGCCCAAGAAAGTCGCGGTCGCGCGGGCCGGCCTGTACGCCGTCCAGGTCGGGGCGTGCAGGACCGCGCGGTGCGTGCAAAACCTGAGCGGCCAGCTGAGACGCCTCGGCCTGGAGCCTTACACCCAGAAGTCCGGCAGCGGACAGCTGACCTTGGTCCGGGCAGGTTCCTATCCGACGCTGGAGGAGGCCCAGGCCGCGGCCCGGCGGCTGAAACAGAACGGTTTCGAAGGTCCGTACCCCGTCAAGCGATAGGGGCAGGGCGCGCATGAGCGAGCTGGCGGAGAAGCCCAAAATCCCGGACAAGTTGTTTTTCAAGATCGGCGAAGTGGCGGCGATCGCCAACACGAAGCCTCACGTCCTGCGGTACTGGGAGACCGAGTTCGGGATGCTCAAGCCCGTCAAGAACGCCTCGGGCCAGCGGGTCTACCGGCGGCGGGACGTTGAGATGGTGCTCGAGATCAAGCGCCTGCTCCACGAGGAGCGGTTCACCATCGCCGGGGCCAAGAAGCGGCTCGCCGGCCGCCGGGGCGCGAAGTCCCGCGTCCTGGGCGTCGAGAACAGGCCAGCGTCCTCCGCCGTGCAGGCCCCGGCCGAAGAGCCTTCCAATCTGTTGCGGGAGCTGGAAAAGGGCCTCCGGGAGATCCTGGCGGTCCTCGATGAGACGGATGAGAAGCTCAAAGGTGTCTGACGCGGCGCACGCCTCGGCGGCGGGGTGGCCGCCCCGCCGGACTCGATATAATGAAATCTTCAGGGTCGCAAGGGGGATTCTGCGTCCGGCGGGCCGTCGGCATGGCTCGTCCGGAATCTTTCCGTGAGCGTCGGGGAGCGGGATTCACCTCCGGCGGGCGCCTGGGGTGCGCGATCGGTTGGGGGAACAGAGGCGAGCGTCCCGTCGTTCGGGTCCTGCCGCGCGAGATCCAGTGAGGAGTTCTTCAACGATGAACGTCTTTCAGAAGATCATTCGGGAACATCTCCGCGAGGGAGAGATGGAGGTCGGTGAAGAGATCGGCATCGGCATCGACCAGGCGCTGATCCAGGACATCACCGGCACCGTGGTGATGCTCAATTTCGAGGCCATGGGCCTGCCCCGGATCCGGTGCCAGTTGGCGGCCGCCTACGGGGACCACAACGTCCTTCAGGTGGACAGCCGCAACACGGAAGACCACATCTACCTGGCGAGCGCGGCGAGAAAGTACGGCATCTGGTGGGGGAAGCCTTCGTGCGGCATCGGCCATCAGATCCACCAGGAGCACTTCGCCGTCCCGGGCGCCACCGCCCTGGGGGCCGATTCCCACACGCCCCATTGCGGCGGGATGGGGATGGTCGCCATCGGGGCGGGCGGCTTGGACATCGCCGTCGCGCTGGGAGGCGGCCTCTATTACGTGAAGATGCCCCAGGTGGTCAACGTGCGCCTGACCGGGAAGCTCCGGCCCTGGTGCACCGCCAAGGACGTGATCCTGGAGCTTTTGCGGCGGCTGACGGTGCGCGGCGGCTTCGGGAAGGTCCTCGAATTCACCGGTCCGGGCCTGAAAACCCTTCACGTCCAGCAGCGATGCACCATCACGAACATGGGGACCGAGCTGGGCGCCACCACCTCCATCTTCCCCTCGGACGGGATCACGAAGGATTACCTGCGCCGGGTCGGCCGCGCGAAGGATTGGCGGGAGATCCTGCCCGACCCCGACGCCAAGTACGATGAGCGCATCGAGCTCGACCTGGGCAAGGTGGAGCCCCTCGTCGCCCTGCCCAGCCTGCCCGACAAGGTGGTCCCCGTCCGAGAGGCCGCCGGCACCGAGATCCACCAGGTGTTCGTCGGGAGCTGCACCAACGGCTCGTACATGGACCTGAAGGCCGTCGCCCAGATCATGAAGGGCCGCAAGGTCCATCCCCGGGTGGACTTCTTCATCCACCCCTCCAGCAAGAAGGACCTGGAGCTCCTGGCCAAGGAGGGATACCTCGCCGACCTGCTGGAGGCAGGCGTCAACGTGGCCGAGCCCACCTGCGGGGCCTGCATCGGCATCGGACACGTCCCCGCGGCGGGCACCAACTCCCTGCGCGTCGCCAACCGGAACTTCCAGGGCCGCAGCGGGCTGAAGGAGGACCGGGTGTACCTCTCCAGCGCCGAGGTGGGGGCGGCCACCGCCATCACCGGCGTCCTCGCCGACCCCCGGGACCTGGGGATCGAGCCCCCCGGCCAAGACCTCCCCGAGCGGCTCACCCAGGACAACCCCAACCTCGTCCCGCCCGCCCCGGAAGAGGAGGCGGCCAGGCTCCAGGTGATCCGGGGGGCCAACATCCAGCCGGTCCCCTCCAAGGCGACGCTGGAAGACACGATTTCCGGGGAGGTTCTGATCAAGGTCGGCGACGACATCACCACCGACCACATCATGCCCGCCGGATCGAACATCCTCGTCTACCGCTCCAACATCCCCAAGCTGGCGGAGTTCGTCTTCCACCGGGTGGACCCGGAGTTTGCCGACCGGGCCAAGTCCAAGGGGACCGGGTTTATCGTGGGCGGTCTCAACTACGGGCAGGGGAGCTCGCGGGAGCACGCGGCCCTGGCCCCCATGTTCCTGGGGATCCGCGCGGTCATCGCCAAGTCCTTCGCCCGGATTCACATGGCGAACCTCATCAACTGGGGCCTGCTGCCCTTGCAGTTCGTCGAGGCGGACGACTATGATCACATCGAGCCGGGAGACGTGCTCGAGCTGAGGGGCGCCGTGGCCTTCGTCAAGGCGGGGGACACCGCCGAGGTCTTCAACCGCACGAAGAACACCCAGTACCACGTGCGCCTGGTGGCCACGCCCCGGGAGCGGCGGGTCCTCATCGCGGGCGGCAGACTCTCCGAGGCCAAAGCCATGGGCGCCAAATAAGCGGGCAGTCCGGTTTCGGGGGGCCGCTCCCCTGGGGGGGCGGCCCCGTGTCTTTTGGAGGGCGTTCGGCCCTAGCGAACCCGTCGCGCCGGCCCCGGCCGGCGGCGGCCTTTCACGGAGCGCGGCCATGGAGTACAGGGTAGAGCGGGACTCGATGGGGGAGATGCAGGTTCCGGGCGATGCGCTGTACGGGGCATCCACCCAGCGGGCGGTGTTGAACTTCCCGGTGAGCGGCAAGCGTTTCCCCCGGGTTTTCTTTGAGGCGCTGGGCGCGGTGAAGGCCGCGGCGGCGACGGCCAACATGAAACTGGGCAAACTGGACCCCAAGCTCGGCGAGCCGATCCGCAAGGCCGCGCTCGAGGTCCGGGAAGGCAAGCACGACGCCCACTTCGTGGTGGACATCTATCAGACCGGCTCGGGGACCTCCACCAACACCAACGCCAACGAGGTCGTCGCCAACCTCGCCAACCTCGGCCTCGGGCAGCCCATCGGGGCGAAGTCCCCGGTCCATCCCAACGACCACGTGAACATGGGCCAGTCGAGCAACGACGTGATCCCGACGGCCATCCACGTCTCGGCCCTGCTGGACATCGAGCGCCGGCTGCTGCCGGCCCTGAAGGCCCTGGGGGATTCCCTGGGGAAGAAGGCCGACGAGTTCCGGGACGTCATCAAGACCGGCCGCACGCACCTTCAGGACGCCACCCCCGTCACCCTGGGGCAGGAGTTCTCCGGATACGCCGTGCAGATCCACAACTGCCGCCGGCGCATCGCGGGCGCCCTGGAGAACCTCCGCGAGCTGGCCATCGGCGGGACCGCCGTGGGGACCGGGATCAACACGCACCCGGACTTCGCGCGGCTCGTTTGCGAGGACCTGAGCGGTCAGTTCAAGACGCCTTTCCGCGAGGCCCCCAATCACTTTGAATCCCTGGCCGCCAAGGACACCTGCGTGGAGGTGAGCGGGGCGCTGAAGGTGCTGGCTGTGGCGCTCACCAAGATCGCCAACGACATCCGGTGGCTGTCCTCGGGGCCCCGCACCGGCATCGGCGAGATCACGATCCCGGAGACCCAGCCGGGGTCCTCCATCATGCCGGGCAAGGTCAATCCGGTCATCGCCGAATCGGTCCTCCAGGCGGCCGCCCAGGTGATGGGAAACGACGTGGCGGTCGCGGTGGGGGGCGCCGCGGGCAACTTCGAGCTGAACGTGATGATGCCCGTGATCGCCTACAACCTCCTGGACTCCGTCGCTCTTCTGGCGGGCGTGTGCAGAATCTTCAGAGAGAAATGCGTGGACGGGATCCGGGCCAACGCCGAGCGGTGCCGGGACACCATCGAGCGCGGCCTGTCGCTGGTGACCTCTTTCGCCCCGGCGATCGGATACGACAGGGCGGCGAAGCTCTCCCAGAAGGCCTACCGGGAAAACAAAACCATCCGGGAGGTGGCGAGGGAAGAGGGTCTTTTCCCGGAGGAAGAGATGAACCGTCTACTCGACCCGAGGAGCATGCTTCAGCCCGAGGGGTGATCCCCGGGTCGCCGGGCGTTCGGGGGGGCGGCCTTCACAAGGTGCCCCGGGAGATTCGGCGGGCTTTCAGGAAGGGATCCCGGCCGGGCTCACCATCGCCACTCCAGGCGGCGCGGCTTCTTCGGCTGGACGGGCTCGCGCAGGGCCTTCTCGACCTCGGCCTCCAGGCTTTCCCAGATACGCTTGACGGTGTTCGCGAAGACGGGGTCGGCCATGCTGTCGAACGAGCGGGGCCGGGCGAGGGGGACGTCGATCACCTCCAGGATCCGTCCGGGGCTGGAGGAGAAGACCGCCACCCGGTCGCACAGCAGGACAGCCTCCTCCAGGTTGTGGGTGACGTAGACGAAGGTCTTCTTCTCCTGTTCCCAGATCTTCTCCAGTTCCCGGCGCATCAGGACGCGCACCTGGGGGTCGAGTTGGGCGAAGGGCTCATCCAGCAACAGCACCTCCGGGTGCGTGGCCAAGGCGCGGCCGATGCCGGCCCGCTGCTTCATCCCGCCCGAGAGCTGATAGGGATAAAGCCTCTCCGTCCCTTGCAGCCGGACGCGCCCCATAAAGTAGTCGGCGATCCGTTTGTAAATGGGCTTGGGTTTTCCCTTGACCTCGGGCCCGAGCCCCACGTTGCCGCGGATGAGCCGCCAGGGCAGCAGGGCGTAATTCTGAAAGACCAGCGCCGTGAGACACTCGCCCTTCGGCTCGCCGATGAAATCGACGGAGCCGGAGGTGGGTTCCTTGATGCCGGCGAGGATGTGGAGGAAGGTGGTCTTGCCGCAGCCGTTGGGGCCGACGATGCCGAAGAAGGAGCCGTCTTCGATGGTCAGGTTGACCCCTTGCAGGGCCACTTTTTGGGCGCCCCGGTCGGCATAGACGTACGTCAGGTCCCGAGCCACGATCTTCATCGCGCGCCCGCCCCGGGTCAGGAGGAACCCGGCGGCCGAAAACCGCACGGTCCGTGGCCGCGCTTTCGGCGCCGGTCCCTTATAATATCACCTTCGCCTCCGGCGCGTGAGCGGTCTCCGGAGATCGACGACAGCGAAGAAGGGAGAGAGCCTTGGCCATCGACCTGCACGCCCACTGCGTCCCCGAGGCGTACCTGCGCCTCATGCGAAATG
Source organism: Candidatus Tectimicrobiota bacterium (assembly GCA_016190025.1). The sequence goes on from JACPRG010000065.1 coordinate 17,092, forward strand.
AAGCAGCCAGGTTCAACACCCGATACGGCGAGGACGAAGAGGGGTGGCCTTACGTGGAGCATCCCGGCAGGGGACGCTCGGTTTTCACGCGCGACTTCTGGGACAAAGAGGTCATCCGAAAACGGATCGAGGGCGTCCGGCTGGACCGCCAGATATTCTCTCCCCCGCCCCAGCTCTTCCACTACGACGCGGACCCGGACTTGGGACTGGAGGTGGCGAGACTCTGGAACGACTCCATGGCGGAATCCGCCGCGGCCGACCCCGAGCGGTTCGGCGCCCTGGCCTCCGTCCCTCTCCAGAGCCCGGAGCGGGCGGCCGCCGAGCTTCGCCGGGCCGTTCGGGAGAAGGGCCTTCTGGGCGCTGAGATCGGGACCAACTGCAACGGAAGGTATCTGGACGACCCGGCCCTGGAACCCTTCTACGAGGAGGCGGCCGCATTGGGCGCGCCCGTCCTCGTGCACCCGTGGAACCCCGCGGGGGCGGACCGGGCGGGGGAATACGCCCTCTTCGAGGTCGCGGCCTTCCCCTTCGATTCAACCCTCTGCCTCATCCGCCTGATGCTGAGCGGGACGCTGGACCGGTTCCCCAACGTCCGCTTCTGCTTCGTGCACGCGGGCGCGTTCGTGCCTTTCCTCGTGGGGCGCATCCGCCGCGCCCTGGAAGTCTATCCCGCCCTGGCGAAAAACCTGAAGCGCTCCCCGGAAAGCTACCTGAGGAGGCTTCACTTTGACACCATCGCCCTGAGCGAGGCGGTCCTCCGCTATGTGGTGGACCTGGTGGGCGCGGAGCGTCTTTTCCTGGGGAGCGACCATCCGTTCGGCATCGGCGATCCCGACCCCGTCTCTTCCGTGGAGGCCCTCCGACTGCCGCCCGAGCAAGCCGCGGCCATTCTCCACGAAAACGCCCGGAGGTTGCTCGACGCCGCGGGGAGGGGTTGAGGGACCGGCGGGGCTTTAGCGGGCCGGTTTCTTTAGGTTAGGAGATGGGTTTGAGGAGGAAGCAGAGGAGAGCGCCTACGTGAATCACTGTGCGTTTGCCAGGGGGGTCTGGGGGACCGGTTTTCAAAAAGGTCCCCCAGAGGCTTTCAGCCCCTCACCCTTTCCGCGGCGCGCCTCACGGCGCGGAGGATCTCGTAGTAGCTGGTGCACCGGCAGAGGCTTCCCTCCATGAATTTTTTGATCTCCGCCTCTGTGGGATCGGGGTTCTCGTCCAAGAGCGCCTTGGCCACCATGAGCATCCCGGGGGTGCAGTACCCGCACTGAAACGCCCCCTCCTGGATGAAGGCCTCCTGAAGAGGGTGCAGCTTGTCGTCCTGGGCCAGGCCCTCGACCGTCTTGATGTCGGCCCCGTCGGCGAAGGGCGCCAGCAGGACGCAGGCCGCCACCGGCCGGTCGTTCATCAGGACCGTGCAGGCCCCACAGACGCCCACGCCGCACACCTCGCGCGGCCCGGTCATGCGGAGGTCGTTGTGGAGGACGTCCATGAAGCTGTGGTGGGACCGGACGGTGACCCGCCGCGCCTCTCCGTTGAGGGTGAAGGTGATCTCCCGTTTCATGCGGACTGGGCCTCCCGTTGTTCTTTCTCCCGGAGGGCGCGGAGCACCTTCTCGGGGGTGATGGGCAG
>JACPRG010000007.1 GCA_016190025.1 Candidatus Tectimicrobiota bacterium
AAGAATGGCGGCTCCACGCACCGGTTGAGACCAGGGTGTGCGTCCGAAAACTGGGGATCACTGAGGGGCTCGGACGGCCGCTCTCCTCGCCGGTTCGATGACCGGGGGAAAGGGGGCCTGAGACCGCGCGGGAGGGGGGAGGCTCCCTTGCCGTTGCGCGATGCGGCTCCTTCGCTTAGCATAGAAGAAATGCCCGTTCGGGAACCGGACGCAAGACCCCGCTCCGCCCGGGCGGGCAGCCTTCGGGCGCCGAGGGGGGGGACCGCGGCTCAATATCCGGCTGTGCCATTCCGCTTCCTCAAGTCATGTAGGACCTGAAGGGCGACTGACGGCGGTCCCCCGCCCTCCCATGACGCCGGAAGCGGGTTTTCCTTACGGCTCGGGAGGAGGGGGGCGTCGCGCGGATGTCTCCGAGGATTGTATGAGCGAGGGAGGTCCATGAAACCTGCACCGTTTGAGTACGTTGCGCCGCGGGGCGTGGAGGACGTGCTGGGCCTTTTGGAGCGCTACGGGGAGGAGGCCAAGCTTTTGGCGGGGGGCCAGAGCCTGATGCCCATGCTGGGGATGCGGCTCCACCGGCCGGGGGTCTTGATCGACCTGAACCGGGTGGAGGGCCTGGGAGGCATTCGCCGGGAGGACGGCTGGCTTCGGGTGGGGGCCATGACGCGCCACGCCGAGGTGGAGCGCTCGGAGGTGGTCCGCGAGGCCGCGCCGCTGCTCTCCCGGGCGGTTCCGCTCATCGGCCACCCGGCCATCCGGAACCGGGGGACGCTGGGGGGCAGCCTGGCGCACAACCACCCGGCCTCGGAGCTTCCGGCGGTGGCGGCGGCGCTGGAGGCGCGCATCCACGTCCAGGGTCCTTCGGGCGGCCGGACGCTGTCGCCGCCGGAGTTCTTCACGTCGTATCTGTCCACCGCCCTGGAGGAGAAGGATCTGGTGACGGGAGTGTCCTTCCCGGTTCTGGGGGAGGGGTGGCGCTCCTCTTTTCTGGAGTTCTCGCGGCGCGTGGGGGATTTCGCCCTGGTGGGAGTGGCGGTCCTTGCGCGGCTGGAGGAGGGGGTGTGCCGGGAGGCGCGGATCGCCCTGACGGGGGTGGGCGGGGTTCCCGTGCGGGCCTCGGGCGCGGAAGGGGTTCTGAAAGGGGCGGCGCTTTCGCCGGAGGCGATGGAGCGGGCGGCCTCGGCGGTTCGGGAGGAGGTCGAGCCCTTGTCGGATTTTCACGGTTCATCCGATTATCGGCGCCACCTGTGCGGGGTCCTCACGCGGCGGGCCCTGGCGGAGGTGGCCGGGAGGAACGAGGAATGAGGACCTTGAAGCCCAGGCGCCACCTTCGCGTCCGGCTGCGGGTGAACGGGCGGGAGGTGAAGCGGGAGGTGGAAGCGAGGAAGAGCCTGGCGGACTTTTTGCGCGAGGACCTTCGCCTGACGGGGACACACGTGGGATGCGAGCAGGGGGTGTGCGGGGCGTGCACGGTGCTGGTGGAGGGGGCGCCGGTCCGGTCGTGCCTGATGCTGGCGGTTCAGGCGGAGGGTTTTTCGGTGGAGACGGTGGAGGGGCTGGCGCCTCCCGAGGGGCCGCTCCATCCGATCCAGGATGCCTTTCACCGGCATCACGCCCTTCAGTGCGGCTTTTGCACGCCGGGGATTTTGATGACGCTGAAGGCGGCGCTCTCCGAGGGGCGGGAGCGGAGCCGGGAGGAGATCCGGGAGCTTTTGTCGGGCAACGTGTGCCGGTGCACGGGGTACCACCACATCGTGGACGCCGTGGAGGACGCGGCGCGGCTCCTCCGACAGGGCGCGGAGGTGGGGCGATGACGGTGCCCTTTCTGCGGAACCCCCGGTTTTTCGGGGCGCGGGTCCCCCGGACGGAGGACCGGCGGCTTTTGACGGGGAACGGCCGGTACGTGGACGACCTGCCCGCAGAGGGCGCCCTGCACACGGCCTTTCTGCGCTCCCCCTACGCCCACGCCCGGATTAAGTCCATCGACCTCTCGGGGTGCGCCGCCGCCGGGGCCGTCGCCGCCTTCACCGCCGAGGACCTGGGACCGCTTTCTTCAAAACCGTTTCCCATCCAGGCCCCCCACCCCGCCCTCCGGGGCCACAGCTGGGCCGCCCTGGCCAAGGGGAAGGTCCGCTTTTACGGGGAGCCGGTGGCGGTGGCCGTGGCCGCGAGCCGGGCGCAGGCCGAGGACGCCCTGGAAGCCGCGCGCGTGGAATACGAGCCGCTCCCGGCCGTGAGTCACCCCCTCCGGGCCCTGGAGCCCGGCGCGCCGCTGGTTCAGGAGGGCGTCCAGGACAACCTGGCGGCCCATCTGAAGGCCAAGATCGGGGATCCCGACGGAATCCTTCCCACGGCGCCCCACGTCGAGGACTTCGAGCTGCGGACCCAGCGCGGGTCGGCCGGGGCGATGGAGTGCCGGGGGGTCCTCGCTCAGTACGACGAGAAATTCGACCGGCTCCGGATCTACGACTCCACCCAGGCCCCTCACGCCGTCCGCCAGCGGGTCGCCCTGTTGCTCGGGCGCCCGGAGGACTCCGTCGAGGTGATCGCCCCGGACGTAGGGGGCGGCTTCGGGCCCAAGGGGAGCTTTTACCCCGAAGAGCTCGTCGTCCCTTGGCTGGCGGTTCGGCTCCGGCGGCCGGTGAAGTGGACCGATGACCGGCTCGAATTCATCCAGGCCGGAATCCAGGAGCGGGAGGGGATCCACAAGGTCACCGTCGGGTTCGACGACGAGGGGCGGGTCCTCGCCCTGAAGGTCCGCTCGGTCATGGACATCGGCGCCTATCCGGTGTACGGCCTCATCAATCCGATGAACGTCATGACCCACGCCGTCGGGCTCTACAAGATCCGCCACTACTCCAGCGAAATGGACGTGGCGTACACCCACCGGGTTCCCTGCGGGCCCGTCCGCGGGGCCGGCCGACCGGAGGGGACGTTCATCATCGAGCGGACGATGGACCGCATCGCGGGCGTCCTGGGCCTCGACCGCGCGGAGGTGCGGTTCCGGAACCTCATCCGGCCCGAGGAGATGCCCTACAACGTCGGGCTGCCCACCTGGGCGGGGCCGATGACCTACGAGAGCGGCGACTACCCGGAGCTCTTGAGGCGGACTTTGGAAAAGGCCGGGTATGAATCCCTGCGCCGCCGGGATCGCCGCGGAGAAGGGGAGAGGCGGGTCGGCGTGGGCGTCGCCTGCAACATCGAGATGACGGGAAGCGGTCCCTTCGAGGGCGCGAGGATCCGGATCGAGCCGGGCGGGAAGGTCGTCGTCGCCACCGGCGCCAGTCCCCAGGGGCAGGGCCACGTGACGGCCTTCGCCCAGGTGGCCGCCGACGCGATGGGGGTCGCCCTGGAGGACGTGCGCGTGGTCACCGGGGACACCAACCACATCACCTACGGGGTTGGGACGTTCGGCAGCCGGAGCACGGTGAACGCCTCCTCGGCCATCCTCCTGGCGGCCCGGACCATCCGCGAGAAGGCCCTCTCCCTGGCGGCCGGGTGGCTGGAGGCGCGCCAGGAAGACCTGGCCCTCGAAGACGGAAAGGTGTTCGTGAAAGGGACGCCGGAGCGTTCGATGACCCTGGGCGAGATCGCCCGGTACTCCGTGAACGGCGCGCCGGGAAAGCCCCTTCCCCCCGGGACAAAGCTGGGACTCGAGGCGGAAGACTATTTCCGGCCAGCCGTGCCCGCCTACGCCTGCGGGGCTCACGTGGCCGTCGTCGAGGTGGACCCGGAGACCGGGTTCGTCAAGGTCCTCCAGTTCGTCGTCGGCCACGATTGCGGCCGGATCGTCAATCCCCTGCTGGTGGACGGCCAGGTGCACGGCGGCGTGGCGCACGGGATCGGCGACGCCCTCATTGAGGAGTTGGCCTTCGACGAGAATGGACTGCCCCTCGCCTCCACCTTCCTGGATTACCTTCTCCCCCTCTCCACCGACGTCCCGCCCATCGAGACCGTTCATCTGGAAAGCCCCTGTCCGACCAATCCGGCCGGGGTGAAGGGGGCCGGGGAGGGCGGGACCATCGGGGCGCTCTCGGCGGTCGTCTCGGCCATCGAAGACGCCCTGGGGCCGCTGGGAGTCCGGGTGAACGAGTCCTTCCTCCCTCCCGCGAGGCTTTGCGCCTTGATCCAGGAGCAGACCCGGAAGAAGGGCCCCTAGCCGGGGGAGAATTTTCCGAACGGAGGGGCAGTCGTCTTCCCCGATTCGCCGGGAGGCGGGTCGGGGGCGGAGCCCGCCGGGAACAGGCAAAAAAGCCCTCCGATCAGGCGGATGAGGATCGTGAGGGCGAACTCAGAGACGGAAACGGCCAGCATGATCTCCGCCGGGACGCCCAGCGGCTGAAACAGGGAGACGTAGGTCAGATCCCTCACGCCGAGGCCGCTGAAGCTGATGGGGAGCCCGGTGGCCATGAGCGACAGGGGGACAAGGCCCATGTAATAGCCGAACCCCGCGGCGGCGCCGAGCCCTCTGGCCAGGGCGAAGACGGCCAGGGTGTGGAAGAAGTGCCCGGCGGTGGCGACCCCCAACAGGAAGGGGAGCCGGCCCGAGCGTCGCCAGAGCAGCCCAAGGCCCTCCTGCAGGCCGGCGAGGGACTTTCGGACCCTGGGCGTCCGGAAGAGCGGCAGTCGCGTCAGTGCCCCGGCGACGCGGGCGCTGCTGAGGAGGCCGAGCGTCGCCAGGGCCGCCAGGCTGAAGAGCCCGACGTCCAGCAGGAGCCCCCCGGCCTCGCGGCGCGAGAGGATCCCCCCGAAGAGGAACCAGGCCAGGAGCGCGTTCAGGACCTGGCCGACGAATCCCGCCACGCGGTCCATGGCGACGGCGGCCACGCTCCCTTCCATCCGCCCCGCGGTCCGGGAGACGGCCCAGACCCTCCACGCGTCGGTCCCCAGCGTGCCGGGCAGGAGGAGCCCGAAAAACTGCCCCTCCCACTGAATCCGAAAAATCTTCCCGTACGCCAGGGGAAACCCCTGCGCCCTAAGAAGCATCCAGAGCCGGAGCGCGCGGAAAAGCACCAGCGCGAGGGTGAGGCAGATAAAGGCCAGGAGCAGAGGCCCCCAATCCAGGCGGGCGAGGGCGGACCGGAAACCTCCCAGGTCGATCCAGCGCAGGATGAAGAGAAAGACCGCCAGGCTGATTCCCCACCGCCACCAGGAGGACCTCCACCCTCCCCGGCGGGATTCCCCGGCTGTCGGACGCCGCCCTTTTTCGCTTTCGAGCAAGGTCTCGCTCCTTTCCGTCCAGGCACAGTATAAGTCCGGGGGCGGGCCGTTGCCCGCCCAAGGGAAATCTGCTAAACCCGTTGCCCGGGCGACGGCCTGGGCAACAGGAGGTTCATTCTCTCCTCGATGACAGGAGTTTCCATGAAAAGACCCCTCTCCCCTCGTCGGAGAACATCGGTCCGGCGGCTGTTGAACGGGCGGCTCCGGGCCCTGTGGGTCGCGGCCATTGCGGCCGCGATTCTCGCGTCCGGGGCGTCCCCGCGGGCCGAGGCGTCCGGCCGCGAGGTGGCCGTCGTCGTCGGCGTGAGCCGGTTCGCCGTCGAGCAGGCGCCGGGCCGGAGGCCGGAGGTCCGGCCGGACCGCGGACTGACCTGGATCTTCCGCCCCGGCCCATCCAAGGAAAGCCCCTGGACGCGCGAAGAGGTCGTGGACCCCGACAGCGAGGTCGTTCACCGGGTCCTCCTGCTGGACCTGGAGGGCCGCGGCGAGAAGGTGCTCCTCACGGCGGGCGCGAACCGGTCAATCCTGAAGCTCTATCGCAACCGGGATGGGCGATGGGTTCCGGAGGTCTTGTGGAGCCCGGTGTTCGACCCGAAGCGGTCGCGGCTGCGGGATTTCCGGGTCGCGGACGTGGACGGGGACGGCGCGCTCGACATCGTCGTCGGCACCCATCCCAAGGGGGTCGTGGCGGTCGTGAGACGGACGGCGGACGGCTGGAAGGCCCGGGAGCTGAGCCGCGAGGACCGGACCTGGGTCCACGAGATCGCCGTCGGCGGGGTCCGCTTCCCTTCCGGCCCGCCCGACTTTTTCGCCACCTTCTCGCAACCCAACGTGGTCCCCGGAAAGCCGCAGCTCGGCCGGATCGTGGCCTGGCGGTGGGACGGAGGGCGGTTTCAGCCCTCCGTGGTGGAGTCGTTCGACCGGGCGCACGCGAAGGAGATCGCCGTGGGCGACGTCGACGGGGACGGACGCCCGGCACTGGTGGCCGCCCTGGAGGGCTTGACCCGCCTGACGCAAGAGGGCGGGAGGAGCCGCGCGGAGCTCGTCGAGCCGGCGCGCGTGAAGGTCTATCGCTGGCGCTCGGGGAAGTGGGAATCCGAGGAGATCGCCACCGTCCCCGACCTCAGCCTCCGCTCGGTGGCCATCGGGGACGCCGACAACGACGGCGTGGCCGACATCGTCCTGGGGCCGCGGCGGGCCGGCGTGCGGATCCTGCGGCGCGCTCCGGGCGGCTGGGTCCAGAGCGTCATCGACCCCAAAGCGGCGGGCGTCAACCTCCCCCTCCTCATCGCCGACCTCGACGGCGACGGAAAGAACGAGGTCCTGGCCGCCTCCGATTTCACGGGCGAGATCCTGCGCTACTCCTGGAACGGAAAGGAGTGGGAGCGATCCGTGTTCGCCCGCATCCCCAAAGAGCACTGGACCTGGTCGATGGAGATCTCCCGTTGAGAACGGAGCGGGCCGGAATCCCCGGGAAATCCCCCGGCGGGCCTTTTTGAAAGCCGGCCTTCCGGGACGCTTTTCCCCGCTCCAAGAGCGTCCCCCGCGACGCCGAAACCTCCCCCCCTTCCAGGTCCGACAAGCGCGCGGACAGGGCTGGCGGAAAACCCTCGGCGGGCGGTCCGGCGGCCGGACGGCTCGATTGCCGCGCCGCGCTGTGCTATAAAGGCTTAATTTCGTTGGTGATGGGGAGCCTTTGGACGTGCGGGTCCTTTTTCTCGTCCCTTACCCCACCGAGGGCGCCAGCAACCGGCTGCGGATCGAGCAATATCTGCCGTACCTGGAGCGCCACGGCGTGAAGGGAGACGTGCGCCCCTTCCTGTCGCGGCGCCTGTACTGGATCCTCTACCGCGAGGGCTACTTCCTGGAGAAGTGGGTCCGGCTGGCGGCGTCGCTCGTGCGGCGCATCTTCATTCTTTTGAGAGCGAATCGCTACGACGTGGTGGTGATCCACCGGCGGATCCTCCCGTTCTGGCTCCCCTGGGCCGGCTATTTCCTGCGTCGCATCCGGCGCCCCGTGGTGTACGACTTCGACGACGCGGTTTTTCTGTCCGATACGCGCGGCGGATTGGCCAAGATCGCCTCCTGGCTCGGGCAGCCCAAGCAGGTGGCCGAGATCCTGCGGGCGAGCGCCTCGGTGATCGCGGGGAACGAATCCCTGCGGGAGTATGCGTTGCAGTTTAACGGCGACGTCCACCTTCTGCCGACGCCCGTGGACGACGAGACCTATCGTCCCCCGGACAAGCCGGATGACCGGAGACCCCTGGTGATCGGCTGGATCGGAAGCCACACCACCTCGCCCTACCTCCGGCAATTGGACGACGCCTTCCGGCGGCTGCTGGAGAGGTTTCCCCAACTGGAGATTCACGTTGTGGGCGGCCGCTACGACCTGCCCGGCGACGGCTCCCGCGTGCGCAACATCCCCTGGAGGCTGGACGGCGAGTACGAGGCGCTTTGCCGGTTCGACGTGGGCGTGATGCCCCTGAACGACGACGAGTGGGAACGGTACAAGTGCGGGTTCAAGGCCCTGCTCTACATGAGCATGGGCATTCCCGTCGTCTGCTCCCCCGTCGGGGTCAACAACCAGATCGTCCGGGACGGCGTGAACGGGTTCGTGGCCCGGACGACGGAGGAGTGGGTGGAGCGGATCGGGAGGCTGCTCGGGGACGCGGCGCTTCGCCGGCGGGTCGGGCGGGAGGGCCGCCGGACCGTGGAGGACCGCTATTCGGTGCGGGGCAACGCCCCGGCGTTTCTGTCCATCCTCGACCGGGCCGCCTCGGCGGCGGCCCGGGCGGACTCCCAGCGCTTCCAGCGGCTTCAGCGCGCGACCCAGCGGAGCTTCGATTTCCAGTGGACCCAGTTCCCCGACATGGTCCCGGCCAACGAGGGACACTTCCTCAATTACATCCACCCCCTCAAGCCGGACTTCTTCCGGGGAAAGCGGGTGCTGGACGCGGCCTGCGGGTTCGGCCGCCACGCGTACTACGCCGCCGGCTACGGCACGCGGCACATGGTGGGGATGGATTTCAGCAACGCCATCTTCTCCGCCCGGGAGGTCAACCGGAACCGGCCGAACGTCTCCCTCGTCAAGGGCGACATCTATCAGCTTCCCTTCAGGAGGGGGGCGTTCGACTGCATTTACAGCCTGGGGGCCCTGCACCACCTGCCGGACCCGGAGGGGGGCTTCCTCGCCCTGCTGGATTACCTCAAGCCCGGGGGGGCGATCGCCGTCTGGGTGTACAGCAAGAAGCGCCGGTTCATGAACCGGGTCCTGGAGGGCGTCCGCTTCGTGACCCGGAACATCCCCTTCGCCACCTTGAAGAAGATCTGTTTTTTGTGCGCCTGCGTGGATTATTTCTGCTTCATTCTCCCCTACAAGCCGCTGCGCGGAATCCCGTTCCTGGAAAAGAGGATGCTCCCCCGCATCAAGCTCTACGCCAAGTTCCCCTTCTGGGTGAATTACGCCGACTGGTTCGACCGGCTTTCGGCCCCGGTCCGGTATTACTTCAACCGGGAGGACCTGGGAGACTGGGCCCGGCGGGCGGGCCTGGTGAACGTCATCATCTCCCCCACCGGCGAGTACGGCTGGCGGCTCTACGGAGAGCGGGCCCCCGCGGCCCAAGCGGAGCCGGTCGGGGATCGGGTGGCCGTGGGCTGAGCCACCTTCCCGGCGCGCCATGACGAGTCCTTTCGACCTGGAGTTGGCCCTGGCGGCCCTGGAGAGGGCCTGCCGGAAGCTGGGCGTGGAGGTCCGCTACGCGGACTTCTCCGCCGCGGAGATCCGTCCCGCCTCCGGGCGCTGCCGGCTCCTGGGCCGGGACCTCATTCTGGTGGACGCGGCGCTGGGCGCGCGGGAGCGCCTTTGCGCCCTGGCCGCCTGCATGAAAGACCTGGACCTGGAAGGGGTTTTCCTTCCGCCCGCCGTCCGGGATCTTGTGGAGACCGCTTGAGCCGGAGACCGAGAATCGGCATCACGTGCGAGCGCGAGGCGCGAAAGGCCGGGCGGCCTCTCGCCACCCTGCGCGAGGATTACGCCGCGGCGGTGGCCGAGGCGGGGGGCGTGCCGGTCCTCCTGCCGGCCCTTTCGTCCGGCTCTCGCGCGCGCGAGACACTGGCGTTTCTGGACGGCCTTCTGGTCACGGGGAGCGGCTTTGACGTCAACCCCCGCTTCTACGGCGAACGGCCCCGTCCGAATCTGGGCCCCTTGAACGACGTCCGCTCGCGCTTCGAGCTGGACCTTCTGTCGGAGGCCCTCCGGCGGGGGACCCCCGTCCTGGGGATCTGCGGCGGCTGCCAGGCCCTGAACGTGGCGGCCGGGGGGACGCTCTATCAGGACCTGGCCTCGCAGATGCCCGGCTCCCTCCGCCACAAGGCGCCGCGCTCCGCCCGCCACGAGGTGAGAATCGAGAGGGGGTCGAGACTGGCGCGGGTCTTTCGGGGCCTCGCGGGGCGGGTCAACACGAGCCACCACCAGGCCGTCAAGGACCCGGCCCCGTCCTTCCGGGTCACCGCCCGGGCCCGCGACGGGGTGATCGAGGCCATCGAGGATGAGGACCGCCCCTTCGCCGTCGGCGTCCAGTGGCATCCGGAGCTTCTCTACCCCAAAGACGCGGCCGCCCGGGCGCTTTTCCGGGCCTTCCTCCAGGCGGCCCGGGGCTTCTCGGTGCGAAACAGGGGACGGTGAAATGTAGTGCACCTCTGTCTTGAACCCTGTTTCCCTGACCCCATTTCCCCCAGAAAAGCTCTTGACAGGGGCGCTTCAGAGGCGTGTAATCCCCGGCGCCGGGAGCGAGGACCAAAAGGGAGCCGTCTGCGCTTTCAGAGATGGGAAATTCCGCTTCAAAGGCCATGAGAACGAAGACCAGGCGGTCCCTGGGCGGTCTCGCGCTCGTGTCTTTATTCCTGGGAGGGTTGCTGCCCGCCTTCGCGACGCCGCCCGCCATGCCCGCATGGCGGGACCCGGTGACGGCCTACGTCGTCTTCGTCCGGTTCCCGGACGCCAAGGGCCGCTTTGAGATCGAGGTCTTCTGCGAGGCGAACTTCGACATTGAAAAGCTCACGCTTCGGGTCAACCACGCCGAGGAGATCGCCTTCGACGACCGGCTTCCCAGCTTTTCGGGAAAAATGAAGGCCCGCGAATCCAAGGCATGGAGGGTCAAAGGCACCGCCCGGCCCGGCAACCATGAAATCCCGCCGTCGATCCTTTTGGTTGTCCAGTACCTCTTCCCTTACGACGAGCTCTTGACGGATGTGGAAAGGCGGTATGCTCAAGACCCGTCGAAACAGATGCTTCTGCGCAGACTGGAAAGGGTAAAGGGCAAGACCCTGAGCATCCTCAAGCCGCTGCCCGTGAGCCTGCCCAGGGCCGAACGCCCGGAATAAGCCGGGTCGCCCTGGGCGAGGCGTCGCCTCGCCCCTGCAAGACCGCGCTACGAGCCGCGCCCGCGGGAGCACGCAAGGTGCTCCCCTACAAGCCCCGACAGAATCCGCCCGTGCCTCCGCTTTGGCCTGCACCCATGGAAAAGGCAGCACTGGCAGGTTTTGTAGGGGCGCAGCTTGCTGCGCCCGACACGCTCATGGAAGTGGCGCCGCCCGGGACGTGGGGGCGACCGGCCCCCCGCCTTCGCGGGGGCAGGCTTACGCCCCTACAATATGTTGCGAATCTCCGGGACGCGACACTATTGACTCCTGTATAATAAAAGTCCTATACTTTGGGCAGGAGGTGGCGGATGCGACCAACCGGAAGCCCAGAGGCCTTGGAACGACGGCGACGACGTGCCATTGCATTGCT
>JACPRG010000066.1 GCA_016190025.1 Candidatus Tectimicrobiota bacterium
GACCTTATCGCTCGACGCAATGACGATGTGGATATAGAAGTAACCCTTTACGTTCAATGTAAGAACCACTCGTCGCCTGTCGGCGTTGATGTGGCTCGAGAACTGAACGGCTCGCTGCCGAAACAATTGTCCGGGACACGCGGCGTGCTCGTCTGTCCCAGCGGTTTCACAGCCGACGCAGTGGCCTTTGCCAAGGATCGCGGAATTGCTCTCTGGGGGCGACATCATCTATTCGAGCTATCAGGCGAATGAATCGATAGCGAAAGGCAGTCCTAAGGGATAGGAAAATCTATCCTTCGTCCGCGCGCCCCTTGTGAAGGGCGGTCCCGCGCCGGACCTCCCGCCCTTGCGTTGGCTTTCCCTCCGGCGCGAGGGCGTTATTGGATCTTCCAGGCGCCCGCGCGGACGAGGTCCTGCGCGCCCACGCGCTCGACCAGCGCCCGGATCGCCTCCTGCGCGGTCGCCATCACTTCCCCCTCGTCCAGGGACAGGACCCGGCCTTTCTCCATCAGCACGTTGCCGCCCACGATCACCGTGTCCACGTCGGCCCCGCCCGAGGCGTACACCAAATTGGACCACGGCCGGAGGCTGGGGACCATGTTCGGCCGGTTCAGGTCGAACAGGATGATGTCGGCTTGCTTGCCCGCCTCCAGGGAACCGATCCGGTCCGCCATGCCCAGCGCGCGGGCCCCGTCGATGGTGGCCATTTCGATCACCTTCTCGGCCGTGAGGGCGCTCGGGTCCAGCATGTGGTTCTTGTGGAGAATCGCGCACATCTTCATGGACTGGACCAGGTCCTGGCAGTTGTTGCTGGCCGCGCCGTCCGTCCCGAGGCCGACCACGACGCCTTCCCGGAGCATGGTCAGGACGGGCGCGACCCCGTACCCCAGGTACGAGTTGGCGACGGGACAATGGGCGACCCGGGTCTCGGTGTCCCGCATCAGCCGGATCTCGCGGTCCGTCACGCAGGCGCAATGGGCGGCCAGCAGGTCCGGTCCCAGGACGCCGAGGCTCTCCAGGTACTCCACGTAGCTTTTGCCCAGGCGTTTTCGGACGAAGTTGACGTTGTGAAGGGTGGAGGCCACGTGGGTGTGGCACCCCACCTTGTAGTGGCTGGCCATCTCCTTCAGGGTCCGGACCAGCTCGTTGGAGGACGTCATGAGGTTCGTGGGGGAGGGGCAGATCGTGATCCGGCCGTCGGCCCTCCCGTTCCACCGCTCGATCATGCGCTCGCATTCGCGGACCGCGGTCGGGACGTCCTCCCGGAACGGCTCCGGGATGGGGTCGAGGTCTCCCGTCGCCCTGGCCAGCAAGGCCCGCAGCCCCGATTCCTCCACGGCCTCGGCGCAGCCGTGGAAGCCGTCCTTGTCCACGTGCATGTTGTAGCAGTCGGCGAAGGTCGTGGTGCCGGTCCGGATCATCTCCAGGCAGCTCAGCCGCGCCGCCGCGCGCGTGCCCTCCAGGTCGAGCCCCCCCGAGAGCCGGTAGACCACGTTCCGGAGCCAGTCCTGGAGCGGGCGGTCGTCTCCCAGTCCCCGGTAGAGGGACTGGAAGATGTGGGTGTGGCAGTTGACGAGGCCCGGCAGGACGAGCTTGGACCTGCCGGGGATGACTCTGGCGGATGTGTATCGGCCGCGGAGCTCCGCCGCCTTGCCGACTTCCACGATCCGGGTCCCCTCGACCGCGACCGCCCCGTCGGCGATCATCCGCCTGTCCGGGTCCATCGTCAGGATCAGGTCGCCCTCAATCAGGAGGTCCGCCATGTGACACCCTTCCGCATCGATGCCGTCGGATCTTCGCCGGGCGCGCCGGGTGAGGCGAAAGCCTGCCCCCCTTACGCGTCGGTTCGACCCGTCCGGTCCGGGCAGAGCGGGCCAGTCCGGGCCACATTGGGCCGGAGACAGGTCGCGCCGATGCCGCGGGGGCCGCCCTATTTCAGGAAATCGTTCGTGTAGATCTCGCCCAGGGGCACGTCCTTCTTCAGTTGCATGTACTTGGAGACGATCTCTTTCGTCTGCTTCATTTCTCCTTCGTCCATCCGCCCGAGCTTGGACAGATCGCCGAGCAGAGGGACGGCCATCGCCAACTGGACCCGCATCACCTTTCGGTCCTGCGTTTTGTGGTGCTTGAGGAGGTTCTCGATGGCTTCCTCCGGGTGCCGGGCCGTCCAGGCCACGGCCTGGTTGGTGGCCACGACGTATTTCCGCGCGATCGCGGCCCCGCTCGTCACTTGCGCGTCGGAGGCGGCGATGCCGCTGCCGTAGAGCGTGAACCCCACGTCGGAGAAGAGAAAGGTGACGGCGTCGATCCCTTTCGCCTGGAGGGTCCCCCCGAAGGTGTCGATGAATCCCGTCGTGACGTCAATCTTGCCTGCGA
The DNA here is from genome assembly GCA_016190025.1 of Candidatus Tectimicrobiota bacterium. The sequence continues at coordinate 2,377 of JACPRG010000066.1, forward strand.
GGAGGGAGGCGGTCTCCGACCCCGGCGAGAAGGTCACCCAGTTCACCTTGTTGGCGTCGATCCCGGCGAGGCGCGCGTAGGCCGGGAAGAAGATCCGCATCACGTCGAATTTGGGCGCCCCGAACGTCTTCCCCTCCATGTCCTTGGGCGCGCGGATGTTGGATTTCCTCAGGGCGAAGAAGGCGAAGGGCGATTTGCGGAGGTGGATGGAGAGGAGCTTGACCTTCACCCCCTCCGCCCGGGCCTTGATGAGGGTCGCCGCGTCCAGCTCGGCGAACTGAATGGCGTTGACCGCCAGATTCTTGGCCGTCGCGCCGCCTCCGAAGCCCCGGATCAGCTTCACGTCGAGCCCCGCCTTGGCGTACAGGCCCTGTTCCACGGCCGTGAAATACCAGGAATGCCGCCCCGTCCACAGCCACGACATGCCGACGGTGAGGGGCGTCTTTTCCTGGGCGAGGGCGACTCCCTGGCCCGGAGGTCCGCCGCACAGCCAGAAAAGCGACCAGAAAGTCGCAGCGCCTGCAAGGCACAACCCCGTCCTTCTGAGCTTTGCCGTCGGTTTCATCTTCTCCTCCTTTCCGCCGGCGGGAATGATCCCCCCGGACATTCCCGGAACCTGAAAAGGGGGTTGTCCGGGCTGGAACCGAGCGCCCGGGACTCCTGAAAAACAGTCGGGCAACCGGTGTGCGACGCGGTCCGCCGCGAGGGCATCTATCGGGGTCTCCGGCAGATGTCCAGGGCGACCGACGCGTAGCTCTTGCAAATCCCCAGGAGGTCCTCGACCCTCACGTAATCCTTGTCGAGCCCCGTCTCGAAGGACCTCATCACCATCGGCCCGTAGCTGACCGCCGGGATCCCCACCTCATTGAACACGTTGATGTCCTGCCACATGCTGGTCATGGGGGGAGAGGGCCGGTCCGTCTCGCGGCCGAAGACCGTCCGGTGCGCCCGCTCGATGGACTCGACCAGGGCCTCGGCGTTTCGAGCCACGTATCCCCGGCGGAAGAGGTACGTCTCCACCTCGGCCTCGATGCCGCAGTCGGCGATCCGGGCGAGGATCTCCTCCCGGGTCCGGGCGGGGTCGTCCGGCGGGGGGACGCGGACGTCCAGGTAGAGGCTGCAGACCCCGACGGTGTTCCCGATCTTGTACGGCAGGCCGCCGCGGACGGCCCCGAAGCTGACCTTGGGGACCATGGCGCCCCCGTCGAATTCGAACCGGTGGGCCTTCTCGTACTCGCAGGCCCAGTCCTCCAGCGCCTGGACGACCTTCGCCATCTTCACGATGGCGCTCGGGTTCCTCTCCGCCGGGACCGGCCGGGGGATGAAGGGCGTGTACAGGGAGGCTCCCCGGACGGTGATCTTGAAATAGGCCGCTCCCGCCTGGGCGCGGATGATGCAGTTGTGGGTCGGCTCCCCGATGAGGGCGAAGTCCGCGGTGACGCCGTGCTCCACCAGGTGGCGGCTCCCCGCCCCCTTTCCCCAGTACCTTCCGCCCTGGAACTCGTCGACCGGCGCCATCCCGATCTCGCCGACGACGAGAGCGAGAAGGAGGTCTCCCTTCAAATCGACGCCGCTCGCCCGGATGGCCTTGGCGGCGATGAGGAAGGCCGCGATGAGCCCCTTGGCGTTGTAGACGCCGTGGCCGAAGATCCGGTCCTGTTCCATCCAGCCGCTCGTGTACTCGGGCCGGAGCTCGCCCACCGTCCAGACGTCGTCCGGCGAACCGTACTTGGAGTCCATGTGGGTGTTGAAGATGAGACTCCGCCCCCCGCCGCTCCCCGCTAGGACGCCGATGACGTTTCTCCGGTCCGGGGCCACTTCCTGTCGAAAGACCCGGAACCCGTTCGCCTTCAGCCACTCGTACAGGAAGTCCCCCGCCTCCCTCTCGTGCCCGGTGAAGCTGTTGATCTCCCCCAACGAGACGGCCAGGTCGACCAGCTCGTCCCGGTCGATGAGTTTCAGGACTTGGTGTGGGTCCATGGGTGTGGTGCTCCCAGGTGTCTGCGGCCCCGGTGGGTTCCCAGTTCAGGAAAACCCGCGCCCCGAGGCTCCCGTTCTGTCGTTCCGGAGGACGACAAATGATAACGGTGAGCGTCGGGTCAGTCAAGGGACGACTGTGGACAGACCCCGAACGGAAGAATACCCATCCGTCCCCATTGCCCGGAGCGGAGCCGCTCAGCCGGCCAGCACCTTCGCCAGGTGGTCCGCCATGGGGTGGCGGGTCCTGTGATACAGGTTGTGGCAGCAGTGGTTCCCCTCGGGCTCGTACTGGGTGACAACCTCCTTGGCGTGGACGGCTTCCCGCTCCAGGCGCTCAGCCTGGTGGAAGGGGATCAGGTCGTCCTTCCTGCCGTGCTGGAGGTAGAGGGAGCAGGTGATCTTCTCCGCCCAGCCGGAGAGGTCGATGAACTTGAGGGTTTCCTTCCCCTTGGCCGGGTCGGTCTCGCCCGCGCAGTAGGTGAAGCCGTTGCGGGTGAGGAAGTGCATGTCCTCCCAGTAGGTCTGAAGCTCGTAGAGGACCCCCCAGCAGACGCAGACCGCGATCCGCTTGTCGTGGGCCGCGCTCTTGGGCGCGTAGTGGCCCCCGAGGCTTCTGCCCAGGACGCCGAACTTGGCGGGGTCGATCTCCGGCCGCTTTTGGAGGTAATCGATCACCGCCGAGGTGAACCGCTCGAAGTCGGGCCGCATCTTCGTCTGGAAGAACATCTCCCCCTGGCCGGGGCCGTCGAAGGCGAAGGTGGCGAGACCCCGGTCGTGGCACATCCGCTCGAAGAGGAAGCTCTCCTCTTTCGTGCTCTCCAGCCCGCCGATGAGGATGGCGCAGGGGGGCTTTTTCACGCCCGGGGGCAGGCGCAGGTAGCCGGGGATGGAGAAGCCCTCGAAGGGGATCTCCACGCGCTCGGCCGGGGGGAAGAAAAGGGGCGCCGCCCGCCTGTAGAGATCGACCTTTTTCTTCTGCCCCGCCTCCCGCAGGTCCGGCCGCTCGAACATGTAGAACTGGGCGTAGTGGTAGCACATGCAGGCGCGCCACAGGAGCTCCCCGGCCGATGTCTTGAATCCCTTCGACATGCGCTCCTCGGCCATGCGCTCGTAGCGGTCCCCGATGCCGGTCACCACCTCGTACCAGTCGCCCCACCCCGTGCAGCGCTCCAGGATCTCGTCGATGTCGGCGGCGTGGATGCCGTCGCCGATCATCCTGCCCTTGCTGCTCTCCATCACCTCGGCGATGACTTCTCTGCTCACCCTTGTTCCTCCGTCCCCCGGGGTTGGAAAACGCCCTGATCTTGCGAGGCCCGGCGACGGCCTCCGCGATCGGCTTTCAGTTCCGTCGAACGGCTTTGCCTGGGGTTCATGGGGGTCTTCCCGCGCGCGGTTCGGTGCGGCCCTCGCAGAAGTATACCATTGCGGCGGGGTCCGGCGCGGGCGAGAGGGCGGCTACTTGCCCGGGTCGCCGAACCCCAGGACCGGACTCTCCGCTTTCCGGAACCGCTCGAACTCGTCCAGGGCGGTCAGGGAGGCCGCCATGCCCCCGTAGACCGCCATCTGAAGGACGACCTCGCGGATCTCCTCGTCGGTCGCGCCGTAGTTCCGGCAGGCCTGGAAGTGGGCCCGCAGCTGGGGGAAGTATCCCGCGACCGTCAGGGCGGCGACGGCGCAGAGCTCCCGCGTCTTGTGGTCGATCACGTCCCGGTCGTACATCCCTCCGTAGACGAAGGCCTGGAAGAGCTGCGAGAACTCGGGGTCGATGGAGTTCAGCCGGTCGAGGATGCGCTGGGTGTACACCTCGCCGTAGTTCTTGCTCCCCCGGGCGAAGGCCTTCGGGTTGTAGGGCGGCTGGACCGACTCGCTCATCGCGTTCTCCTCCGTTCGGTTTGTCCGTTGCGGCTGGTTGTCCGCTGGATGCGGCGTGGCGCCCGTCGGCCTCTCAGCGCGTCAGCTCCGCGTAGAGGTCCGGGCGGCGGTCCCGGTAGAAGCCGTACATGTTCCGCAGTTCCTCAATGAGGGCCGGGTCCACCTCCCCGTAGATGATCTCATCGTCCTCATCCCCGGCGCCGGCGAGGATCTCCCCGCGGGGGCTCACGAACATCGCGCTCCCGTAGTAGTGGTTCCGGTTGTTCACCCCGCGGTCCACCCCGACCTTGTTGACGCCGCCCACGTAGTAGGCGTTCTGGTAGGCGTAGGCGCGCAGCTCGATCTCCCACAGGGGCCGGTAGTGCCGGCCGAAAGAGGCGGTGGGCACCAGTAGGAGATCCGCCCCGCGCAGGCCGAGGATCCGCGGGCCCTCGGGGAAGTGGCGGTCGTTGCAGATCACCATCCCGAACCGGATCCCCCACGGGGTGTCGAAGACGGGGTAGCCCAGGTTGCCCGGCTTGAAGTAGAGCTTCTCGTTGCCGGAGGGGTTCTCGGGGCGCTTGGCCATGGGGATGTTGGTCTTCCGGTACACCCCCTGGATCGACCCGTCCGGGTTGATCACGGCGGCCGCGTTGTACAGCTCCCCCCGCATCGCCTTCTCGTAGAGGGGGAGGACGACGACCATCCCGTATTCCCGGGCGACCTCGGCGACCCGCCCGGTCGCGGGGCCGGGGATCGGCTCCGCCAGGGCGCAGTGGTCGTAGTTCTCCTCGTAGCAGAAGTAGGTGGTCGTGCAGAGCTCGTGGAAGCAGATCAGGTTCGCCCCGTTGTCGCCCGCCTGCCGCGCGTAGCGCAAGACGTTCTGGATGTTGGCCTCTTTGTCGACGTCTCCGATGAACTGGCAAAGCGCCACCTTCATGGATGGAATCCTCCTGTGCCCCCCGGAGGCTCGCCGGGCGCCCGGACGGCCGTCTCGTTTCAGTCCCTGCGGACCCTGACCTGGCCCTCCAGCATGACCATCTTGATGCGGCTCGCGTCCTGGAGGACCTTGATGTTCTTCAGGGGGTCGCCGTCGACCAGGATGAGGTCGGCCAGCTTTCCCTTCTCGACGGTCCCCAGTCGCGCGTCCAGGTTGAAGAGCTCGGCGTTCCGCCGGGTGGCCGTCACCAGGGCTTCCATCTCGCTGAGGCCGCAGCGGACCTGCATCTCCAGCTCGAAGGCCTCCTCGCCGTGCGGGTCCGCCGGCGTGCCGAGGAAGTCGCTGCCCGAGGCCCGCTTGACCCCCATCTTCTTGGCCCGGGGCGTGGTGTCGGCGATGGATTCCACGGCCCGCTTGCACTTGTCCACGTAGATGGGGCTCAGGTTCAGGTCCTTGCCGTGCTCCACGGCCCGCTGCAGGTAGCCGATGGTCGCGATCCACACCACGCCCTTCTCGGCCATGAGCTCCAGCGTGGGGTCGTCGATCCAGTAGCCGTGGTCGATGGCGTCCACCCCGCCCACGATGGCCTTGCGGATTCCCGTGCAGGGCTCCCCCATCAGGACGTTGTTGTGGGCGGTGATCTTCTTGCCCACGTTGTGGGCGACCGACGCCATGGCCCGGATCTCCTCCACGGTGAAGGCGGACTCGGCCACGATGAAGGACGGGTCGATCCCGCCCGTGGTCCCGATCTTCAGCTCCGTCGCCCCGCCCCGCAGCTGCTCCCGCGCGGCCTTCAGGCACTCGTCCACCCCGTCGGTCAGGCGGCAGAAGCCGCGGCCGTCCCGCCCCTCCATGACGGAGAGGGGGAGGAAGGGCAGGTCGGGGATCCCCCCCGTCTGGCACATGAACCGGCCGACCGCCCGCAGGCGGGGCCCCGCGATGCTCCCCTCCTCGATGGCCTGCTTGATGAAGAGGGCGTTGTCGCTCCCGCAGTCCCGGACGGTGGTGAACCCCGCCTCCAGGATCCGCCGGACCTCGTAGACGCTCCGGATGGCGTGGAGCGCGACGTGCTCCATGGCCCACAGAAGGAACTCGTACCTCCGGATACCGAAGAAGTGCAGGTGCGCGTCGATGAGCCCCGGCATCAGGGTCATCCCTTTGGCGTCGATGACCTCGGCCCTCGGGGGGGCCTGGACCTGGCTCGCCGGGCCCACCGCAGAGATGGCGTCTTTCTGGATGACGACCGTCGCCTTCTCGAGGGGCTTTGCGCCGGTCCCGTCAATGACGCGGGCGTTCTGAATGACCTTCGTCTGGCCGTCTGCTTTCGCCATCGTCGTCCTCTCCCTGCGTGCGCCGTCCCGTCAGGCCGGGCCGGCGAGGTCGCGAAAGAATGCCTCCGCCACTTCGAGGAAGCGGTCGATCTCGGGTTGCTGCGTCACCGTCGAGAGGCAGCCCCGGGCGAGGGTGTTGATGAACACCCCCCGGTTGAGGGCGTAGAGGAACATCAGACGCTCCAGCTCCCGGTTGGAGGTGTGGGCCGAGCGGGAGTCGGTGATCTCCTCGCCCGTGAAGTGGAGCTTGAAGAGGGAGCACTCCCCCGTGACCTGGACCGGGATCCCGGCGGAGCGGACGAGCTCCCGCAGGTTCCGCCGCAGGTATTCCCCGTCGGCCGCCATCCGCCCGAAGGCGTCCTCGTCCAGGAGCCCCAGCGTCGCCACGCCGGCCGCCATCGTGACCGGATTGGCATTGAACGTCCCGGCGTGCGGGATGCGCGTGCGCCCCGAGGTGGGGTCGAACAAGGCCATGACATCGGCCCGCCCGCCCAGGCCGCCGACGGGCAGGCCCCCGCCGATGATCTTCCCGAGGGTGGTGACGTCCGGCGCGACGCCGAAAAAGCCCTGGGCCCCGGCCTTGGAGAGGCGGAACATCATGACCTCGTCGAAGACGAGGAGCATGCCCAGTTCCCGGGTGAGGTCCCGAAGCCCCTGCAGGAAGCCCGGCCGGGGGGAGATCATCCCCGCCGAGCCCATCACCGGCTCGATCAGCACCCCGGACACCTCGCGCGCCAGGGGCCGCAGGCGCTCGGCGACCGCCTCCAGGTCGTTGAACGGCAGGACGACCACGTTGCCGATCACCTCGGGCGGGATGCCGTCCGAATCGGGGACCGCCCGCGGGAACCGGCGGTCGCCGGCGGCCTCCGCCGAGGGGTGGACGCTGACGCTCACGTCGTCGAAGGAGCCGTGGTAGCCCCCCTCGAACTTGGCGATCTTCGGCCTTCCGGTGAAGGCCCGCATCGCCCGCACGGCCATGACGTTGGCCTCGGTCCCGCTGTTGCAGAACCGGACGCGCTCCACCGACGGCAGCCGCTCCACCAGGATCTCGGCCAGGCGGATCTCCCATTCCGTGGCCGAGGCGAAGGCCGTCCCAAAGCCGGCCACCTCCTGGATGGCGCGGACGACCTCGGGGTGGCTGTGGCCGTGGATGAGGGAGGTGGCGTTGTTGAACAGGTCGACGCGGACGTTGCCGTCCACGTCCCACAGGCGCGGTCCTTCCCCGCGCGACACGTACAGGGGGAAGGGGGGAAAGTAGGTCAGCGTCCGCGTGCTGCCGCCGGGAAGGGAGCGGACCGCCCGCTCGTAGAGCGCGCGCGCGCGCGGGTTCTGTTTCGCATAGGTCTCCTCTTCCCGGCGCCGGATCTCGGTCAAGGGGGTCACGCTAGGGGTCTCCTGAAAGGGGGGCCGGTCTCCGGGGAGGCGCCGCCGGTTTTCCGCCCCCCTCCCATGCGGACCACCGCGCGACCTCCGCCCTCGCGATCACCCGGCCCCGGCGGATGACGAAACGCCGCGGAGGGGCCAGCCGAAAGGCGTCCCGCACGCACTCCACCGGCGTGATGACCAAATCCGCCCGGCAGCCGGGCGCCATCCCGTAGTCGGGGAGGGCCAGGACCTTGGCGGCATTCTCCGTCGCCATGTCGTACAGGACCTCCAGGTCCCGCCGGCTCCCGAACTGGGCCGCGTAGGCGGTGAGGAAGCCGGTCTTGAGGGGGTCGGCGTCGCCGAAGTTTTCGTTGAACGGGTCCAGGACGTTGTCCTGGGCGAAGGCGATGTTGACCCCGGCTTGCAGGAAGTCCTTCACCCGGGTGATCCCGCGGCCCCGGGGCTCCGGGTAGAGGCGCGCGCCCAGCATGGTGGTGGTGGGCGGACAGGTGGTGATGCTCATCCCGGCGCGTCTCACCGTCTCGATGACGTGCGCCGCCTCGTAGGGGTCGTAGTAGGGAAGGGCGGACACGTGGCCCGCGGCGACCCGGCCGTTCCATCCCTCCTGGAGGGTCTTCCAGGCGGTGTAATGCAGGTAGCGGGTCTGGGGCGAATAGCGGATGTCCAGGTGCATGTCGATGGGGCGGTCGAAGCGCCGGGCCAGCGCGAAGACCCGGTCGATGTGCCGGCGGCCGGCCTCCTCGTGGAGCTCTTCCTCCGGAAAGCCGCCCACCACGTCGGCCCCCATCCGGAGGGCCTCCTCCAGGAGGTCCTCCGTCCCCGGGTCCGCGAAGATGCCGTGCTGGGGCATCGCGACGACCTGGAGGTCCGCGTAGTCCGCCATCTTCTCGCGCAGGGCGAGGATCGCCTCCAGCCCCCGGAGGCCGGCAGCCGTGTCCACGTCCACGTGGGTTCGAACGGCCGTCGCGCCCGCCGCCAGCGCCCAGCCCAGCACGACCTGGGCGCGCTCCAGGACGTCCCCCACGGTGAAGCGGCCCTTCTCGGCCCGGAGGTTCCTTCTGGCCTCCTCCGAGGACAGGCTGACGTTGGGCGGCATGCGGTCGCTGATGAGGGCCTTGTCCAGGTGCGTGTGAGGCTCGACGAAGGCGGGGGTCGTCAAGTGCCCGGCGGCGTCGAGGGTTTCCCGGCCGTCGGGCGGCAGGTCCGGGGCGATCTCGGCGATGCGCCCCTTCCGGATCCCTACGCACAGGAGACCGGAATGGCCCCGCAGACGCGCGTTTCGGATGAGGAGGTCCATGGGCGCCCAGTCGGCCGGAGTCCCGGCCCTGGAGGAATGCGCTAAGACGGCCCCCCCGTCTCTCATCTGTCTTGAGACCGGTACCGTCCCTTGTCGGTCCGTGGGAAGTATGCTAACCTTTCCCCGTTTCGACTTCAAGGTTGACCGCCGACGGGGCAGGGATTCGGTCCAGATTCTGGATCAGGAGAGGGTTGGCTTGTCCTTGTCCTGGGAGGGATGCAGAGGTGATCCGCTTCGGCGCTTTTCTTCCGGGGTTCGGCTATCCGGCCATCAGCATGGACTTTTTGAAAGAGGCCGCCCAGGAAGCCGAGGCCCTCGGCTACGAATCTCTCCAGCTGCCCGACCACCCCATCTACACCGAGGGCCTCGCCGCCTTCGGCCAGAAGGGGCTCTATGACCCCATCGTCGCCATGTCCCAGCTGGCGGCCGTCACCCGACGGATCAAGGTGGGGACGGCCGTGCTCCTGGTGCCCCTTCAGAACCCCTTTCTCCTGGCGAAGGCGATCTCCACCCTCGACCAGGCCTCGGGCGGCCGGGTGGAACTGGGGGTCGGCATCGGCGCCTACGAGCCGGATTACAAGGCCACAAACGTCCCCTATCGAACCCGGGGCCGGGCCTTCGACGAGATTCTGGATCTCTTGGTCCGCCTCTGGACGGAGGATGAAGTGACCCACCGGGGCGAATTTTTCCAGATGGACAAAGTCACCCTGGAGCCCAAGCCGGTTCAAAAGCCCCATCCGGGCCTGTGGTTCGGAGGCGGGGTCCGCAAGACCTGGGAGCGCGCGGCGCGCCTGGGCGTGGGGTGGGGGCCCTGGGCGCCGACCCTGGAACACATGGCGGAGGGGATCGGGGCCATCCGGGAGATGGCGAAGACGGCCGGCCGGGACCTGTCGAACTTCCGCTTCATCTGTGAGGCGTGGACGGCCGTTGATTATGATATAAAGAGGGCGGAAGACGCCGTCCGTCCCGCGCTGGCCTATTTCCAAAAGCATCACGCCATGGACGTCGGCATGGATTTCATGCACGAGAACTCCTTCATCGGCCCGCCCGAGAAGATCGCGGACCGGATGCAAGAGTTTGTCGAGGTGGGGGTCAACGAGTTTCACTTCGCGTGTTGCCCTTGGGAACGTTGCCGGGAAGGGATGCGGTTGGTGGCCGAGAAGGTTCTGCCGCGGTTTCGGTGACGGAGACCCGTCGGCTGTGAGTTCGACGCTGCGCTGCCGTTGGAACCCTTTGGGAACAGGGGGAGGGAGGCAGGGAAAATGAAAAGAAGGCTCGGTTTGATTTTGGCTGTCTTGGCGTCGGTGGGGCTGTTCTGGACTTCGGGTCCGTCGGCGGCCGCCGAGAAGATTTCGGTGGTCGTCAACCCGTCCTTCGGCTTCGCCTTCATTTTTGACCTCAACCGGTTCGCGAAAAAGTACGACCTCGAATTGACCTTCCGCCGGATGGCGACCTTCGGCCAGCAGCAGCAGGCCCTGGAGTTGGGGCAGGCGGACGTGGGGACCATTGGATACCAGAACCTGGTCCTCATGGCGGTGGCCGGGGGGGCCCCCAAGGCCCAGGCCGTCGCCGGGGTTTACCTCTCGGGGCAGGACGTGGTCTTCAACAAGAACGTGAAGATCACGAAGTGGAAGGACATCGAGGGGAAGACCATCGCCCGCATTCCGGGCACCTTCGCCGAGTTCCTCTTCCGGGCCGCGGCCATCCACAACGGGGTGGACCTGAGCAAGGTCAAGCTGAAGGACTTCGCCTACTCGCCCTCCACCCTGACCCTGAGCCTGGAGCGCCGGGACATCGATGGCCTCGTCATCTGGGTTCCCACGCTGGCCTACCCCATCGCCAAAGGGGTCGGCTACCGGCCGCCCATCAGCGTGAACGACACGCCGGTGGGGAACATCAACGCCCTGTTCGCCGCGAGCCGGAGCTTCATCGAGGGCCGGCCGGACGTGTTGGTGAAGCTGATGAAGGCCTACGTAGAGGCGGTCGATGCGTACGTGAAGGACCCCGACATCTGGGTGAAACAGGCCCGGGCTATCACCGGGGCGGAGCAGGACGTGCTCAAAGAGTCGCTCAACCACATCACCCTCCATGCCAAGATGTATCCGGCGCGGGCCCGCGAGCTTGCCAAACTGTCCCATTCGCTTAATATGGTGAAGAAAGACGTGAGCGGGACCATCACGCAATGGATGAGATTTGATTTCCTCCAGAAGGCGACCGGCAAGAGCCTGAAGGAATTGGGCGGCTGAAGGCGCCGGGGGAGGAGGGAAGAGGCCCCTCCTCCCCCGCGTCGTCGGATCCGAAAAGGGGGGCGGGTCGTTCCATGAAGAGCAAGAACTACCAAAAGGTCATCGTCCCCATCGTCTTTCTTATCATTTGGCAGCTGGTCACGATGGCCGGGATGCTCGACCCCAAATACACCCCCTCCCCCATCCAGGTCGTCCGCGCCTGGGGGGAGTGGATCTTCGGCTCCGCGGAAGACCCTTCCCTGTGGTACTCGAAGACGTGGCTCCTCCACCTGGAAGGGAGCTTCTACCGGGTCATCATCGGGTTCGTCATCGCCAGCCTGGTCGGGGTCTTCCTGGGCGTTCTTATCGGCTGGTTCTCGCTCGTCTCCAACCTCTTCGACCCGTTCATCCAGCTCCTGCGTCCCATTCCCGTCACGGCCTGGCTTCCTTTCGCCATTGTCTTCTTCGGCATTCGGGACCCCTCGGCCATTTTCCTGATCGCCTTCGGGGCCTTTTTCCCCATCGTCGTGAACGCGGCCGCGGGGGCGCGGGGGGTTCCGAAAGTCCTGATCCGGGCGGCGCTCATGCTGGGGACCAAGCCGAGGACGCTTCTGTCGCGGGTGGTCATCCCCACCGCCCTCCCCTCCATTTTCACCGGCCTGCGGTTGGGCGTGGGCCTCGCCTGGGTCCTGGTCATCGTGGCGGAGATGCTGGCCGTGGACTCCGGGCTGGGCCGCGCCCTGTGGACCGCCTACGAGTTCATCCGCATGGACCTCATCGTGGCCGCCATGGTGAGCATCGGGCTGATGGGGTTTCTGTGCGATCAGCTCATTGTGCTCATCCGCGACCGGGTTCTCCGCTGGGCCATAGGCATCTAGTCACGATGGAAACGCCTTCTCCCCCGCCTGCGGGCATTCTGATCCGGTGTCAGGGCCTTCGGAAATGTTTCCGGGACATCTCCGAGGGGAAGGAGATCGAAGCGCTGCAAGACCTGACCCTGGAGGTGAGGGAGCGGGAGTTCCTCACGATCCTGGGGCCGAGCGGGTGCGGGAAATCGACCCTCCTCAACATCATCGCCGGCTTCGAGAAGCCTACCGCGGGCGAGGTGATGCTCGACGGCCGCCCCATCCGGGAGCCGGGGGCGGACCGGGGCGTGGTGTTCCAGGAATATGCCCTGTTCCCCTGGCTGACGGTCTTGGACAACGTCTGCTACGGTCTCCGGGAAAAGGGCATTCCGCGCCGGGAGCGGATCGAAAGGGCCCGGACGTACCTGAAGGCGGTGGGGCTGGAGGACTTCGAGCGGCGCTATCCCCACGAGCTGTCCGGGGGGATGAAGCAGCGGGTCTCCCTCATCCGGGTGCTGGCCAACGACCCCCAGATCCTGCTGATGGACGAGCCGTTCGCCGCGCTGGACGCCCAGACCCGCAAGGACCTCCAGCGGGAGCTCATCGCCCTCTGGCAGGAGACCCACAAGACCATCCTCTTCATCACCCACAACGTGGAGGAGGCCGTCTACCTGGGCGACCGAGTCGTGGTCATGACCGCCCGCCCCGGACGGGTCAAGCGGATCCTCGAAATCCCCCTGGAGCGCCCGCGGGACGAAACCGCCCCCGACTTCAACCTCCTCCGCCGGGACGCGACCCGCCTGGTGGAGGAGGAGCTGAAGGGCTGGCAGGCCGCCCTCCTGGGCGGGTTCGGCCGGACGACGCCGTGACCGCCGCCCGGACCTGACCGCCCGACCCCTCCTTCGCGGCGGGCCAGCCCCGGTGTTTGGCCGCCGGCCAAGGCGGACCCCGAAGGCCCATTCTCCCTTCTTTCGCGCCCCCTTTTTTCCGGCTCTGCGTCGCGGCGAAAAAATCCCTTGACCTTCCAGTAAGCTGGAAGGTGTAAATAGAGAGTCGCGTCGGCGAGGAGGAGGCGATGACAACAGAAAAGAGACCCATGCGCATCGGGGCTCTCGCCCGGGAGGCGGGAGTCCCGGCCAAGACCATCCGCTACTATGAGGAGATCGGCCTCCTCCCCGGAGTCCCCCGGACCGAGGCCGGATACCGCCTGTACGGGCCGGAAGCAGTGGATTTGCTCCGGTTCATCCGAAAGGCCCAGGGCCTCGGGCTCTCTCTGGGCGAGATCCGGGAGCTGGCCGAGATCCGCGCGGGCGGGAGCCTTCCCTGCGCCCACCTGCGGTCCCTGCTCGCGGCCAAGGTAGCGGAGCTCGACGCGCGCATCCGCGCGATGAAGAGGCTGCGCGATGAAATGCAAGGGACGCTCCGGACCTGGGACCGGCGGGTGAAAAGCGGCCGGGAGGCCGTGGTCTGCCCCCACATTGAAGGCCGGCCCGAGGGGGAGTCTCCGCCGCAAGGCGCGGCGAGGGCGAGCCTGAGGGAGGCGAGAAGGCCGCTCCGTCCGACCGCTTCGCGCCTGCGGGGAGATCGCTGACGTGCCCACGGAAAAGCTTCATTTGCGGCTGGGCGGGATGCACTGCTCCTTCTGCGCGGAGACCATCCGCAAGGGCCTGGGCCGCATGGAGGGGGTCCGGGAGGTCAGCGTCAGCCTGGCCCACGAGGAGGCCCTCATTCACTACGACCCGGAGAAGCGAAGCCCTACGGAGTTGTTGGACGCCCTGCGCGACCTGGGCTTCACGACCTCGGACCCCAAGAAGGCGCGCACCCATGAAGAAGAGGAGGCCGAGCTGCGGCGCGAGAAGGATCGGCTCGTCCTGACGGGCGCCCTCGCCTGGATGGCTTTTGTGAGCATGGTCCTCATGTGGGTGGGGAAGCCCCACCCCTGGACGCCGTGGGCCATGATGGCGCTTGCGCTCATCACGGTTTTCGGCCCGGGGCTCTACATCCTCCGCATGGCCGTCGGCTCGGCCCGGCGGGGGATCTTGAACCAGCACTTCCTCATGGAGTTCGCCGCCTTCGCGGGCCTCGCGGGGGGCTTCCTGGGCCTCGTCTACCCCGCCTTCCCTTCGCCGGACTTCTTCGGGGTGGCGGTCTTCGTGACGGCCTACCACATCCTGAGCGGCTACACCTCCCTCCTCGTGCGCACCAAGGCCTCCCAGGCCGTTCGCAAGCTCTTGAGCTTGCAGCCCGCCACGGCCCGGGTGGTGCAAAACGGGAGAGAGGAGGAGGTCCCGGTCGAAGCGATCCCGCCCGGGGCGCTGGTGCGCATCCGCCCCGGCGAACACGTGCCGGTAGACGGCGTGGTGGCCGAGGGCCACTCGACGGTGGACGAGAGCCTGGTCACGGGAGAGCCGATTCCGAAGGAGAAAGGCCCGGGCGAAGAGGTGATCGGTGGCTCGCTCAACCATCACGGAAGCCTTCTCGTCCGGGTGACCCGGGTGGGGGAGGAGAGCTTCCTCTTCCGGGTCGCCCGGAGCATCGAGGAGGCGCGCGCCCTCAAGCCGGGCATCCTCCTCCTCGCCGAGCGGGTCCTGCTCTACTTCGTGCCGGGGGTCCTCGCCTTCGCCGGCGGCGCCTTTCTCTTCTGGGCGGCCGGGGCCTGGCTCCTGTGGGGTTCGCCCCTGTGGGCGCGCGCGGGCTTCGCGGCCCTGGCCGTCCTGGTCATGGGATACCCCTGCGCCTTGGGCATGGCCACGCCGCTCGCCTTGATCAACGCGGGGGGGGAGGCGGCGCGCCGGGGCATCCTGCTGCGGAGCGGCGAGGCCATCCAGGCCTACAAGGACGTGTCCGTCTTCGTCTTCGACAAGACGGGGACGCTCACGGAGGGGAAGCCCTCCGTGGCCGAGATCGTCCCCCTCGGAGGCCGAGCCTCCCAAGAGATCCTCCAGACGGCGGCCAGCCTGGAGAACGCCTCCGAGCACCCCTTGGCCGGGGCGATCGTGACGCGCGCGGAAGAAGAAGGGCTTGAGCTTCTCCCATCCGAAGACTTCCGGGCCGTTCCAGGCCGCGGGGTCCGCGGGCGCGTGGCGGGGAAGGAGACCTGGGTCGGCACGCTGCGCTTCCTGGCGGAGGAGGGTGCGGATGTCCGCGAGGTCCAGAGGATTGCGGGAGAGTTCGAGGCGAAGGGCCTCACGGTGGTCGGCCTCGCCGAAAGCGCCGAGGTGACGGGCCTCTTCTGCCTCTCCGACCGGATCAAGGAGGACACCCAAGAGACGGTTGAGCGCCTCCGGCGCATGGGCCTCGAGACGGTCATGATCACAGGGGACAACCGGCGGACGGCCGAGCGGGTGGCGGAAGAGCTCGGCATCGAAGAGGTCCTCGCCCAGGTCCTCCCCCAGGACAAGTCCGAGCGCGTGCGCCAGATCCAGCGCCAGGGCAGGCGCGTCGCCTTCGTCGGGGACGGCATCAACGACGCGCCCTCCCTGATGCAGGCCGACGTGGGCCTCGCCATCGGCTCGGGCACGGACATCGCCATCGAGTCGGCGGACATCGTCCTCGTGGGCGAGCGGATGGGGTCGGTCTACGAATCCTTCCTCATCGCCAAGCGCAGCTACCGAAAGACGGTCCAGAACATCGCCCTGGCCTTCGCCTTCAACGGCCTCGGCGTCCCCCTCGCGGCGACGGGCGTCGTCGAGCCGGTGTGGGCCATGATCGCAATGGCCGCCAGCGTGGGGACCGTGCTCCTCAACTCCTTCGGCGGGCGGCTCATTCCCAAGGGCCGGGAGAGCGCCCCGGAGGGGCGCCCCGGGGAGGCGGAGGGGGTCTCCGGAGAGGCCCGGACCCTCGCCTTCACCGTGAAGGGGATGCACTGACACGGCTGCCTTTCGGCCATCGAGCGGGCGCTCGATACGATTCATGGGGTGGTCAGGGTGGAAGGCGATCCCCGGACGAAGCGGCTGGAGGTGCGCATCCAGGACGAGACCGCCGGGGAGGAGGTGGTCCGGGTCATGAAACAGATCGGTTACCCGGTGGAGGGCTGATTCGGTGTGGGACGCGGTCCGTTTCGCCGGAATCCCGCTGGGGTTCGGTCTCATCGGCTTCTTCGAGCCCTGCTCGATGGGGGCGAACCTTCTCTTCCTCGCCTACCTCCGGGGCCGGTCTCCCGGCGAGCGCGTCGGACACGCCTTGGCCTTCGTCCTCAGCCGCTCCTTTTTCCTCGGTCTCCTGGGGGGCGCCGTCGCCTGGCTGGGCGGGTCCATGGCCGCCGGCGCTTATCTCTACAGCGCGGGCCTGGGGGCCCTTTTCGCGCTGTCGGGCCTCGCGGCGCTGGGGGTCTATTTCGGCTGGCTGCGCCTTCCGGTGAAAGACGTGGGCGCCTGGCTCCAGAGGAGGGCGGGCCTGTCCCTCCCCATGGGCGTGGCCTTCGGGCTGAGCGCGCCCATTTGCGCCGCCCCCCTGTTCTTGGCCCTGCTCGGGCAGGCGGGCGTCGCCGGCGCCGCGAGAGGGTTCCTCTCCCTGTTTCTGTTCGGCTTCGCCCTGTCTGCGCCCCTGCTCGCCGTCGCGGCGTCCGGCCGGGCGTCCGAGTTTCTTTCCCGCGTCGGGCGGCACTCCCCGCGGATGCCCCTGGTCGCGGGGGTCTTCTTGCTGATCGTCGGCCTGTGGAGTCTCGTCATCGGTTGGGGGGGTGTCCGGGTCTAGGGTCTTGGTTGCAACAATCGTGGTCGCCCGGGTCCGTCCCGGCCCGGAGCGGCGGGAGGGAGAATCATGCATCGCTCGGCCAGAATCGCGGTGATCGCCGCCGTCGCCTTCACGGGCTACGCCGTCGGGTTCTACGTCCAGCCCCCCGCGGCGCCGGGGCAGGGGATGGGCATGAGGCCCGCGGGAGGTGAGGCTCCGGCCGTGCCGCCCGTCACGGGGTACAGCGAAGGGGAGAGGATCCTCTTCCTGCACACGGAGACCTCGGACCCCAAGATCGCCAAGATCCTCACGGACATGATGGGATCGCCCGTCCTGGTCGTTCCGTCCCTCGCCCAGGCGCCGCCGGAGATGCTTGCCCGCGAGTACGTGTACGCCAACGTCGTGAAGGGCGACGGGCCGCTGGGCCCCCTCGGCTTCCAGCCCGACGTGTTCGAAAGCCCGCCGGGGTCCGGGGGATACAGCCCGCTGCGGCGGGTTATCCTGGTCAAGTGGAAAGACGCCTCGGCCGCGCGCGTCCAGAAATCGGCCGCCGAGGTGCGGGAGGCCGCGCAGAAAGGGGAAATAACGCTCGAGGAGACCGGCGTCGTGGTGAACATGCC
>JACPRG010000067.1 GCA_016190025.1 Candidatus Tectimicrobiota bacterium
CCCGGAGCCCGTCCTGGGTCCGGAGCCCCCCGGCCCCGAGCCCGAAGAAAAGTGAGCGGCGGCCTCTCTTCGTCCTGAAAGCGAAAAAAAGCCTCCACCCTCCCGGTGGACCGGGAAGGTGGAGGCTTGGCGCTCCCCCCCTTAACGGCGGAGCTTCAGTCTCCTGGCTCGGCGTAAACCAGGGTCTCTTCTTCCTTTTCGAACGCCGACCATTCCTTGGGGCCGACGGCCACGTTTGCGCGACGGGCCCGGTTCGCGACGATCACCGGATCCAGGATCTCCCCGCAGCAGAAGCAGTGCCATCCATAGAAAGACCCGGCCAAGTCCGTCCCGAAACCGTAGTGCTTAAAGTTGGTCATCAACCCTCCGCATTTTGGGCATTTCATCTGGGTACCCCCCCTTCCGTGCCGCGGGTCGCATTCCCCCCTGCGGCGTTGGAATCATGGTGCCCGTTTCTCCCGCTCTCGGAGTCCGAAGGTTGCGTCTCAGCGGGCGGCGTCCGCCGAAGAGATTCGCTTCCGGCTCCTTTGAATCGGCGTGTCTCTCGGGATTTCTCTGTTTCCTCCCGGGCTCCTGGTTCAGCCCGTGTTTGTTCCCGGCTCGCTCCCGAGGGGGAGGGGGCCTACGAACCGGTGACCTCTCCCACGACGCTCTGCACAGACGCCCGGTTCACCAGGTGAATCAGCTCACCCACCGTGTGCTGGGAAAGGGCGTTCTCAATGACCTCTTGAATCTCCCGCCAGATGGGGATCTGATAGCAACAGTCGGCCCTTCCGCAGGCTCCCTCGAAGGGAATGCATTCGTGGACCGCGATGGGGCCGTCCACCGCTTCGATGACCTCTTTGAAGGTGACCGTGTAAGGGTCGCGCGCGATGCGGTACCCGCCGTCGGGACCATACGCCGTTTTCACGTACCCGTTATGGACCAGCGGACGCATGACGGTCTCAAGAAAGTTCGCCGGGACGTGCTCCCGCTCCGCAATCTCCGCCAGGGGCGAGACCCTGCCATCCGGGAGGGACGCCAAAAATCCAATGATCCTCAGCGCGAAGTCCGCCTTTCTGCTGATCTGCATCTGCATGGAACGAATCCCCTGTCCAGTAAAGCAGACTAATTCAGTCGGATATATAACCTAGCGTCTATTTGGGCTTCTGTCAAGCCGAAATCTAGGCCGAGAGGTCCGAGACTTTGAAAACGGCCGATCTCAAGCCCGAAAGGGTCTGGGCCTCCCCGGCCGCCGCGCCCTTTTGTTGAATGAGGACCTTCAGAGTCCCCCCCAATCCGCCCGGGAGGAGAAGGTTTTTGATCGCCAGGTTTCGATGGAGCGCCCGGATGGCTCCCGCGCTTCCGCCCGCGGGCACCGGAAGGGCCTCTTGCGCGATCCCGAGGCCCACCAGGAAGTGGTGCTGATCCGTGAAGCCCACCGGCTCCAGGCCGGCCCTGCGCCCCGCCGCGACGAGGGAGGTGAAGTCCACGTGGGCCGTCAGGTCCTGTTCCCCGACCTGGATGTAGGGGTTGGAGTGGGCCCGATGGCGGTGATAACACATCAGGGTTCCGCCGCCGGCCACGCGGGCGGGCGAATAGAGCTCCCCCGCCGGGTAGCCGTAGTCCAGCGTGAGGACGAAGCCCCGCTCCAGCGTCCGCCCGATCGCCTCCATGCGCTCCGCGGCCATCAGGTTGACTTCGGCGCGTCCCCGCCCGTCTCCCTCCGGGGGGCGGAGGCCGAGGGCCTGGAAATGGGCGTCCAGGGCGGGCGTCGAGGGCTCGCCCAGCTCCTCCGTGAACCTCCCTTCCGCCGCGCGGACGTACACCTCTTTCAGCACGCCTCCCATGGGGCAGACCCGGTGGACGGGAAGGGCGTCGAACCACTCGTTGGAGAACACGACGCCGCTCACGCCGGGGGGGACCTCTTCGAGGGAGCGGGCCCGCCGGATCCGGTCGCGCCAGGCGGCGGCCTCCGGCTCGGAATCGAGCCCCTCCCGAAAATCCTCCAGCCGCCCCGGGCTTCGCTCGACGGCGGCGAACGTGGTCCGCGAGAGGCACCGGGGCGCATCCCGGCGCAGGCCCCGCAGGACGTCCCGGCAGAGGAGCCCCCGGCCGGCGCCCAGCTCCACGATCCAGAAGTCTTCGGGCTCTTTCAGG
>JACPRG010000071.1 GCA_016190025.1 Candidatus Tectimicrobiota bacterium
GCGACCAGTCGAGGCCGTTGGCGACGGTGGCGATGCCTTCGGTCGTGTTCTTGAGGAAGGCGATCTCCTCCCGCTCGGCGCCGATGAGCCGGGCGAAACGGGCCTTGGCCTCCACCTCCGCGTATTCGTGCCACGCCTGGGAGGCCTGGTCGCCTCGACGGAGGAAGTCGCGGAGAAAACCCTGGACGGCCTCCTGGACCCTCAAGGAAGGAGACGCCACCGAGGCGTGGTTGAAGTACACGAGATCGCGGGTCACGGGAAAAAGTTTACGAATCTCGGGGGCGTTCACGATTCCCCCGTCCACGGCGGGGCGGCGGAACATCCGGGGACGGGCGCCGTCGCGGGGCCGGAGAGGTCGGGGCGCACCGCCGGACGGCCCTCCGGGGTTTCGTCCGAGCCGTGGCCGAGCCTTTTCCTCAGACGGTCCGTCGCCTCCGGGTCGACGCGCAGGCTCTCCGGGCCGATGGCCACCCGGTAGTCGCGGCGCGCCGCTTCGATCGAAACGAATCCTTTCCGGACATCGTCCAGGACCCGGGCCGGGTCCCGGCGATCCGGCGGGCCGTGTCCGCCGCCGCCGGGCACCTCCAGCCGAAGCACGGACCCCGGCGGCAGGCTCGTGGTCCCCTTCGGGGGGATGGGCCCGTGGCCCTCCAGGCTGATGCCGAACAGCGGGCCGGGCATCCCGCCGTGGGTCCCCTGGGGGGCGAACCGGGTCATCTCGAACATGGCGGAAAGACGGAGGGTGTTCCTGCCGACCACTTTCATCCGGATCACCTGGCCGAGCCCCCCCCGGTGGGCGCCCGGCCCCGCGGAGTCCCGAAGGAACTCCTTTTCCAGGAAGCGGACGGGCGTCAGCATCTCGATCACCTCGATGGGGGTGTTGGAGAGGTTGTTGGGAAAGGTCGTCGTGGACAGCCCGTCCTTGCCCGGGCGCGCCCCCATCCCTCCGGCGTTCCAGAAGGTGGAGATGAACCTCTCTCCGTTGTCCCTCCTCCCGTCGAACTGGGTGCAGGACCGGAGGGAGCCCCCCGCGGTCACCCGGTCGGGGACGGCCTTGGCCAAGGCGCCCAGGACGGCGAAGGGCAGGAAGTGTCCCGACAAGACCCGGGCCGACACCGGGGCGGGATGCCGGGCGTTCACCAGGCAGCCCTCGGGCGCCACGACGCGCAGGGGGCGGATGGCCCCTTCGTTGTTGGGGATCTCCGGGCACAGGACGCACTTGAGGGCGTAGGTGGTGTAGGCCGCCGTGTAATTCATGACGGAGTTGATCCCGCGGGGGGCCTGGGGGGAGGTCCCGGTGTAGTCGGCGGTGAGATCGTCCCCCTCGACCCGAAGGGTGAGCCGGATGACCAGGGGGTCCTCGAAGCCGTCCATGTGGACCTCGTGGCGGTATTCGCCGGAGGGGACGGCCGCCACGGCGCGGCGGGTGGCGGCCTCCGTCATTCCGATGATGGCGTCGGAGAGTGCCTCCAGCGAGTCGAGGCCCCTTTCCCGCATGAAGCTCACGACCTTTTCGTTCGCCACCTCGTTGGCCGTCACCTGCGCCCGGACGTCCCCCAGGACCTCGTCGGGCACGCGCACGTTCTCGGCCAGAAGGGTGAAGAGGTCCTCGTTGGGCTCCCCGCGCCGGTAGAGCTTCAGGATGGGGATCAGGACCCCCTCCTCGTAGACCTCGGAGGCGTCGGCGGAATAGACCCGCCCCCCGATGTCGGCGCAGTGACAGGTGTTGGCTGTGAGCCCCGCCAGCCGCCCGTCCCGGAAGAAGGGCGTGACGATGGTGATGTCGTGCTTGTGGCCGGAGACCAGCCACGGGTCGTTGGTGATGAGGACGTCTCCGGGATCGAGGCGCCCGGGCGGGTATTTCCGGAGGAAATGTCGGACGCAGGTCGCCATGGTGTTGATGTGCCCGGGGGTCCCGATGGACGACTGGACGACCATGCTCCCGCGCACATCGAAGATCCCGCACGAGATGTCCTCCGTCTCCCGGAGGAGGGTGGAGAACGAGGCCCGGATGAGCGCCGCCGCCTGCTCATTGGCGATGGAGGCCAGGCGGTTCCACAGCAGCTCCAGCTCGATGGGATCCAAGGGGGCGGTCCTCTCCTATCCCGCAATGTCGATCCGGACGTTGAGGTCCGCGTCCACGGAGGCCCGGGCCTTCGGGCCGACCACCACCGTCGATTCCCGCTCCTCGATGATGAGGGGGCCTTCGCAGGAGAAGTCGGACCCGAGGGAGTATCGATCGTACACCGGACAATCGATGAAGCCGTTCCGTTCGCTGAAGTATACGGGACGGGTCCCTTTGCGCGATCGAGGGGAGGTCCGGCTCCGGGCCGGCGGCCTCGCGCCCGGGGGAGGGGGGCCGGCCACGCGAAGCCGCCAGTTGACGGTCTCTACGTCCACGTCCGGGTTCGCCCGGTGGTAGATCTTCTCGTAGGTCTGGTGGAAGGCGCGCCGGATCTCCTCCCGCTGGTCCTCGGTCCAGACGCCGGGCGGAAGCAGGACGGCCACCTCGTGTCCCTGCCCCTTGTACCGCATGTCGGCGGACCGGATGTAGGTGATCTGACGGGGGGCCACGCCTCCCTGCGCCAGGACCTTCCGCCCCTCTGACTCCATCTCCGCGAAAAGGGCGTTGGGAACCTCCAGGGGCAGGCCGGACAGCAGGGCGACGTGGGTCCGCACGAAGTCGAAGGAAAAGGGGGCCAGCGTGAAGCCCAGGGCCGAGGCGACACCGGCCGAGGGCGGCACCAGGATGGTCTTCATGCCGAGGTTGCGGGCGACCCCGTAGGCGTGCACGGGTCCCGCCCCCCCGAAGGCGATCAGGGCGTATTCGTGGGGGGTCCGCCCCCGCTCGACGGCGTGCATGCGGGCCGCGTTGGCCATGGACTCGTTGGCGATCTGGTGGATGCCCGCCGCGGCCCGCTCCAGGCTCACCCCGAGGGGGCCTGTCACCTGTTCCTGGACCGCCCGCCGGGCCCCTTCCACGTCCAGCGGCATCTGGCCCCCGAGGAAGTAGGAGGCGTCCAGGTAGCCCAGGAGGAGGTCGGCGTCCGTGACGGTGGGTTCTTTCCCCCCGCGGCCGTAGCAGACGGGCCCCGGGTCCGCGCCGGCGCTCTGGGGCCCCACCTTCAGGAGCCCCATCTCGTCCACGCGCGCCAGGCTTCCCCCGCCCGTCCCGATCTCGATCATCTCGATGACGGGGACCTTGACGGGAAGGCCGCTCCCCTTCTTGAACCGGTAGACGCGGGCCGCCTCGAAGGCCGTGGTGAGCTGGGGCTCCCCGCCCTCGATGAGGGCGATCTTCGCCGTGGTCCCCCCCATGTCGAAGGAGATGGCGCGGGGAAGGCCTCTGGCCGCGGCCAGGCGCGCCGCCGCCACCGCCCCCCCGGCCGGGCCCGACTCCACCGACCGGATGGGGTATCGCTTGGCGGAGTCCACCGTCGTCACCCCGCCGTTGGAGAGCATGAGGAAGAGCGGGCCGCGGAACCCTGCCGCCGAAAGCCTCTCCTCCAGCCGGGAGAGATAGGTCTTCATCAGCGGCTGGACGTAGGCGTTGGCCACGGTGGTGGAGCACCTTTCGAACTCCCGGATCTCCGGGCAGACATCGGAGGAGAGGGAGCAGAACATCTCCGGGGCCCGCTCCGCCAGCATCTCCCCCACGGCCCGCTCGTGGGCGGGGTTCTGGAAGGCGTGCAGAAAGCACACCGCCACCGAGTGCACCCCCTCCCGCCTCAGCCTTTCGATGGCCTCGGTCACCGAATCCGAGCAGAGGGGGGCGAGGACCTCGCCGCCCGGCCCCATGCGTTCCTGGACGCCGAGACGGAGTTCGCGGGAGACCAGCGGTTCGGGAAGCTCCAGGAACAGGTCGTAGATGTCGTACCGCTTCTCCCGCCTCATCTCCAGGATGTCCCGGAACCCCGCGGTGGTGAGAAGGCCCGTGCGGGCCCCCTTTCGCTCGATCAGGACGTTGGTGACGAGGGTGGTGCCGTGGATGATCGTCCTCACGCCGCCGAAGTCGAGTCCCACCTCTTGGAGGAGGGTCTCGAGGCCCTCCATGACGGCCCGGGAGGGGTCATCCGGTGTCGTGAGGACCTTACCCAGGGCGGAGCGGCCGCTCGCCCGGTCGACGAGGTAGAAGTCGGTGAACGTCCCCCCGATGTCCACGCCGACGACGCAGATCTCCTCCGATCCCCCCTGGGAGCGGCGCGGTGCGGGTTCGGTCCGGGGTCTCTTCGCGGAAGTCATGTCTTCGTCCTCATCGGGTGTTCAAACGCGGATGATGCGCCGGCCCCCCAAAGTTTCAGTCGGGGGCGGGTGCTCAAAGCATTCGGGAAAGTCGTGCCTTCGGGCCGGTGGGACCGCTCGGCGAACGCATGCGAGGTCCTTCGAAAGGGTCGCGCGCCCCGAGCCCTGGGCCTCCCGGTCAGAAGGCGGCGAGCTCTTCCGAGAGCTTGTCGGTGACCAGGCAGCAACCGGGGCTGTGCGTGATCATCAACTCGAGTCTCGCCTCCAGGGCCACCGCCTGGGGCGTGCAGCCGCAGGCCCAGAAGACGGGGACCTGATCGGCCTTCACTTCCACCCTCCGGCTGCTCAGGGCCACGTCGTCGAGGTTGCGGATGCCGAGGGCCGAGGGATCGCCGATGTGGACCGGCGCCCCGTGGGTCGCCGGAAAGCGCGAGGTCACCTGAACCGCCCGGACGACCTGGTCTTTGCGGATGGGCCTCATGCTGACCAGCATCGGCCCGGTGAAGCGCCCCGCCGGGACGCACGGGACCCGGGTGGTGTACAGGCAGCTGGCGTTGGGCGCGACGTTGGCCTTCCGCAGGGAGCCCAGGAAGGAGTAGCTGCACCCGAGGAGGAAGCCCACCAGGTCCTCCCGCCAGTGGTCCGACACGTCTTCGACTTCCGCGACGCACCGGCCCCCTTCGTACACGCGGTACTTGGGAAGATCGGTCCGAAGGTCGGCCCCGGGCGCCACCTCCCGGACAATGGGAAAGCCCGGCTCTACGACCTCGAGGAGGGGACAGGGCTTCGGGTTCCGCACGCAAAAGAGGAGGAAATCGAACGCATCCGCGGAGGGAACCGCCGCCAGGTTCGCCTGGACGTAGCCCTCCGCCAGGTCGGCCGTTTTCCCTGTCCACTTCCGCTCCCGGATGAGGGCCCGGATCTCTCTCGGGTGGAGGCCGGCCAGGTCTTTCTTTTCGAGGGTGGTGAAGGTCATTCCGCCTTCTCTTCCTTTCGGGATGGAGAGAAGTCCCCACGGCTCACGGGTCTTCATCAAGCGCCCGGCCCCGTGCTTGGCGTCCCGCGCCCTTCGTCGCGGGACGCGGCTCGGGGCTCGTCTAACGGTACTTGGCCGGGATCTCGCCCTTCTTCATCGGTCGCTTCTCGAGGAATTCGTTCGTGTAGATGTCGCCGATAGGCATCTTCGCCGCCTTCAGGGTATAGGCCTCGAACATCATGTCCCGGGTGAGGGTCATCTTCTTCTCGGTCATCCAGCCCAGAGCGAGGGTCCGGGCCTCCGGCGCGAGGAGGGACTCCACCATCTTGTCGAACTGGGCGGCGGCGATCTCCCGGTTGAGCTCGGGGTGTTTGTGCAGGAAGTTCTGGAGGGCCTCGTCAGGGTGCGTGACCGAGCGCCGGAAGGCCGCCATGGAGGACCGGACGAATCGCCGCACGAGGCCGGGGTCCTTCTGGATCTGGTCGTCCCGAACGGTCAGGCCGTTGGCGTAACCGTCCAAGCCGTAGTCGGAGCCCAGGAAGACCGCCAGCTCCTTGTCGGGGTCGAGCCCCTTTTTCTTCAGGCTGTATCGGAGGACGGGCAGGGTGACCATCGTGAGGACGCCGATGATGTCGATCTTCTTCGCGAGGAAGGAGGGGGTCCACGAGGTCGGATCCAGGTTGATGGCCTTGATCTGCTTCGGGTCCAGCCCGGCGTTTCTGGCGAAGAGGGGAAACATCAGCGTCGAGGTTGCGCCGGTGGACCCGCCGTAGACCTTTCCCGCCAGGTCCTTGGGGCTGTGGATCCCGTTCGAGCGGAGGCCCGCCCACGCGATGGGATAGGTGGCGTGAATCACGGCGGCCTGCTTCAGCCGGATTCCCTGGGGCCGGCCCAGGATGATGACGCCGGTGTCAACGAAGGAGAAGTCGGTTTTCCCCTCGTTCTGGAGCTTCGCCACGCTGCCGGACCCGTACCCCCGGCTGATCGAGACCTCCAAGCCTTCCTTCTTCCAGAAGCCCTTGTCCCGGGCCAGGAAGAGAGGCGCATGCTTGGCCCCGATGATCCAGTCGGCCATGAACTGGAGCTTCTCGGCGGTCGCCGTTGCCGCACCCAGCCCGAGGCTCACGACGGCCGTCACCAAGAGGGAGGTAACCCTCGCGCGCTTGAACCCCATGCTTTTCTCCTTCCATCCTCTTCCCCCCTGGATCCAGCCGTAGCCGGATCAAAGCGTGACTCTCCGGGCGGGACGGGGTCACCCTTCGCCGGGCGCCGCGATGAGGTCCCGCAAGACCGGCCTCCCTTTTCGCGGCTCCACCACCACCTCCCTCGCCGGGTCCTGAATCACGCACTGGCAGGCGAGGGCGTGGCGGCCGTTCACCCGGACCGTGCACACCCCGCAAGAGCCCGTCCGGCACGAATGCCGGCAGGCGATAGACTCCGTCTCGTTCAGCCGGTGAAGGGCCATCAACACCGTCATGCCGGGGACGTAAGGAACACGCCCCGTCGCGTAAGAGGGAGCCTCGTCCGAGCGCGGGTCGTACCGGAAGACCCTCAGCGTCACCTCATCCATGGCCGACCTCCTGGGCGACCTCCCGGGCGAGGACCAGGGGGGAGGTCGTGACCTCCATCGCCTCCCCCCGCTTGCGAAGGACCACGTTCCGCAGCCACCGGGGCGAGGGCTCCGGGAACTCCACCCGCTGGTGGCTCGCCCGGGTCTCCTCCCGCATCAGCGCCGAGCTGGCGACCATCTCTCCCACCAGGCAGAGGTTCTGCACCTCCAGCGCTAAAAGCAGCTCCCACGGGTTCCCCCTGGCGCCGTTTTGCAGCCGCAGCCCCTCGGCCGCCTCACGGCCGCAGGAGCGGAAGACCTCGATGGCCTCCGTCAGGCCCCGGGCGTCCCGGATGGCCGCCAGGTTCGCCCAGGCGCAATCCTGGACCTCGCGCAGAACCTCGTGGGGCCGGCGGCCCCTCTCCGAGCGCCGGATCGATTCCACCCCCTCCCACGCCCTCTCGAGCTGGCCCGGGTCCGGCTCGCAGAACTCCTCCCGCGCCACCCGCCGGGCGGCCGAGACCCCGGCCCGCGCCCCGAACACCAGGTGCTCGGAGAGGGCGTTGCCCGTCAACCGGTTGGCCCCGTCCACGCCCCCCGTCGCCTCCCCCGCCGCATAAAGGCCCGGGACATCCGTCTCGCAGTGCTCGTTGATCCGGATCCCCCCGCAAAAGTAATGGGCGGCCGGGGCGGCCTCGATCCCCACCCTCCGCAGGTCCAGGCCCGACTCCAGGAGGTGAACCCCGTGGTGGACCCACCCCCGGACGTGCGGACGAAGCGCCTCTTCCACCTTCTCCGGCCCGAGGTGCGTCGCGTCAAACCACACGCCGCCGTGGGGCGTCCCCCGCCCCGCCCGGATCTCGCTGAACATGGCCCGCGCCAGCACGTCCCGCGTCGCCCACTCCATCCGCTCCGGGTCATAGCGCGCCATGAAGCGCTCGCCCTCGCTGTTCAGGATGTGGCCCCGGAGCGCCACGCGGACCAAGTAGGGAACTCCCGTGTTCCCCCGGTGGGACTCCGGGTGGGCGAGGCCCGGGTAGAACTGGACGAACTCCATGTCGATCAGCTCCGCCCCCACCCGGTAGGCCATGGCGTAGCCGTCCCCCGTGCAGTCGGGGGGCGAGGAGTGCAGGGCGTAGAGGTTCATCCCGCCCCCCGTCGCGTCCACGACGGCCTTGGCCAAAAATACCACGCACCGCATCCCCGGGAGGTCCACCGCCGCCGCCCCCACCACCGCGCCCGAAGACCGGTCCGTGAGGTAGCCCGTGACGAAGGTATCGTTGAGGACGCGGATGCTCGCCCGCCGGCGGACCTCTTTCCGGAAGACGGCCGAGAAGGCCGACCCCGTCCGGCTTTCGATGTGGAGGGCGCGCGGGTGTCTGTGCCCCGGCTGAAGGACCTGCTCGAATTTCCCGTTGACCCGGTTGAAGCGCGCCCCCCAGGCGTCGATCTCCCTCAGGCGCTCGGGGGCCTCCGTCACGAAGGCCTCGACCAGCCGCTGGTTGTTGAGGTGGGCGCCCCCTGCGACGGTGTCCTCGAAGTGGCACGCGAAGGAGTCGGCCGGGTTGAGGTCGCGGTAGACCGCGTTGCAGGCGTAGACCGCGATGGGCGTCGCCCCGCTCCGGGTGAACTCGCCCTTGGTGACCAGGGTGACCCGCCGGCCGGCCTCCGCCGCCGCGATGGCCGCCCGGGCCCCGGCCACACCGCTCCCCAGGACGAGGACGTCGGTGCGGATCTCCTCGTGCTCGGTGCTCACCCTTGTCGCACTCCTCCGGGCCGCGGCCGACTCAGGACCCCCCGAGCGCCCGCCCCGCTGCGCCCGCCGTCCTCTCACAAGCCCGGGGGCTTGGGTCACGAGCCCGGGGGCTTCGGGAAGAGCTTGGGCAGGAACCGGTTCGTGTAGATCTCCTCGACCGGGACGGTGACCGGAAGCTTCATGTACTTTGTCACGACGTCCCGGGTCAGCTCCATCTTCTTGCGGTCCATGTGCCCGAGGCCCAGCTTCCGGGCGGTCGGCGTCAGGAGGTGGTCCACGACGATGGCCCACGCCTTCCGCGTCAAGACCGGGTCCTGGGTGGGGTTGAGTTTGACGAAGATGTCGGCGGCTTCCTCGGGGTGCTCGACCGCCCAGGCGGTCCCCTCCATGGTGCTTCGGACAAAGCTCCCTGCGACGGCGGGTTTGTCCTGGATGAGCGCGTCCGAAGTGATCAGGCCGTTGGAGTAGATGTCGAGACCCCACTTGCTGTAGAGAAACACGGCCGCCTCCTGATGGGCCTTGCGGGCCGCCTCGACGAAGGTGGGGGTGGAGTTGTCGTAGTTCAAGATGGCGTCCACCTTCCCCGCCATGAGGCTGGGACCGAGGGCGGCGGCTCCCATGAAGACGAACTCGATCTTTCCCGTGTCCACCCCGTTCAGGGCCGCCAGGGCGGGGAACAGGATGTAGGTCGAGCTGGTCTTCGGGGTCGCCACCTTGCGGCCTTCGAGGTCCTTGGCCGTGCGGATGCCGCTCTTTTTGAGCGTGGTCACGACGAACATCGACTTGTCCAGGATCATGCCGACGACCTTGGTTTGGATCCCCTGGGCGCGGGCCACCACCAGGCTTCCGGCGTCGGCGAACCCCATCTGGGCCGAGCCCACGCCCACCCGCTTGATGGTGTCGCCCGACCCGAAGCCTCGGGTGATCTCCACCGAGAGGCCGGCCCGGCGGTAGTCGCCCCGGTCCAGGGCGGCGTACATCCCCAGGTGGGCCGCATAGGGGACCCAGTCCAGCAAAAGGACGAGCTTCTCGGCGCCCGTCGCCCGGGGGACGCCTGCGAGGACGAGGCCCCATCCGAACCCGAGCGCGATCCAAAGGGCCTTCCAGGATTTTCTTGTCATTGCCGCCCGCTCCTTGATTACCCCCCGCTCCTTAGGTTACGGGGATGCCTCGCAAGAAGGCCTGTCCGCAACCGACTGCTGACGAAATGTTTTTCAAGGGCAAAGTCCACATCAATGGCTTGGAGTGTCTCTGGGCCTGCGCCAAAGAGAGGTTGATCAAACATCACGGGGTGTCCCGCGAGCGGTTTCCCCTCTACCTGCAAGGAGATGGAATTCCGCTACAATCACCGCCACCAGGATCTCTTCCCCCCTGGTGGTCCAAGGTCTCACGAACTTAGTGCCGATGCTTTTGTAATCCCCTTAGCGGGAATTTCTCATTTCAAACCGAGAACGAGCGGCTCCTGCCTACCAGTGGCCCTCAAAGC
>JACPRG010000072.1 GCA_016190025.1 Candidatus Tectimicrobiota bacterium
CAGAGTATAGGACTTTTATTATACAGGAGTCAATAGCACAAGTTTGAATTACTTCCAGTGGAGGCCAAGGCTTGGCGAATCTCCAGCACTTCACCGCGTGAACCAGATAGCACTTCCGCCTCTTGAACTCGGCTAAAAAATCAGGCTCGGTCTGCCAGCCGTCGAGCCCCGACAACACCCATTTCAAGTTACGTCGCAACCCATCTTCCTCATCTTTCCGGGCATTAAAGAAGTGCGTCTTTCCAGGGGGGTTCCAACCGATGAACAAGATTTTGACATCGGATGGAGGGGGTGGATAATGCAAATCGCACGGCGGGCAAACAACACCCTCGGGCTTGCTTTGTTGATTCACCCAGCCCTGACAATGATGAAACTCAATCACGCCCACTTCACTCCCACCGCACGGCGCGCTCGCCGAGGAGGGCCTCAACCCGCTCGATCATCTCCCCCGAGGGCTCGACCCCGAAGTCCCGGAACCGCCGCTCCTCCCAACGCCCCCCGAAGTCGAACCGCAGGATGAGGGGGTACGGCCCCCGGCTCTTCTCCAGGATCTCCCTTAGGTCGATGAGGCGGGCCCGGATGAGCTCGCGGCTCTTCCCGGACACCGGAAGGAGGATCGACACCTCTTTCCCGGCGGCCTGCGCCCCCTGGGCCAGAGGAAGAATCCTCTCGGCCTTGAGGGTGACGCTGTTCTCCCCCGGCTCGGCCGTCCCCTCCAGCAGGATGGGCTCCTCGCCCTCCAGAAGCGGCGCCGACTCCCGGTAGCAATCGGGGAAGACGATGACCTCGGCGAACCCCTCCAGGTCCTCCAGGTTGAAGCGGGCCATGAGGTCCCCCCGCCGCGTCGTCTGGACCTTGAGCCCGCTCACCAGCCCGCCCATCCGCACCTTCTGGCTCCCGGCCAGCTCCGGCAGGCCGGCCGTCGTGACCGTCGAGAGGAGCTTGAGGTCCCGCTTGAAGCGCGCCAGGGGGTGGCCGGTGATGAAGAAGCCCAGCGCCTCTTTCTCCTGGGCCAGGAGCTCTTTTTCGTCCCACTCCGGGATGAGCGGCAGGGGCGGGTCGACAGCCGCCTCGGAGCCGTCTGCGCCGAAGAGCTGCGCCTGTCCGGTGATCCGGTCCTGCTGGGCCTGGGCCGCCTGCTCCAGCGCCGTGTCCAGGACCGCCATGAGTTGGGCGCGGCGCGCGCCCGTGGAGTCGAAGGCCCCGCACTTGACGAGGCTTTCCACCACCCGCCGGTTGGCCAGCCGCAGATCGACCTGACGGCAGAAGGCGAACAGGGAGGGAAACGGCCCCTCCTCCCGCGCCCGGAGAATCTCGTCCACCGCGGAGGCCCCCACGTTCTTCACCGCCGCCAGGCCGAACCGGATGCCGCCCTCGTGGACGGTGAACCGCTTGCCGCTCTTGTTGATGTCGGGCGGAAGGACGGGGATGCCCGTCTCCCGGCACTCGGCGATGTTCTTCACCACCTTGTCGGTGTTGTCCATGTCGCACGTCAGCAGCGCGGCCATGAACTGGCAGGGGTGGTGGGCCTTGAGGTAGGCCGTCCAGTAGGCCACCAGGGCGTAGGCGGCGCTATGGGACTTGTTGAAGCCGTACCCGGCGAAGTGGGCCATCAGCTCGAAGATCCGCTTCGCCTTGTCGGCCGGGACCCCGTTATGCGCGCAGCCCTTCAGGAAGCTCTCCTCCTGGCGCGCCATCTCCTCGGGCTTCTTCTTGCCCATGGCCCGGCGGAGCAGGTCGGCCGCACCCAGGCTGAAGCCCGCCAGGGCGCTGGCGATCCGCATCACCTGCTCCTGGTAGACGATGACGCCGTAGGTCTCCTGCAGGACCTCCTCCAGCTGGGGCAACTCGTACTGGGTGGGGACCTTCCCGTGCTTGCGCTGGATGAAGTCGTCTACCATCCCGCTCCCCAACGGGCCCGGCCGGTAGAGGGCGACGGCGGCGATGACGTCCTCGAAGGTGGAGGGTTTCATCTTCCGGAGGACTTCGCGCATCCCGCGGCTCTCACACTGGAAGACGCCCGCAGTTCTACCCTCGGAAAAGAGCAGGTAGGTCTCCGGGTCGTCGAGGGGGACCCGCTCGATGTCGAACTCTGGCGCGCCTCGCCCTTCCCCTCCTCCGGCCTCCCCCCCTCCGGCGCGGATCATCTCCTCGGCCCCGCGGATCACGGTGAGGGTCTTCAGGCCCAGGAAGTCCATCTTGAGGAGGCCCAGGGACTCGATGTCCACCATGTCGTACTGGGTGACCGTCTCGCCGTTGGCGCCTTTGGCCAGGGGGACGATCTCGCTGAGGGGCCGGGGGGCGATGACGACCCCCGCCGCGTGGGTGCTGGCGTGGCGGGAGAGGCCCTCCAGGGTGCGGGCGGTGTGGAGGAGGTCGGCCACCCGGGAGTCGTTGTCCCGGATCTCCCGCAGGCGGGGCTCCTCCTTGAGCGCCTCGTCCAGGGTGATGTTCAGCCGCCCGGGGACGAGCTTGGCGATGCGGTCCACCTCCCCGTAGGGCATGTCCATGGCCCGGCCCACGTCCCGGATGACGCCCTTGGCCATCATGCTGCCGAAGGTGATGATCTGCGAGACGTTCTCGCGGCCGTACGTCTCGGTGACGTACTCGATGACCTCGTCCCGCCTCTCCATGCAGAAGTCGATGTCGATGTCGGGCATGGTGACGCGCTCGGGATTCAGGAACCGCTCGAAGAGCAGCCCGTAGCGGATGGGGTCCAGGCCGGTGATGCCCAGGCTGTAGGCCACCAGGCTCCCCGCCGCCGAGCCGCGGCCCGGGCCCACCGGGATCCCCTTCTTCCGGGCGTGGTCGATGAAGTCCCAGACGATCAGGAAGTAGCCGGAGAACCTCATCTCGCGGATCATCTCCAGCTCGAACGCCAGGCGCTCCTCGTACTCCGCCCGGGAGACCCCCGGCGCCGGCCCCCCCGACTCCAGCCGCCTCGCCAGACCCTCCCGGGCCAGCCGCGCCAGAAAGTCGTCCAGGCTGCTCCCGTCCGGGGCCTCGTAGCGGGGCAGCTGGTACCCGCCGAACTCCAATTCCAGATTGCAGCGCTCGGCCACTTCCAGGGTGTTCCGCAGGGCCTCGGGAAGCTCCCGGAAGAGCTGGGCCATCTCCTCGGGGCTCTTGACGTAGAGCTGGTCGGTCTGGAAGCGCCAGCGGCTCGGGTCGTTGAGGGTCTTGCCCGTCTGGATGCAAAGCAGGATCTCGTGGGCGAAGGCGTCGGCCGCCTCCAGGTAGTGGCAGTCGTTGGTGGCGATGAGGGGAAGGCCCAGCTTCCCGGCCAGCCGCACGAGGCCCGGGAGCACCTTCTTCTGCTCCGCGATGCCGTGGTCCTGGAGCTCGACGTAGTAGCGTCCGGCGAAGAGCTCGGCGTAGTAGCGCGCGGCCCGCTCGGCCCGCTCCTCGTCGTCGTGCTGCAAGTGCTGGGGGACCTCCCCGTTCAGGCACGCGGTGGTGGCGATGAGGGG
>JACPRG010000073.1 GCA_016190025.1 Candidatus Tectimicrobiota bacterium
CCTGGGTTGTATTATCAGACAAGAAAGCGCCCCTCTTCAATGATTCAGATCATTTTGGGGGCTTTTGCGGCCGCCCCGCCGGTGCCGGGCGGAAACGGATTGCGCGGGCCCCGCCCCTCGCGTATCATAGGGGCCTGTGCCGGGCGTTGTCCGCCGCCCGGAATTCCACCGAAGGCGATTCGACGAGCGGGAGAGAGCGCTTTGAAGGAGAGATGCGCCGATCTGGTCATCCGGGGTCTGAAGGAGGCGGGGGTGAGCGTCGTCTGCGCCCTGCCGGAGTCCCACCTCAAACCGGTCTACGTCAAGGCGTCGCGGGACCCGGCCTTCCGCTACATCCCCGTGACGAACGAGGGAGAGGGCACCTCCATCGCGGCGGGGGTCTGGCTGACCGGCAAGAAGGCCGTGATGATCATGGAGAACTCGGGCCTCCGCATGGCCACGGAGTCCCTGGCCCGCCTGGGCCTGACCCACGGGATTCCGGTCGTCCTCCTCATGAGCTACCGGGGGGATTTGGGCGAGCCCAACTGGTGGGGGATCCCCCACGGCATCACCATGGAACCCCTGCTGAGCGCCCTGCGCATCCCCTACGTGGTGGTCCGCAAAGAGGAGGACATCGTCCCGTCCATCGTGAAGGCCCGCAGGTCGGCGGACACCTCCAAGTACCACACCGCCGTCGTCTTCAGCGGGGAGGTGATTGAATGACCCGCTACGAGGCGCTGAAAGTCCTGGCCGCACGGATGAAGGACGAGATCTGCATCGTCTCCCTCGGGGGCATCGTGGACGAGTGGCACAACGCCCGGCCCGAGCCCCGGGGGGCGAGCCTGTACCTGATGGCCCTGGGGTGCCACGTGCCGCTGGCCCTCGGCGTGGCCCTGGGCATGCCGCACCGCAAGGTGGTCTGCCTCGAGACGGACGGCAGCGCCCTGATGAACCTCGGCATCTTCGCCACGCTGGGCAACGAGCAGCCGAAGAACCTCAAGGTCTTCGTCTTCGACAACCAGATCTACGAGTGCATCGGCGGCCCGCCCACGCACACCTCGGGCCGGGTGGACCTGGCGGAGATGGCGCGCGGCGCGGGGATCGCCGAGGCCCGGACCGTCCGCACCGAGGGCGAGATGAGGGAGGCCGCCGAGGAGGCCCTGAGCACCGAGCGCCTGCACTTCGTCGTCGCCAAGATCGAACCGGGCGTCCAGGAGGGCCTCCCCCGCAAAAAGAGCGACGGCATCGAGGACAAGTACCTCTTCGTCCGCTACCTGGAGGACTCCGAAGGCATCACCATCATCCCTCCGAGCGAGCACAACTGAGCCGGGGAGGGAGGGAATCAGGCGCGGCGGCCGTCGGTTTGACCCTTCGCCGGGTCTGAATCACCCGCGGACGGCCCTCGAAAGCCCGTCCGCCCCACAGGAGCGACTTCAAGGCAGAGGAGATTCATCCGTGGCAAGACAAGGCTCCCGAATCCTGGATTCCGGAGACGCGTTTCCGGAAATGGAAATGAACCTGGCCGGCGGCGGAAAGATGAAGATCCCCTCCGGCCTGGGGAACGACTGGAAGGTGATCCTGTTCTACCGGGGTCACTTCTGACCCTTCTGCAAGGCGCAGTTGAGCGCCTTCGAGAAGGCCGGCAAGCTCAAAGAGGAAGGAATCCGCGTCGCGGCCGCCTCTTCCGACACCCTGGAGAAGGCCCGGCAGTCGGTGGAGGAATGGGGTGTGACCTTCCCCCTGGGATACGGCCTGGACCCGGCGGCCACGGCCGAGAAGACCGGGGCCTTCTACGACGCGAACCAGAAGATCATCCACTCCACCGGATTCGTCCTGCGTCCGAACAACACGGTCGCCGTCGCGGCCTACAGCACCGGCCCCATCGGCCGCCTGATGTGGCAGGACGTCCTCGCGCTGGTTCAGTTCTACAAAAAGCAGGGATAACTCGATAGGTCAGGGAAAAGGTCGGCCCCCCGTGGGGGGCCGGCTTTTTCTTTTTTCCTCGCGGAAACCCTCCCGTCACCCGCCCCTCTGCCGCCGGTGAATCAGACCGCCGACCTCCGGGGCCGGCATCACGCCTTCCTCCCCGTGGGTTCCCAGGTCCCGAAGGGCTTTGGCGAAGCGTTGCACGGCCCCGGCCGCGAAGCGGACGGAGGCGATGCCCAGGCTGGTCCGGGCGACGCCCAGGCCCTGGAGCTCCTGGACGGTGAGGTTGCCGGGGTAGCAGGTGATAGAGATGGGGGCCCGGATCTCCCGCGCCAAGGTCCTCACCACCTCCCGCGGGTGCTTCCCGAAGACGAACACCAAATCCGCCCCCTTCTCCGCGAAGGCGTTCCCCCGGGCGACGGCCTCGGACAGGCCCCTGGCCGGGTCGTCCGGGTGAGCCATCAGCGCGTCCGTGCGCGCGTTCAGGACGAACGCCGAGCGGCTGTCGCGCCTGGCCTCCAGGAACGCGTCAATCTTCTCCAGCATCTCTCTCAGGTCGACGATCCGCCACCCCTTCTCGCCCGGCCGGTTGAGCCTGTCTTCCAGGTTCATCCCGACCGCGCCGATCTGGATGAATTCGCAAGCCGTCCGGTACACGTCGGCCGGGGTCCCGTATCCGTCTTCCGCGTCGGCGTTGACCGGGATGTCCACGGCCCGGACCATCCGGCGGACCGCCTCCAGGCACTCCGTCATCCCCATGTAGCCGTCCGGGAGGCCGTAGGTGGCGGCGATTCCCCAGCTGGAGGCCTGGACGGCCTTGAACCCCTCCGCCTCGAAAATCCGGGCGGCGAGGGCGTCGTGGGCCCCGGGCATGACCAGAATCTCCGGGTCCCGGATCAGCTTGCGAAAGAGCTCGCACTT
Source organism: Candidatus Tectimicrobiota bacterium (assembly GCA_016190025.1). The sequence goes on from JACPRG010000073.1 coordinate 2,827, forward strand.
CGCGTTAGGGTCACTCATGGGACGCTCCTGTGCCTGGCGGAGGATCTCCGGCGAAAGAGGCTTTTCCACGCGGTTTGTTGAATCGCGGTGGAAAACCCAGGGGAAAACCGGCCCAGACGCTGATTTTCCCGACGGATGAATCAAAATGCCCAATTTGGAGGCACCGAAAATCCCGAATGCATCGGGGTAACCCGTTTTCCCTGAAAGCGCGATGTGGAGACCGCCGCATCCGCCCGAGGAGGGCACGATTGTGCGGGGGCGGCCCTGTGCCGCGGGAAAAAGTTTTCCGGGGGTCCGGGGAGGCGGTTTTCCCAAAAAGGGCCCCCGGCCCGATGAACCTGGGGCGAAAGAGCTCACGCCGCATGGGCTTCCGGCTGATAAAAAGAGAGCGCGGTGTCGCCGAAGCGCCGGGTCTCCAGGATCTGAAGTCCCGGGACCTGTGGGGCGGCGGAGCGGGAGGCGTGCTCCAGGATAGCCGTCCCCTCCGCCTCCAGCAGGAAAGCCGCCTCCGAAAGGGCCTTCTCTCCCAGGTCCGAGGCATAGGGCGGGTCCAGAAAGATGACGTCGAAGACGCGACCCTCCCGCCGAAGCCTCCGCAGGGAGGCCAGGGCGTCGCCGGAGAGCGCCTCCCAGCGGCCGGGCGGAAACCCGGCGGCCTCCAGGTTTTTGCGCAGGACACTGAGCGCGCCCCGGTCCCGCTCGAGGAGGACGGCGGAGGACGCCCCCCGGCTCAGGGCCTCGGCCGACAGAGCGCCCGTCCCCGCGAAGACGTCCAGAAACCGCGCCCCCTCGATCCCGGCGCCCAGGATGTCAAAGAGGGCTTCCCGGACCCGCTCCGGCGTGGGCCGGACGGTCAATCCCTTGGGCGCCGCCAGGCGCCTTCCCCGGGCGGCGCCGCCGACGATCCGCACGTTCGTCTCCGAAGGTCCCGGTCCCTCGCGCCCGCAGAGCGTCCCCCCCGCGGGGTCCCTCAATCCTCCCGGACCCTCAGCGGCAAGTCGAAGCTCGAAAGGGACTTGAAGCGCTGGGCGCGCTCCTCCACCTCCTGCCGGGTGAGGGTCCGCAGGCGGTTGAGGCTGAAATCCTGAACGTTGAAGGAAGCCATGGCGCTGCCGTAGATGATGGCCCTGCGGAAGTTTTCGTGACTGATCTCGCCGCGAGAGGCCAGATACCCCATGAATCCGCCGGCGAAGCTGTCCCCCGCCCCAGTGGGATCGCTCACATCGTCGAGGGGCAGGGCCGGGGCCCAGAACTCCCCCGCGTCGTCGAAAAGAAGGGCGCCGTACTCCCCCCGCTTCACGACCAGGATCCTGGGACCCTCCCGGAGGATGGCCCGGGCGGCCTTGACCAGATTGCCCTCTCCCGCCAGAAGGCGCGCCTCGCCGTCGTTGATGATCAGGGCGTCCACCTGTCTCAGCGTCCGCCAGAGCGCCTCGGGCTTTCCCTCGATCCAGAAGTTCATGGTGTCGCACGCGGTGAACTGTGGGTCCCGGACCTGGCGCAGGACCTCCCACTGAAGCTCCGGGTCGATGTTCGCCAGGAACACGAACCGCGTGGACCGATACCTTTCGGGGAGCCTGGGCTGGAAATTGGCGAAGACGTTGAGCTGCGTCTCCAGGGTGATGGCCTCGTTGAGGTTCTCGGTGTACTCGCCCCTCCAGTGGAAGGTCTTCCCCCTGGCCACCTCCAATCCGTCGAGGTCGATCCCGCGGCTCCGGAGAAAATCCAGGTGCTCTTTCGGGAAATCCTCACCGACGACGCCGACCAGACGGACGTCCGTGAACATCGAGGCGGAAACGGAAAAGTGAGTGGCCGACCCCCCCAAGACCCTCTCCCGCTCCCCGAACGGGGTTTTGACGGAGTCGAGCGCCACCGAACCAACGACCAGAAGTCCCATCCCCTTCCCCTCGCAGTCTCCGGACGCTTCCTTCAGATAATCGGCTCACCCGCAACGCGCACCCCCTCCCCGCCGTCCGGTGCGGATCCTTCCGCCCTCCGCCGGCCTTTGCATCCGGAACCAGACGGCCGGACGCGCGGCCCCGCCGCTCACCGCCTATCGAACCGCCTCGATCTCCTTGGCGAGATTGACGTCCCGCTCCGTGAGGCCGCCCGCGTCGTGGGACGTGAGGACCAGGCGCACCCGCTTGTACCGGATGTCGATGTCCGGGTGATGGTCGTAGCGCTCGGCCAAAAGGGCCACCTTCGTCACAAACCCCATGGCCGGGGTGAACCACTCGAACTGAAACGTTTTGACGATGGCCTCCCCCTGCCGCTCCCAGCCGGGCAACTCCTCCAACCCCCGTCCAATCTCCTCTTCCGTCAGCCTGGCCATGGAAACACCCTCCCCCCTGGCCCTCCGCCGGCCTCAATCCAGGACCGAGAAGTCGAAGTTCTCCAGATTTTCGCAGACCGCCCGGTTGAACTGGGCGGCCAGCATCCCGTCCACCATCCGGTGGTCCACGCTCAAGGAGACTCCCATCCGGTCCCGGACCCCGATGGAGCCGTCCTCCAGCGGCACGACGCGCTTTTGGATGGCCCCGACGCCCAGGATGGCCGCCTCCGGCGGGTTGATGATCGGGGTCGCGTAGATGCTCCCCGCGATGCCCGCGTTCGATATCGTGAACGTGCTGCCCGCCACGTCCGCGGGGGAGAGGGCGCCCTGGCGGGCCCGGTCCGCCATGTCCTGAATCCGCCGGGCGAGCTTCTCGAACGAGAGGGTCTCGGCCTCCCGGATGACGGGGACAACCAGCCCCTCCGGCACCGCCGCGGCGATTCCCAGGTGGATGTGGCGGAAAAGGTAAATGACGTCTCCGCCGAACCGGGCATTGAGCGGGTGGAACTCGGTCCGCTCCAGCGCCCGCAGCGCAGCCCAGGCGAGAAAGTGGGTGTAGGTCAGGTGGATCCCCTTCCGGGCGAACTCGGCCTCTCCCCTGGCTTTGCGCTGATTCACGATCTCGGTCACATCCGCCTCGTCGAACGTCGTGAACTGCGGGACTCCCTTGACGCTGGCGGTCAGCCGCTGGGAGAGGCGCTTGCGCAGACGGCTCAGGGGCAGCACGTCGGCGTTCTCCGGCGGGGGAAACACGAGAGCCGGCGCGTCGGGCGCGGCCTCCGCTCCCATCCCGGCCTTCGCCTTCCGGTCGGCCAGATAGGCCCTGAGGTCCTCCTCGGTCACCCGGCCGTCCCGTCCCGTGCCGGCGACGCCCTCCACCTCATCCAGGGGAATCCCATAGTCTCTGGCCAGGCTCCGGACGCGGGGGGACAGGAATTTCCCCGGCCTCTCCCGCCTTGCCGCGGCGGCCGGACGCCCGGAAGGCCCCGAGGAGGAGGCCGGAACGGCCGCGGACTCCTCCGCCGGTGCACCCTCTTCTTCCACCGGGACGGGCTCTTCCGTCTCAATGACGGCCAAGGCCTGGCCCACGGGGACGGCGGTCTCGGCGGGAACGAGAATCTTCGCCAGGCGTCCGTCGTAGGGGCTTTCCACCTCGAACTCGACCTTTTCGCTCTCCGCCAGGAGGACGGGCTCACCCTTCGTCAGGGGATCGCCCTCTTTTTTGAGCCACTGAACGATTGTCCCCTCATGGACGCTGGTCCCCATGCGGGGCATGGTGATCTTCGCCTGATGCACGGATGGTTCTCCGACCGGTTTCGCCGCCCGTCCCGGAAGGGCCGACCCCCCGGGCCTCAGTAGGCCGCGACCTCGCGAAGGGCCTCGGCAATCCTTCGGGCGTTCGGCAAAAAGTGCTCCTCTAATGGTGGACTATAGGGAATGGGCGTGTCCAGGGCCGCCACCCGCCTCACCGGCGCGTCCAGCCACTCAAAGGCGTCCTCCGCCAGGAGGGCCGCCCACTCGGCGCCCACCCCTCCCGTCTTGCGGTCTTCATGAGCGACGACGGCCCGGCCCGTCTTCCGGACCGACCGGAGGAGGGCTTCCCGGTCAAAGGGCAAAAGGGACCGCAGATCCACCACCTCCACGTCGATCCCATCCCTTTCCACCTCCTCGGCGGCGCGCAGCGCCTCCAGGACCATCGTCCCGTGCGTGAGGAGGGTCACCCCCTCCCCTTCGCGGACGACCCGGGCCTCTCCGATGGGGACGACATAATCCTCTTCGGGCACCTCAATCCTCAGCGCCGGCGGGTACTGCTCCCAAGGAAGGTTATAGAGCCTTTTGTACTCCAGATACAGAACCGGATTGTCGTCCCGGACGGCGGCCTTCAGGAGACCTTTCGCATCATAGGGGCTGGCCGGGGCCACGATCTTGAGTCCCGGGGCGCGATAGAACCACGCCTCCGGGTTTCCGGAATGAAAGGGGCCGGCGGACCTCAGCGCCCCCGCGGGCAGCCGCACGACCAGCGGGATGGGACCCACCTGCCGGTAATGCGCCCCGGCCGCGTAATCCACCAGCATCTTGAAGCATTCCGTCACGAAGTCGGCGAACTGCATCTCCACCACCGGCCGCAGCCCCATCTGGGCCGAGCCGATGGCCATGCCCACGAACCCGCTCTCCGAAAGGGGGGCGTCCACGACCCGCAGGGGGCCGTACCGGTCCAGAAACCCTTGGGTCACGCCGAACGCCCCGCCCACGATGCCGATGTCCTCTCCGACCAGATAGACCTCGGGGCATAGGTCCATCTCCTCCCGGAGGGCCGCGCGGACGGCTTCCCGATACGTGATGGCCGGCATGTGCGCTCCCCCGGTTTTGCGGCGCGCCTCCGCCCCGCCCGCCACCGGCGGCGGCTCACGGGGCGTAAACGCCCTCGCAGACCTCCGGCCCCTCCGGAAAGGGGCTGTCCTTGGCATGCTGCACGGCCTCGTCGATCGCCCTTCGAATGCGATCGCCCACCCGCCGGAACTGGGCCTCATCGGCCCTCCCCCAGGCGCGCAACTTCGCCTCGAACAGAAGGATGGGGTCCCGCTCGCTCCAGGCGGCGACCTCCTCTTCGGGCACGTAGTCCTTGTAGGAGTCGTAGACCGAGTGGCCGCAGAGCCTTTCGTTCACCGACTCGATGAGGACCGGCCCCTCGCCTGAACGGGCGCGCTCCAGGGCCTCCCGGCAGACTTCGTAACAGGCGACGACGTCCGTCCCGTCGATCAGGTAGCCCGGAATCCCGTACCCGACGGCGCGCAGGGCGAGCGTCTTGCAGGTGTACTGCAGCCGCGTCGGGGTCTTGTACACCCACAGGTTGTTCTCGACGACCACGACCAGGGGCAGCCGGTGGACGGCGGCCAGGTTCAGGCCCTCGTGGAAGTCGCCCGTGGAGGTCGCCCCGTCCCCCGACATGGCCAAGACCGCCGTCCCATCGTTTCGGACCTTGCTGGCCCAGGCGGCGCCGGCGGCGATGGGGACCATCGTTCCGATGTGGCTGATGAGCTGGAAGATCCTCAGTTCCCGGTTTCCGTAATGGAGGTCGCGCCCCCGGGTGATGCCGTTCGCCCGGGCCAAGTACTGGGCCATGAGCTGCTTCAGGTCCTGCCCCCGGACCAGGTGGGAGGCCACGTTCCGGTGCATGGGGACGAGGACATCCTTCTCCGCCAGGGCGTAGGCGGCGCCCACCGAGAGGGCCTCGTTCCCCCGTCCGGCGAAAGCCGTCCCCGGCACGAGCCCTTGGCGAAACAGCTCCCCCACCCTGTCCTCGACGGCCTTGGCGAGGGCCATGAACTCATAGAGCCGCCAGAGGTCGCCCGTCTCCAGGCCCAGATCGCCGGGGTCCGCCTTGGGACGCCACGCGACCCGAAGCCCGCTGATGACCAGATGCCGGTCCCGGAGATCCCGGAAAGGGTCAAGCCGGTCGAGCTCGGCCTCCCGGACCGGGACCTCCCGCGATAGGCTCTTTTCGTCTCGACGTGTCACGAAGGCCCTTCGAGCTAGCGCGGGCCGGCCGAATCCCACTTTTTCTTCTTGGACTTCAGCGGCCGCCAGTGGGCGACCAGCTCCGCAAACAGACGCACGCCGACGCCCGACGCCCCTTTGGGGGTGTAAGGCAGGTCCCCGTCGCGCCAGGCGGGACCGGCGATGTCCAGGTGCGCCCAGGGAAAGTCCTCGGCGAACCGGGCCAGGAAAGCCGCCGCGGTGATGGCCCCGCCCCACCGGCCTCCGGTGTTCTTGATGTCGGCGATGTCGCTCTTGAGCAGGTCGAAGTACTCCTTCCACAGGGGGAGCTCCCACACCCGGTCGCCCGACCGCCCGGCCGCCTCCTTGAGCCGGCCGATGAGCTCTTCCGAATTGCCCAGCAGACCGGAGCAGGACTCCCCCAGGGCCACGACGCACGCCCCCGTCAGGGTGGCCGCATCCAGCACCGCCTGCGGCCTGTACCGCCGGGCGTACGCCAGGGCGTCACACAGGATCAGCCTTCCCTCGGCGTCCGTGTTGTCGATCTCGATGGTGATCCCCGCCATGGATGCGACCACGTCTCCCGGCCGGTTGGCCTTGCCGCTGATCATGTTCTCCGTGCAGGGGAGGAGGGCCACGACCCGCTGGGGCAGCCTCAGCTCGGCGATGGCCCGCATGGCGCCCAGGACGGCGGCCGCGCCGGACATGTCCGTCTTCATCGTCCGCATGCCGCCGGAGGACTTGATGTCCAGCCCGCCCGAGTCGAAGGTGACGCCCTTGCCGAGCAGGGCGATGGGCGCCGCGTCCTTGTTCCGTCCGGGATAGTCCAGGACGATGAACTTGGGGGGCGAGGCGCTGGCCTGCGCCACGCTGAGGTAGGCCCGCATCCCCAGCTTCTCCGCGTCGCGGGCCTCCAGGACCCGGCAGGTCATCCCGTACTTCCGCGCCAGGGACCTGGCGGCGCCCGCCAGATAAGCGGGCACGGCGACGTTGGCCGGCTGGGTCACCAGGTCGCGGGCGAAATTGGTGGCCTCTCCCAGGACCCATCCCCGCCGGGTCCCCCGCTGGAGGGCGGCGGCCTCTTCCCGGTCTTGGGCCACGAGAACCAGGGACCGGACATCCCCCGACTTTCCACCTTCGTCCTTTTTCCGGTAGGCGTCCATGCGGTACAGGCCCATGACGGCGCCTTCCATCCAGGCCTGGGCCTGGATGTCCGCCGCAGCGGGCAGCGCCGCCCCTGGGATCTCGGCGTGGAAGGAGTCGAGTTTCAGGTCCAGGGCGGCTTGCGCCGCCGCCGCCGCCACGCCCCGCAGGACGTCCGCCGTGAGGCCGTCGGCCTCCCCCATCCCCACCAAGAGAAGCCGCTTGGGGCGCACGCCTTTCGGCGAGTGCAGGAGGGGGATCAGCCGGCGCTGTCGGGGCTCCAGGCGGAACTCGCCGCCGTCGATCATCCGCTGAATGGCCCCCTTCAGGGCGGCGTCAGCTTGCCGGGCGCTGCCCCGAAGGGGCGTTTTCCCCTGGTAGACCGGGAGAACGGCCAGCTCGCATTCAGTCTCCAGAAGCCTTCCGACGATGACCCTTCCGCGCACGGGCGTTCTCCTTTCTCAGCCTTCCCCGCCCTGCCAGCGGCGGAACATCTCGTTGGGGATGCCCAGACAATCGAGCGCCTTTCCGACGATGTGGTTCACCAGGTCGTCGATCGTCTTCGGTATGTGATAAAAGCCGGGACTCGCCATGAGGATGTGAACCCCCAACTGGGAGAGCCTCAGCATGTGTTCCAGATGGATGGGACTCAGGGGGGTCTCGCGGGGGACCAGGACCAGGTTCCGCTTCTCCTTGAGGATCACGTCCGCCGACCGTCCGATGAGGTTCGTCGAGGCGCCGGTGGCGATCATGCTCAGGGTCTTCATCGAGCAGGGAATCACCACCATGTCTTTCAGCCCGGCGGAACCGCTGGCGGGAGTGGCGCCGATGTCGTTGATGTCGTGGACAACGTCGGCATAGCCCTGGAGGTCCTTGTAGGTCATCCCGAGCTCGTGCTTGACCACCCGGACCCCGTCCTTCGAGCAGATGAGGTGCACTTCGATGTCCGTTTGCTTCAGGAACTCCAGAAGACGGACTCCGTAGATGGACCCGCTGGCCCCGGAGATGGCCACAATGATCTTCACAAATCTTCTCTCCTGCGGTTCGGTGGACACGGGGGCGGCGAACGGCCCGCTGACCGGCCTCACGGATAGCCAAAAAGGGAGGAAACCGCGGCCGGATGGCATTTAGTCTACCACAACGGCGCGAACGAAAGAGCCTCGGACCTGGAGGGGCGGGCTGGCCCCTATCCGCCTTTGGGTCCGCTCTCGGGAATGGGCAGAAGGATGGCGCCCTCTTCCGGGTCGCCGCAGGCCTCCG
>JACPRG010000068.1 GCA_016190025.1 Candidatus Tectimicrobiota bacterium
ATGAATGCGACACCCCCCGGCAGATGTTCATGCCCCAAGGAGGGCGTAGAGATGACTGGGCTCGACCCCACCCAACCGCCGGAGGTCCCGTTGACACGTCGCGCTTTCAGAGATGACACGTCGCGCTTTCAGAGATGACACGTCGCGCTTTCAGAGATGACACGTCGCGCTTTCAGAGATGACACAGGCGGGCGGATACCCTTCGCGCTGCTCCGGGCGGGGGTCCCTCCCCGCCCGTCCGTAGGGGCGCACGGAGGTCGCGGACCTCAAGCCGTGCGCCCCTGCCTGTTGAGGGGATCGCCGCAACCGGGCAGGTTCAGGACCCGCCCTTACGTGTTGACCACGAGGAATTCAATGTGGGGGCCGGTCCCAAGCCTGCCCTCTGCGAAGGCTGGGGGTACCGGCCCGATTTGAAGCGCGAGGAAAAGTTTTCGGGGGGGGCCAGGGGGCGGCTTGCAAGGCTTGTCCCGAGCGAAGCCGAAGGAAGCGCCCCCTGGCGGCCCAGAGGATTCCTCCCATGACCCATCCGCCCATCGCCGTCCTCGGCGGAAGCTCTCAGTCTCTCACGCGGCGCTTGTCTGGAACTCCCGGTGGGCCTGGAGGATCCGCTTCCAGATCTCCCGCGTGGTCATCTTGTCGAGATCGGCGACGGCGACGCGGTTCTCCAGAACCACGGGCAGGCCGCGCACGGGCTCGCTGGAGCGGAGGTCTTTGTTCATCGCTGTCTCGTCCACCCGGTCGATGGGCGTGAAGTGCGGGACGCTCTCCAGAACCTCGGGGTTCTCGTGGACGATCTGGTAGATCGTGAGGACGACCTCCGCGAACCGGTCCAGCTCCGCCTTGGAGTAGCTCTCCGTGGGCTCCACCATCAGGCCGTACACCTCGGGGAAGGCGACCGTCGGGGCGTGCAGGCCGAAATCCAGAAACAGCTTGCCGACGCGCGGGATAACCACGGCGCGCTTGGCGCCCGCCGCCTCGATCCGGGCGAAGCTGTCCGGGCTCAGGGTGAGGATGAACTCGTGCATCCGGGGCGTCTTCTCCGCGTCGGCCGGCAGCGTGGGATAGCGCTCCGAGAGCCTCTTGTAGAGATAGCGGGCGGAGAGGACGGCGACCGCCGACATGCGCCGGACCCCCTCCCGCCCCAGGGCGCGCAGGTACGCATAGCAGCGGACCTTGTGGGCGAAGTTGCCGTAGTGGCGGTGGACGGAGCCGATGGACCTCGGCGGCTTGGCGAGCCGGTAGCCCCCTTCGCCCTTGACCGCCTGGAGGCCCGGCAGATAGTCGGCCAGGCGCTCGCTCACGGCCACGAAGGCGTCCCCCGGCCCCCCCCCGCCGTGCGGGATCGTCCAGGTCTTGTGGGTGTTGTTGTGGACGGCGTCCACGCCAAGCTTGCCGAGATCGACCCACCCGGCGATGGCGTTCATGTTGGCCCCGTCCATGTACACCAGGCCGCCCGCGCCGTGAATCAGCTCCGCCATTTCCTGAAACCGCGTCTCCAGGATCCCGGAGGTGTTGGGGTTCGTGACCATCACCCCGCAGATCCGCTCCCCGTGCGTCTCGACCAGGGACCGCAGGTGGTCCATGTCCATCCGGCCGGCGGCGTCCGACTCGATCAGGACGACCCCGCGGGGGAGGCCGTCCGCGACCCGGCTGTGAAAGCCCGCCATGGTGGCCGTGGCCGGGTTGGTGCCGTGGGCCGTCCGGGGGATCAGGATCACGTCCCGGTTCCGGTCGCCCCGGTCCCGGTGGTAGGCCTGGAACATCTTGATGCCCACCAGCTCGCCCTGGGCGCCCGCCACGGGCTGGGTGGTGACGGCCGCGAGGCCCGTCACGGCCTTGAAGTACTCCTGCGTGGCGTACAGGACCTCCAGCGAGCCCTGGGCGTCCTCCTCGGGCGCCTCGGGATGGAGGCCCGTGAAGCCCGGCAGAGAGGCGGCCCAGTCGTTGATGTAGGGGTTGTACTTCATCGTGCAGGAGCCGAGGGCGTAGATGTTGTCGTCCGGGCTCACGTTCTGCCGGCCGAGCTTGTCGTAGTACGCCTTGAGCTCCTCCAGCCCGACGCGCGGCAGGTCGAGTTTCCTCTTCCGCAGGTGCCGGTCGGGGACCTCCTTCGGGCCCGCGGAGGGCGCGCCCGCCCGGGCGAACCGGGCCTGGAAGAACCCGGAGAGCCTTTTCAGGTCCGCCTCCGCGTGGAGGTCGGAGAAGGAGATCAGGAGGTGCTCGCCGCGGGAGCCTTCGATGCGCGGAGAGACGTCCACGCCGACCTGGATGTCCGCCTCCCTCGCCGCGGCGATCAGCTCCTTGGCCGGGACGGGAAGCCTCAGGACGAACTCGTTGAAGAAGGGCGACTCGGGGAAGGCCAGCGACACGCCCTCGAATCCGCACAGGGCCCTGGCGGCGGAGAGGGCGTTTTTCCGCGCCGTCCCGCAGGCCTCCCCCAGGCCCTCGGCCCCCCGCTCCAGCAAGGCGGCCCCCGCGAGGGTGGCGATGAAGGCCTGGTTGGAGCAGATGTTGGAGGTCGCCTTGTCCCGGCGGATGTGCTGCTCCCGGGTGGCAAGGACGATGGCGTAGGCGTCCCGGCCCTTGAGGTCCTTGCCCTTCCCCACGAAGCGGCCCGCGGTCTGGCGGATGTCGTTGCGGTTCTCCTTCGTGAAGCGGATGCCGAAGACGCCGAGACCGGGCCCCCCGTAGTTCGGGCCGATGGCCAGGTGCTGGCCCTCGGCCACGAACATGTCCGCCCCCTTGCGGCCGAAGTCGACGGGCGGCTTGAGGCCCCCCGGGCCGAGGAGGATCGGGTCGATGACCGCGATGCTCTTCACCCCCAGCTCCCTCGCCAGGTCAGTCAGCTCGTCCACGTCCTCCAGGTTCCCCAGGCAGTTCGCCTGCGGGAAGCAGAGGGCGGCGAGCTCCTTGCCCGCCTCCTTCGCCAGGGCCGCCACCCCCGCCACGGAGAGCTTCCCGGTCCGGGAGTCCAGGGGCTGCACCCGGATGCCCAGGTCCGTGTCCCGGGCCAGCGTCCCCAGGACCTCGATGTCCCCCGGGTAGAGAGAGCCGGCGGCGATGGCGGTGGCCGACCCCGGGACCAGGCGCTGGGCGCATTTGATGGCCTCAAAGAGCGCGGTGGCGCGGTCGTAAAAGGAGGCGTTCACGGCCTCAAAGCCCGTGACGGCCGCAATGGCGCACTGATAGAGCCAGTGGGAGATGAGCGTCCCCTGGCTGCGCTCCGGCTGATAGGGGGTGTAGGAGGTGGTCAGCTTGCGGATGCCCAGGACGTGGGGGACGATCCACGGGACCCGGTACTGGGGCAAGCCGTCCCCCAGGAAGGAGAGCCTCACCCGGTTCTTCTGGGACAGCTCGAACAGGTGACTTTGGAGGGAGGAATAATCGAGCTCTTCGGGGATCCCCACATCGCCCTCGAAGCGGCAGTCCGGGGGGACGTGGTCATAGAGGGCCTCGAGACTCTCCACGCCGATCTCCCGGAGCATGGCCCGGATGTCTTCCTCGCCGGCCGAGATGTAGTGGCGCTTGAGCTCGCGGGGGAGCTTGGCGGGATCGTAACCCAGGGGCGGCGCTTTGGTCTGCCTTTGAGCCATTCGCCTCGTCTCCAGCCGATCGGATATTTCCCGTTCTTTCCAGCCGGGGGGCCCCCCGGCCATCGAGTCCGCGATCCAATTGGCTCTCCCCCCAATCCACCCCAACGAAAACGCCGGAAAGCGGAGGCCGCCGCCGAGCCCCAGCGGCCCGAAGGCCGGACGCATCGCCCGGGGGCGGGCGCCCGGCGCTAGCCGCTCTCCTCCTTAACGAACGTCTGGTAATCGTCGGCCGAGAGAAGCTCGTCGAGCTCCGATCGGTCGGACATCTCGATGACAATCATCCAGCCGTTCTCGTAGGGATCGGAGTTGATGATGTCCGGCTGGTCTTCGAGGGCGCTGTTGACCGCCTTGACCGTGCCCGAAACCGGGGCGAATATGTCAGAAACCGCCTTCACCGATTCCACCACGCCGAAGGTGCTGCCAGTCTCCAGCTCTGTCCCCACTTCCGGAAGCTCCACGAACACAACGTCGCCCAATTGGCTTTGGGCATAATCGGTGATGCCGACGCGGACGGTGCTCCCCTCGACGAGCGCCCATTCGTGTTCCTTGGAGTACAGCAAATCTCCCGGAAACTCCATCGTTCTCCCCTTCTCCAGTTGGCGGCCGTTTCGCCACCCCCGCCGTTTCCCCAAGCGCCCCGGGCGCTTCCCCGCTTTCCACCGCCCGAAGCCAGGGCGGGGCGGAATCTCTCCTTTTTCGATTTGTCCCTTTCGCTGCCGGCGGATTCCGGCCACACCCTAATCCCAGGCCGGCGGCCTCGTCAAGAGGGTGAGACGGCCCCCGCCGCCCGCAGCCGCGCTCCCGCTTCACGCGCCCCCTCAGGCCAGGGCCTCCCGCAGGACGGGCTCGGCCGAGGCCCCCAGCAACTCGGCGGTCCCGCCGGAGAGCAGGGCCAGCGCCCGCGCGTCGCGGAAAAGCCGCTCCGCCGGATACTCCGCGGAGAAGCCGTATCCGCCGTGGACCTGCACCGCGTCCGTCCCCGCCCGAAGGGCGGCGTCGGCCGCGAGGGACCGCGCCCGGGCGATGGCCGCCTGGGCGTCCCCCAGCCGGAGCCCCCTCCCCTCCGCCCCGACCGCCGCCCGGTACAGCAGAAGACGCGCCGCCTCCACGTCGAACACCATCCGGGCGATGAGGTCCTGGACAAGCTGGAAGCTCCCGATGGGCCGGCCGAACTGCTTCCGGGCCTTGGCGTACCCGGCCGAGACCTCCACGCAGGCATGGACCAGCCCCACGCCGACGGCCGCCAGAAAGAGGTCCGTGAGGAGGCGGAGACCGCGCCGCAGGGCTTCGCCTCCCTCCGGTCCGCCCCCGGCGGCCCCTTTCGGGGAGTAACCGCAATCCAGCCGGGTGCCTTCCGCGACGCGGGAGCCGCCGAAGGTCCACCGGGCGAAATCCGCCGGCCGGAGCCCCAGCTTCCCGGC
>JACPRG010000017.1 GCA_016190025.1 Candidatus Tectimicrobiota bacterium
CTCATCGGGGGGCCCGAGGGCAGCGTCTGCGGCAACGCCATCGCGCCCGGGGAGGTCTTCCTCCAGGGGGTCACCCTCACGCGGGACTCGGAGAGCAATGCGGAGTTCCGGTCCCAGGTGTACAGCGGGTACCCCGGCACCGTCCGGATCGGAGAGCAGGTGGGCGCCCTGCCGGGCAACCGGAACGGATGGCAGGACGGGATGACGGGCCGGCTGGCCGAGGGGCGCAACGAGATGATCCTCGCCGTCGTCCGCCCCAGCCAGGGGGGGGCCACCCCGGCGGACCATCACCCCTTCGACCATCACGCCGATGACAACTCCGTGGGCAATGCGCTCACGATGGAGATCCACGACTTCCTCAAGGTCCGGGTCCACCAGTTCGCCCCGGCGGGGAACACCGACAGCCTGACGTTCGAGATCATCCAGGGGGTGGCCTCTTCGGGTTCCCCGGCCCTCTCGGGCCAGGGCCTGGGCATCAATTCGGTCGTGAAGGTGCAGCTCGTCGAATAGGACGGCGCGTCCAGCGGAACTTTGCGAGGAAGCCATGCGCGACATCGAACAGGATCAGCCCCTGGAAGCCCTGGCGGTCGACCCGGCGGAAAAAATCTTCGAGGAAGTGGAGGCCCTCCTCCGGGGCCTGGAGGGGTGGGAATACCGGGGCGGCGCGCCGGGGTGGGGCGCCGGGGTGGCGGCGGCCCGGGAGCGGCCGGCGGCGGCCGTGTTCGTGAGTCTGGACGCCGGCCTGGAGGAGGCGCTGGCGGCCGCGGCGGAGATCTCCTCCCTTTCGCCCCAGTCGGTTCTCCTGGCCGTGAGCGGGCGGGACGGGGGGGACTGGCTGGTCCGGGGCGTGCGGTCCGGATTCCGGGACTTCCTGCGATTCCCCCTCGATCGCGACGAGGTCCTCGCCGCCCTTTCCCGGATTGAGCTGGCCAGAGGGCGCGCCCGGCGGGGCCGGGTCTTCACCCTCTTCAGCCCGAAGGGGGGAAGCGGCCTCACCACCCTGACGGTCAACCTGGGGATCTTCCTGGCCAAGGAGTTCAAAAAGAAGGTCGGCCTGATCGACCTGGACCTGGAGTTCGGGGACATCCCCTTTTTCCTGAACCTCTCTCCCGCCACGACCCTCGAGGACCTCGCCGACGGGGCTCCGCTTCTGACCCGGAAGAGGCTCAAGGAGGCGCTCGTCCCCCACGTGTCCGGCGTGGAAGTCCTGGCCGCCCCTCGGGAGATCCAACAGGCGGAGAGGGTCTCCGAAGAGGGGATCCGCCAGGTCATCCGGGAGATGCAGGAGGAGTTCGATTTCGTCCTCATCAACACCGCCAGCTCGCTCTCGCCCGTCACGCTGAGGGCGCTTGATTCCTCCGACGTGATCCTCCTGCTCACGCTGCCCCACCTGGCCGCCATCGCCCACGCCAAGCGCACGCTCGACGTCTTCAAGACACTGGGCTACGAGCGGCGGGTGCGCCTGGTGATCAACCGGCTGAGCCCCGAGGACGACGTCTCCGCCGCAGATGTGGAGAGGACGCTGGGGCTGCCGGTCCTGATGACCCTTCCCTCCGACTACCGCCAGGTCATGCCCGCCATGAACCGGGGGCTCTCCCTGTGGGAATACGCGCCGCGCTCGCCGGTCACCCGGGCCATTTTCGCCCTCGCGCAGGGGCTGGCGGGCGTGGACGGGGAACGGAAGGCGCGCGGGCCGAGGAAAAGGGCCTTCCTCGGGCTTCTTTGAGCCCGGCCTGGCCGGGAGGAACGCATGGGACTCGCGGAACGGCTTCAAAAGGCAAACGGTGAGAGCCCGTCTCCGGCGGCGGTCCTTCCGCAGGGGCTGCGGAGGGAGGATGGGGCTCTCTTCGAGCTGAAGTCCCGGGTGCACCGTCTCCTGATCCAGCGCCTGGACTTCTCCAGGCTGTCCTCCGTGGACCGGGGGGAGCTGGAGGGGGGGTTCCGCCTCGAGATCGCCAAGTTGCTGCGCGACCTGAAGCCCGGAATGAGCCGGGGGGAAGAGGAGCGGCTGACCGGCGAGGTCCTCAACGAGATCTTCGGCCTGGGCCCCATCGAGCCTCTCCTACACGACCCGACCGTGGAGGAGATCATGGTCAACGGCTCCAGGCGGGTCTTCTGCGCCCGGTTCGGGAAGATCTTCCTCACCGATACGATTTTCAAGGACGACGCCCACCTGCTTCAGATCATCGAGCGAATCGTCTCTTCGATGGGCCGGCGGATCGACGAGTCCTCCCCCATGGTGGACGCGCGCCTGTCCGACGGGTCCCGCGTGAACGCCATCATCCCCCCGCTGGCCTTGAACGGGCCCTGCCTGACCATCCGGCGGTTCCCCGCCGAGCGGCTGACCGTGGACCGCCTCATCGCCTTCGGCAGCCTGACCCCGCACATGGCCGGCCTCCTGAAGGCGTGCGTCCAGGCGCGCCTCAACCTGCTGGTCTCCGGGGGGACGGGCGCGGGCAAAACGACGCTGCTCAACGTCCTCTCGGGCTTCATCCCCGCCGATGAGCGGATCCTCACCATCGAGGACGCGGCCGAGCTCCAGCTCCAGCAGTCCCACGTGGTGCGCCTGGAGACCCGGCCTCCCAATGTGGAGGACAAGGGGGCCGTCACGACGCGGGACCTGGTCCGAAACGCCCTGCGGATGCGGCCGGACCGCATCGTGGTGGGAGAGGTCCGCGGCGAGGAGGCCCTGGATATGCTTCAGGCGATGAACACGGGCCACGACGGGTCCATCTCGACCATTCACGCCAACTCCCCCCGCGACGCGCTGAGCCGCCTGGAGGTGATGATCGCCATGGCGGGAGTCGATGTGCCGCTGCGGGCGCTGCGTCAGCAGGTCGCCTCCGCCCTGGACGTCGTCGTTCAGATCACCCGGCTGAGGGACGGCAGCCGGAAGATCACGGCTATCAGCGAAGTCACGGGGATGGAGGGGGACATGGTCACCATGCAGGACATCTTCGTCTTCCGGGAAGAGGGAAGGATGCCCGACGGGCGGGTCCGGGGCCGGCACCAGCCCACGGGCATCCGTCCCCACTTCTTCCACCGGTTCCAGGAGCTCGGGGTCGAGGTGGACGAGCACAACCTCTTTTGGCAGGGGGCTTGAGGTCCCATGACCGTCTCCCTCACCCTTTTCGCCGTCTTCGCCTTTGCGACCCTTTCGGTCGTGGGCGCGCTCTTTCTTTTCTCCGCCCGCGATGGGGAGAAAGACCCCCTGCTGAAGGCCCGCCTCGAGCGTCTTGCGGCGTCCGGCCGGACGCCGGGCGGCCAGGGCCGCGGGCCGGAATCCGTTTTCCGAGACGATTTCCTGCAAGGGAGCCCGCTCGTGCGGCTTTTGCGCCTGGGCCTGCCCGGCCTTTCGGACCTCGGCGCCCGGCTGGAGCGGGCGGGGATGACCGTCGCCCCCGGCCGGTTTCTCCGGCTGTGGGTTTTGCTTTTCCTTCTCGGCGCTCTCGGGGGCTGGGTTTTTCTCTCCGATCTTCCCGGTTTCCTGCTGGGGGCGTCCCTCGGCGGACTGGCGCCCCACCTGGTCCTGAAGGAGAAGACGCGGCGGCGAATGAAGGCCTTCGAAAAGCAGTTTCCCGAAGCCCTTCGCCTTCTGGCCACCTCCCTCCGGGCCGGACACGCCTTGACGTACGGCATTCGGATGCTGGCCGAGGAGCTTCCCGCCCCCGCCGGCGAGGAATTCCGGAAGGTTTCCGAGGAGAACGGCCTCGGGCTGCGGATCGAGGATGCGCTTGTGAACATGCGGCGGCGCATCGAGAACCCGGACCTTCCGTTTTTCGTCACGGCCGTCGTGATCCAGCGGGAGACCGGAGGCAACCTGGCCGAGCTGCTTCAGCTCCTGGACGCCCTCGTCCGCGGGCGGTTCAAGATCCGCGGACAGGTCAAGGCCCTCACGGCCCCGGGCCGTTTGTCCGGGATCCTCCTCGGCCTCCTCCCCATCGGGCTGGGCGGGGCCTTCACCTTTATCAACCCGGGCTACATGGCGCCCCTGTGGGGGACCTCTATGGGACGGTCGATGGTCCTCGGGGCGTTTTTGCTGCAGGGATTGGGGTATCTCGTGATCCGGCGGATCGTGAACATCCGGCTCTGAGGCCGATCCGGAGGAAACCATGCCGGTTTGGATCCAGGGACTGTTCTTCCTGAGCGGCTTTCTCGTGGTGCTCGGGCTCGTGGGGGCCTTCTCGGCCCCTCCCGGTTTCGTGGAGAGCCGGCTGGCCCAGATCGCGGGGCAGGTCGCGCCCAAGGCCGCCAGGCCGGGGAGCTCGGCCGTCACCCGCAGCGCGCTGCGGCGGCTCTTCCGGACCCTTTCCCTCGGGGTCCTGAAGTCCCGCCTCATTCGCAAGTCGAACCCGCGGGCGAGACAGCGGCTGGTGAGGGCGGGCTTTCACGCGCCGGAGGCGGCCCACATCTTTCTCGGGGCGCGCCTGACGTCGGGCCTGGCTTTCTTCGTCCTGTATCACGTCCTTTCTCTTCTGAGCGGGGCGCCGACCGGCGGGTCCTGGCTCTTTTCCCTCCTCTCCGCCGCCTTGGGGCTTCTCCTCCCCGGCCTGTGGCTGAGCCGGAGGGCGCGGGCCCGGAAGGCGGCTGTCCACCGCTCGCTGCCGGATTTTCTGGACCTCCTCACCATCTGCGTGGAGGCTGGACAGGGGATCGACCAGGCCCTGGACCGGGTGAGCCGGGAGATCCTGACGTCCCACCCGGTCCTGGGCCGGGAGCTCCATATCCTGGGCCTCGAGTCGAAGACCGGAAAGTCGCGGGCGGAGGCCCTCCAAAACCTGCATGAGCGCGTGCAGGTCGAGGACCTCAAGTCCTTTTCGGCCATGCTGCTCTACGCGGAGCGCTATGGTGTCAGCATCGCGGACTCGCTGCGGGTCTTCTCGGAAACTCTCCGCACGTCCCGCCGCCAGGCCGCCGAAGAGAAGGCCGCCAAGACGAGCATCAAGATCTCGGTCCCGCTGGTCCTGTTCATCTTTCCCGCCTTGATGCTGATCATCCTGGGGCCGGCGGCCCTTCAATTTCTCAAAGGGGCGCTTGGGCCATGAGGGTCTTGGAGGAAGGCGCGGTCAACGCGTCCAACGGAATGAGGCTGGCCGGCCGGGTCCGCCTGGCGGAGACCCCCCGCGAGAGGATGCGGGGTCTCCTCGGGCGGCCCTCCCTCCCCGCCGGAGAGGGGCTTTTGCTCGATCCCTGCCGCGCCGTTCACACGGTGGGGATGCGGTTTCCCATCGACGTCTTGTTTCTCGACCGGTCCGGACGGGTCGTGCGGGCCGCGGGGCGGATCCGGCCGCACCGCCCCCTGCTCGTCGCCCCGCGGGCCCGGCGCGTCTTGGAGCTTCCGGCGGGGACCCTGGAATCCACCGGTACGAAAGAGGGGGACCGGATCCGGTTCAAGACCAGGGAGGAAGGCGACGGGGCCGGACGCATCCGGCGACGGCTTGGGAACCTCTCGCTGGGGCTCCTCTTCGGAGTCTTGGCGGGCGTGAACCTGACCCACCTCTTCTCGGTCCCGACGGTGGGCGGCGCGGCCCTGTTCCTGATCAACGGCCTCTCGGCCCTGCTCTTTTGCATCCGGAAAAAGGCCGGCCGGGTCACGCGGCGGTGGACGGACTGGGGTCTTACCCTTGCCACGCTGATCATGCCTTGGGGCCTGCGGACGGTGGGCGACGCGCCGGGACCTCTCACCCTTTTGGGAAGCGTCATCCAGGCCGCGGGGCTGCTGGTCGTCCTCTGCGCCCTCTTCCACCTGAGCCGCAGCTTCGGGCTCGCCCCGGCGAACCGGGGCCTGGTGGATCGGGGGCCTTACAGGTGGATCCGGCACCCCATGTACGCGGGCGAGCTTCTCTGCTTTCTCGGCTTCGCGCTGGCGAACCCCACGGTCTGGAACGAAGCCCTGCTGTTCGCCCTGCTCGTCGGCCTGCCCCTTCGCGCGCTGGCGGAGGAGCGGCTCCTCCTCAACGATGGCCAATACCGGGCCTATGCGGACCGGGTGCCGTGGAGGTTTCTTCCCGCTGTTCTGTAGGAAAGGTGCCGAGCGATGAAGAGAAGAAGTGCGCTGTTTGTCCTGGTGGTGGGTCTGGCCGTCTCCGGCTGCGCGGGGTATTCGGAGAGGGTCGCGCTGGCTCCGCCCGACGGGGCGGAACAGATCAGCGTCGGACGCGACACCGAGTACGGGGCCTATCTGCTGGCGCGGGAACGTCTGAACCTCCTCCAACCGGGGATGAGCCGGGGCACCTTCCTGCGCGTCATGCAGCTTCGCCGCCTGCCGTCCGAAGGGTGGTACACGGCGTTTTCGGGCGGGGACGGCTGGCTGGTCGAGCTCAGCCGGAAAAATCAGGTGGGAGAGGACCTGGTGGAGGAATACTCGTTCGGCTATCGCGAGGGGCGCCGGGTCGTCGAGCGCAGCCTGGTCGTCTTGAGGAACGGCCGGGTCGCCTCCGTTCACGAGTTTCCTTCCTCGTTGGACGCCTTCCCGCCCCATGCGGTTTCCGAGATCGCCGGAGCCGCCTCCAGGCAGGAGGAAAACCGCTTGATCCAGACCTGGATCCGGAAAACCCATCTCACCCGGGCGGCCTTCGCGCGGGCGCACGGGGTGCTGAAAAGGGCCCGCGCCGGGATGACCGCCGGGGAGCTGCGCGCTCTTCTCGGAGGGTACTTCTACCGGTTCCGGCACGGCTACGTGTATTTTTCCGACGGGTTCCTCTGGGGGCCGCAGTTCCAGACCGTTGAGACCCCTTCGGGGGGACTGGCCCTGATGCCCTTCGGCTACTTTGACGGGGCAAAGGATGTGCCGCGGGTCTTCATCAAGATCACCGACGGCGTCATCACGGAGATCATCGAAAATCCGCGGGAGAGCCAAAAGGACGTGAGAGGGGTTCCCTCGAAACAGCTCCGCACGTGAAGACGCCTCCGGCCCCGTCCCCAGCACCACCTGCGTCCCCTCGGGCAAGCGGCACCTCCCCTTCAAGAGCCCGAGTCCCTGGGGCGTGGTGGGGACCTTGAGGTCCGTGGCCCCTCACTTGACCGTCGCCATCCTGCACCACAAACACACACCTTGAGGTCTGTGACCTTTCTTGCCGTGGGCGTCCAAACCGACGTAAAGTTCCATTGGGCTGTCCTCTTGAGGTCTGTGGCCTCCTTGCATCTTGGAGTGCCCCCAAGAGGTCACAGACCTCAAAGGTGACCCCGTGGTCTGGCGCAGACGCTACTACGCCTCGCAGGGGGACGGTCCATCTTCATTGATACGATCTGAGTCGGGGCGCAGCATGCTGCGCCCCGACAGCCGAGCGGAGATCGGGGCGGAACCTCGTGACGCGATTTCCGCTGTAGGGGCGCATGGCCATGCGCCCCTACGTCGCGGCTGCTCCGGAGGAAGCGAGCGGCAGATCAACAAACTGACCCATTACCGAAGACTGTGTCGCCGGGAATGTCGAGCGACAATCCCTCGCCCGATCTCGCCAGGAGGAGAAGAATGAAAAAAGCGATATTCGCAATGGCCCTCGTTTCAATCCTCGCATTGGATCTGGGTTCACAGGCGGAGAGCAAAGATGTGAGCCTTGTCACCTGCATTGTCGGCATGGCGCATCAACTGGACGCCGGCGGAAAAGCGTCATTCAGGATTGTGGTGCGGGACGGGTCTCGCCTCAGGCATTTTTCCGTCCAGTCCAGCAGGCTGAGGATGGCCGAGTATTCGGAGATTTTGACGCCCGCTCAATTGGCCGCGTGGCGGACAATGCTGGAGCAATTCCGCGCCGCCGCGGTCGCGAAAGTGAAGGTCCAGTTCGTTTATGACGACTCGTCAGGATGGGTCACATTCTTCGGCATCCAGTTTGGTACACCCTGCTGAAGAGGCGGAGGTTTCAGCGCGAGCGACCAGCGGGCGAATTCGGGCGCTGGAAGGAGCAGGCCATTTTTCGAGACAATTCATTTCCCCTGTGATGGTGAATCCATTGTAAGATTGGAGTGTAGACAATGGAGCCTTGTCGGGCTCCATCTCCCGGCTGACGGATGTTCCTCGGAGATTCCATCGGGTGCCGCGCGAATTGCCCGGAGCGAGAGGCGGGCAGTGTGCCGGCGGATGTGCCGGCAAAGACGTTGTGAGGAGGGCTTGCCATGGGAAGAGAGTCAAAAACCATCCGGAGGATGGCGATCGCGGCGACGCTCGCGGTTTTGATCGGGTCCGAAACCCGGGCACTGGCGCAGGCTGCGGCCACCTACTGCGCCGCCTGGATCATTTCCCCCTCCTACGCGCCCCTCGTGGCCGCCGTCGAGAAGGGGTTTTTCAAGGCCGAGGGGCTCGACGTGAAGTACGTTCGGGGGCATGGCTCTTCGGATACCTTCAAGCGTGTCGGCCTGGGGTCGTGCGACATCGGACAGGCGGCGGCGGGAGCGGCTGTCCTGGGCAGGGCCAAAGGCGTCCGGGGGAAGCTCGTCGCGATGATGTCCCACAAGCTGGAGGAAACCCTCTATTTCTTCGCTGACTCGGGGATCCATTCCCCCAAGGACCTCGAGGGAAAACGCGTGACGGGAGGCCCCAAGGCCTCTTCCAACTCTCTGATGTTCCCTCTCTTCGCCCGGGCGAACGGCGTCGACGCCTCCAAGGTCCAGATGGTCTATATGACGCCCGGTGCCGTCATATCGAGCCTCGCCTCGGGGAAGGTGGACGCCACCATCGCCTATCACCGGATGGTGCCCAACTACGAGAAGGCGGCCGGGCAGATTGGAAAGAAGATCAAGATGATCGTTTGGGCGGACAACGGCCTCGATCTCTACTCGGAAGGCATCGTCGCCTCCGATGAGAACATCGCCACCAAGGGCGACCTCATCGTGCGCTTCCTGAGAGGGCAATTCCGCGGGATGGCCGATTCTCTGCGGGACCCGGAAGGGGCGGTGGAGCTGCTCGTCAAAAGACACCCCGGACACAGTCCGCAGGCGAGCCTTGCGAACCTGCGCCTCGTCCAGGAGTTCTGGTTCGACAGACTGTATGAAAAGGAGGGCCTCGGCCATATCAACCCGCGGAAGATGGCGGGCTCCATCGAGGCCACCTTGAAGGTCTCCGGGATCGAAAAGACCCTGGCCCCGGAAGATGTCATGACCAACCAGTTTATTGACCAGCTCCCGCGGGAGCTGCGCTTCCCGAGGAAATGAAATGGAAGGACCCCACGCTGGAGGAGGGGCCGAGGCCGTGGAGGGATTCAGCCATGCCGTTCGATGACCCGAGAGATTTCTTGAGCTGCTTGGAAGAGGAGGAAGACCTGCTCCGGATCCCGACGCCGGTGGACGTCAAGCATCAGATCGCCGCGTACGTCCGGAAAACGTCCGACGAGCAAGGCCCGGCGATCCTGTTCGAGCGGGTCAAAGGGTACGATATGCCGGTTGTCTCGGGCCTCTTTGCGACGCGGCGGCGGGTTCTGCGGGCCCTCGAGTACGCGCCGGAGGAGGCCGTCGAACGGTTCTACGCGGGGATCAGCAACCCGATTCCCCCCGTGCGGGTGGGCGATGGCCCCTGCCAAGAGGTCGTCCTCGAGGGCGAGGAGGCCGACCTGACCCGATTGCCGATTCCCACGTTTTCCCTTCGAGACGGAGGGGCCTTCATCACCCTGGGCCTTTCCGTCACCAAGGACCCGGACACCGGCGCCAAGAACGCCGCGATCTATCGGATGCAGCTCAAGGGCCGAAACCGCCTGGGCATTCTGTCCAACAGTCACCAGGACTGCGGACACGCCATCCTCAAGGCTGAGAGGGAAGGGAAGGCCCTGGAGATTGCCGTCGCCATCGGCGTGGACCCGGTCATCCTGGTGGCGACGCAGGTGAAGACGCGCTACGGGGTCGATGAGCTGTCCCTGGCCGGGGGGCTTCGGGGCAAGCCGGTCAAGGTTGTGAAGTGCCGGACGGTGGACCTGGAGGTGCCGGCCACCAGCGAGATCGTGATCGAGGGGCGGTTCCTCCCCAACTACCGGGAGATGGAAGGCCCCTTCGGGGAGTTCACCGGGTACGACGGTCCGGCGGGCATGCGGCCCGTCCTGGAGGTGACGGCCATCACCCACAGGCGCTCCCCCATCTATCACGCGGCGCTGGTGGGCATGCCTATGACCGAAGCCCACTTCCTCAAGCAGCTCGCCAACGAGGTCACGGTCTTCCGGGAGTTGAAGTCCAAGTTCCCGGAGGTGAAGGCGGTTCACTTCCCGGCCTCGGGCTGCAGTGAGTTCACCTGTTACGTCTCCATGGCCCCGCGCTACAAGGGACAGTCCCGGAACGTCATCCTGGCCGCCCTGGGGAGCGCCAAGAGACCCAAGCTGGTGATCGTGGTGGACGAAGACATCGACATCTACGATGACATCCAGGTTCTATGGGCCATCAGCACCCGGATTCAGGCGGACCGGGATGTCATCATCGTGCCCGCCGTGGGGTCCGCCCCCCTGGATCCCTCGACGCCCGAACCCAATCTGTCCGCCGTCATGGGGATTGACGCGACCCGGCCCTTCGGCACGCCCTTTGCCGATGTGACCGTGGTGCCGGGTGTGGAAGAGGTCCCCAACCTCTGGGAGCTGCTTCGCAACCACCGGGCCGTGACGATTTAGCGGGGGGGGCCGATCCCGTCCCGGTCCATGGACTGGGCGCGAAGGCTCCCCCCCGGCCGCCGGCGCCTTGGGCGAAGGGGGCCGCTCGCTTGGCCTTGCCTTAGCCCCTGGGGGGAGCCCCGATCAGGTAAGCCGGGCATCATCCTGCCCGGCGGCACCCGTGTGGATTCCCGCTTGCGCGGGAATGACAAAGGCAGGGGCCATGCCCGAGGCTGTAGTCGGGCATCCAGCGGCGAGCCGCCGGGGGCCTCTGGCAGAGGACCAGCCCCCGCGAAAACGGGGGGCAGGGGGTCGCGGCTACACGAAAATCAAGCTCGCCCACGACCGTCCGCCTTATGTCTGTTGACACACGCGAAGGACGGGTGTTAAGAACTGGATGGATTCAGCCCCAAAGAAAAGCGCTTGAAATTTCGGTTGGTGCGCGGGGCAAGCGCGTGTGGAAACCACGGCCCGACATCCGGAGGTCCTGAGTGAACGGTCTGCGGAAGGTGATTGAAGAGGTCGGTTCGCGCTCGCCGAGTGATGTCATCCGGGTGAAGAAGTCCGTAGATCCCCACCTGGAGGCCACGGCGATCATCGCGCGTTTGGAGAAAGAGCACCAGTTTCCCATTTTGGTCTTTGAGCGCATGAAGGGCTCGGAATTTCCCGCGGTGTGCAACGTCATGGCCGAGCGGCGCCGGATCGCGTGGTCTCTGGGGGTAGAGGAGGCGGAGCTTTTGGAGACCGTGGCCGCGCGGGAGGGCCAGCGCATCGCTCCGCGGCGGGTTGAGGACGGCCCGGTGCGCGAGGTCATCCTCAAGGGGAAGGACATCGACGTCCGCCGGCTTCCCATCCTCACCCACAACGACCGGGACGACGCCCCCTACATCACCTCCGGGATCGCCGTCAGCCGGGACGCCGCTTCGGGCAAGGTGGACCTGGGGCTCTTCCGCAACCGCCTCATCGACGAGCGTCACATCGGCCTGTACTACAGCTGGGGGAAGCAGATTCAATTCCTGCACCGGCGGGCGGAGGAGAAGGGGGAGCCGCTTCCGGTGGCGATTGTCCTGGGGGCTCATCCGGCCTTGTATTTGGCCTCTCAGGGCTTGGCTTCGGTGGCGGCCGGGGACGACGAGTATGAGATCGCCTCGGGCCTCCTGGGGGAGCCCGTCGAGCTGGTCCGGTGCGAGACCATCGACCTGGAGGTTCCGGCCGACGCGGAGATCGTTCTGGAAGGGGAGCTGTTGCCCAATCGCCGCGAGAAGGAGGGTCCCTTCGGGGAGTTCACGGGGTACTACGGACAGATTGTCGAGCGCCCGGTGATGCGGCTGAGCGCCATCACCCACCGCAGGGGGGCCTATTACCAGACCATCGCCTCGGGCCTGGCCGAGCATGTCCTGTTGGCCCTGCCGGCCCGGGAGGCGGCCCTGTTGCGCGAGCTCCGGAAGGTGGTCCCCACCGTGCGCTCGGTCCACTTCCCCACGGAAGCGGCCGGGCTCGCGATCTACATCTCCATGGAGAAGGTGAACGAGGGGGACGCGAAGAATGTGCTCCTCTTCATCCTCGGGCGGGATACCATCCTCAAGATGGCCGTCGTGGTCGACGACGACGTGGACATCCGAAACTCCCGGGAAGTGAACTGGGCCATCGCCACCCGCGTCCACGGCGAACGTGACATCCTCCTGGCTCCCGGAGCCCGGGGGACGCGGCTCGACCCCACGGCCCAGGACATCACCCGGTTGAGCCGCGACGGCGCCCTGGTGACGAAGATCGGAATCGACGCCACCAAGCCCATCGGCTACGGGTACGAGTGGCCGGAGCGGCTCACCAACCGCCTCGCGGATCAGATCGACCTGGACGCGATTCTGCCTTCCCCGGAGAAGACCCTTCTCGCTTCCGAGAAGCCTTGAGGGGAGAGCGGATTCGTATCGGCGGCGAGCTCGCCCAGATAGCAGGTGTCTTTCCCGGCGCGCTCAAAAAGAGGCGCGTGCGACGAGCGGTTCCATCGGTGAGGGGGCGGGAGGTCTGAGCGTATGGCGGATGCGGCGGCCAAGCGGCCTGGGATGCGGTGCATTGATTTGAGCGTGCCGCTTCAGAATTTCTCTTTCGATCGGGACGTGGCGCGGATCCTTCACTGGGGGCACCGGGAAGGGGCGCGGCGGGTGTCGAAAGCCCACAACTTTGACCCGGACCTGTTGCCGGGGGGCCAGGCGCTCGCGGCGGAGGACGTGGAGCTGAACACCCATTCAGGCACGCACATGGACTCCCCCTGGCACTTCAGCCCGACGTGTGGGGGTTCGCCCTCCCGGACGGCCGATGCGATTCCCCTGGAGTGGTGTTTTTCCGACGGCGTCGTCCTCGACATGACCCACAAAAGGGCGGGCGAGCTCATCACGGCGGCCGATCTGGAGGAGGCGGTCCGCAAGATTGGCTACCGGATCAAGCCCTATGACATTATTTTGATCCGAACGGACGCCACCAAGCGCTACGAGAAGCCGGACTTCCTGGCGAGCCAGCCGGGCATGGGCCGGGAGAGCACGCTGTGGCTCCTGGACCGGGGGGTCAAGGTGGTGGGCATCGACGCGTGGAGCTTCGACCGGCCCCTGGCGGACATGGTGAAGGAACTCAAGGCGGGAAACCAGGCCGCCTACTGCCCGGCCCACTTCGTGGGGAAGGAGCGGGAGTACTGCCACGTGGAGAAGCTGGCGAACCTGGACCTTCTTCCCCGGCCGTTCGGGTTCCGGGTGGCCGTCTTTCCCGTGAAGATCGCCCGCTCGAGCGCCGGCTGGGTG
Organism: Candidatus Tectimicrobiota bacterium; assembly: GCA_016190025.1. The sequence continues at coordinate 13,352 of JACPRG010000017.1, forward strand.
AGGGCGGTGGCCATTTTCGAGGAGGCGTGACCTCGCGCCTTCGGGGCGGGGGGATGTTCATCGTCGAGCCGCCCGGCCACCAGGTTTGGCCGTGAGGCCGGCGTGAAAGGCGCAGGCGTTCCTGGAGGGGAGCCCGGCCGCAGAGATGAGAAGGCATGCCGATCCGCGAGATCCGCACCTACGACGCCCAGAGCAAGTCCCAGAGCGGCATCATCTGTGTCGTGGAGGACGGCCGTCTCGTGGAGGTGCGCCCCGACCCCGACCACCCGAACGGCCCGCACGAGATCGAGCTGGACCCCAAGAGCAAGGCCCTGCCGGAGCTCTTGTACCACCCGGAACGCCTGAAGCATCCCCTGCGGCGGACGAGACCCAAGACCTCCCCCGACCCTGGCTGGGAAAGGATCTCCTGGGAGGAGGCCCTGGACGCCATCGCGCGCAAGCTCCTGGAGATCCGGGAGACCTCCGGGCCGGAGGCGGTGGATTTTCACCGGGCCTCGCCGGGGGGCGCCGCCTCGAGCGACTACAACGCCTGGTTCCACCGGCTGGCCTTCACCTTCGGGAGCCCCAACATCTCCTCGGCGATGTACATCTGCAACTGGCACAAGGACTTCGCCTCGCGCTACACCTACGGAAGCGGCATCGCCGAGCCCGACTTCGACCAGACGGCCTGCATTGTCCTGTGGGGGCACAACCCCGAGAACACCTGGCGGGGGCACTACCGGAAGATCCTGCAGGCCCTGGACCGGGGGGCGAAGTTCATCGTGGTGGACCCCCGGCGGATCCCCCTCGCCGAGCGGGCGGACCTGTGGCTGCCGGTCCGTCCGGGGACGGATGGCTGCCTGGCCCTGGGGATGCTGGACGTCCTCATCGGCGAGGGGCTGTTCGACCGGGAGTTCGCCCGGACCTGGACGACGGGGCCCTTCGCGGTCCGGGAGGACACAGGGCGGTTTTTGCGGCAGAGCGACCTCGACCCCGAGGGAAGCCGGGAGCGGTTCGCTGTCTGGGACGAGGGGAGGGGCCGGCTGGCGACCCTCCACCCCCTCGATGACCCCGGCGGGATCTCTCCCGCCCTCTCGGCCCGAGGGACGGCAAGGCTGCGGACCGGAGAGACCGCGCCCTTCCGGACGGCCTGGGATCACCTGGTCGAGGCCGCCCGGCGCATTCCCCTCGAGGAGGTGAGCCGTGTCACGGGGGTCCCCACGGAGGACATCCGCCGGGCGACGCGGATGCTGGCCACCGTCAAGCCCTCCTGCTACTACACCTACAACGGGGTGGAGCAGCACCCCAACGCCACCCAGACGAACCGGGCCATCTCCCTGCTCTTCCTGCTGACCGGGCAGTGCGACGCTCCGGGGGCCAACGTCAACTTCCCCGGCGTCAAGACGGAGGGCGTGGCCGGAGTGAGCCTGCTGCCGCCGGGCCAGCGGGAGAAGAACCTCGCCCGCGCGCGGTTCCCCCTCGGCCCGCCCGCCACGGCGAGCCACCTTCCGCCCTACGAGGTGTTCCGGGCCATCCTGACGGGGAAACCCTATCCCATCCGGGCCATCGTGAGCTTCGGGGGCAACATCCTTCTTTCCACGTGTGACACCCTCGAGGGGGAAAAGGCCCTGGAGAAGCTGGAATTCTTCGTCCTGGCCGAGCTGTTCGAGACGCCCGTGGCCCGGTTCGCGGACATCCTCCTCCCCGCCTCCACCTTCCTCGAGTCCAGCCATGTCAAGACAGGCTTCGGCGGGCAGGGGGCCGCGGCCAACACCTTCCTTCAGCTCCGTAAGGAGATCGTCCCGCCCATGTACGAGTCATGGCCGGACATGAAGATCATCTTCGAGCTGGCCCGGCGCCTGGGGCTGGGCGACCGCTTCTGGGGCGGCGACGTCCGGGCGGCCTTCGACGCCCAGTTGGCGCCCGCGGGCCTTTCCGTGGAGGATCTGGAGAAGAACCCCGGGGGTGTCTCGGTCCCCCTTCCGGTGGAGCACCGCAAGTACCGGGTCAGAGACCCGCAGACGGGGCGCGCCCGCGGGTTCAAGACGGCGACGGGCCGGGTGGAGGTCTACCTGGAATCCTTCCTGGAGCACAGCCAGCCCCCGGTGCCCGAGTTCGTCCCGCCGCGCCCCGCGGGGGCGGAGGACCCGGGGGCCTACCCCCTCACCATGATCACGGCCAAGGTGCTGGAGTTCTGCCACGGACAGCACCGGGCCCTCCCCAGCCTACGGAGGCTGCGGCCGGAGCCTCAGGTCGACATCCATCCCCAGACCGCCAAGGGGTTGGGGGTCAAGGACGGGGACTGGGTCCGCCTCAGGACCCCCCAGGGGGGCGTGCGGGTGCGCGCGCGGCTGACCGACGCCATCCGTCCGGACGTGGTGTGCACCCAGCACGGGTGGTGGCAGGGATGCCGGGACCTGGGTCTGCCGGGCTACGACGTCTTCTCCGAACAGGGAGCGAACCTCAACCGGATCATCGGCAGCCAGGTGGTGGACCCCGTGAGCGGCGCCACCCCCAACCGCTCGAGCCCCTGCCGAATTGAGCCCCTCACCCCGTGAGCGTCGTGCCCCCGCACCTCTCGTCGCGGGGGGACGAGGGCCGGGCTTGAGGTCGCTCTCGATCGGGTCCAAGGCTCCGGATGGCTTCGTCCAGGGAGAGAGGGGGGAAAAACTGTCCCCGCCGGTGCGACGGGGGCGGCGTTGCGAGTCCTGCTGGCCGCCTGAAGGCGCAGCGGGAGAAGGAGGGTTTGCGATGCGTCGAGGGAAAGTGAGCCGGGCGGCAATCTTCACAGGGTTGTTCTTTTTCTCCCTCTCCGTTCCCGCCCGGGCCGAGCGGGTTGTGGCGATGATGGACTGGATCCTGAACGGGAAGCACTCGCCCTTCTTCGCCGGGGTGAAGAAGGGCTTCTACAAGGCGGATGGGCTGGAGCCGGACATCATTCGGGGCAGAGGCTCGGGGGATACGGCCAAGACTGTGGCGACAGGGCAGGCCGACTACGGCTTTGCCGACTCGGGCGTCGTGATCGTCGGTCGAACGCGCGGTCTCGATGCAAAGATGCTGGCCATCATCCACGACCGCGCCCCGCACGCCATCTTCTCCGTGAAGGGGAAGGGTTTCCAGAAGCCGACCGACTTCATCGGGAAGAAGTTCGGCGGGGCCAAGGCGGACGCTGTCCGGATCATCTTCCCGGCTTTCGCCCAGGTCAACGGGTACAAGGGGAGCGACGTGGAGTGGATCGACATGCCGGGAACGGCGAAGACCTCCAGCCTTCTCTCGGGCCGCGTGGACGCCATCACGAACTACGTCACCGACGGTGTCGCCATCAAGGCGAGCGCCCGGAAGGTGGGCTTGGAGATCTCAACGCTGCTTTTCCGCGACCACGGTTTGGACCTCTACTCGAACGGTCTTTTGGCCTCGGATGAGCGGATCCAACGGAATCCGGACCAGGCGGGCCGCTTCGTCCGGGCGACCATGAAGGCCTGGGCCTGGTCGGTGGAGAACCCGAAGGAGGCCCTGGACATTTTCATGGCCCAGACGCCGACGCTGGCCCGCTCCATCGCCGAGGGGCAGCTTATGCTGGCCTTGGATATGCTGCTGTCCGACTATTCCAAGGTCCACGGGATCGGGCACTTCGACGAGAAGAAGATGCAGCAGACGATCGACGTCTTGGCGAAGTACATGAACCTCCCGCGAAAGCCCTCTCCTTCGGAGGTGTACACCAACGGGTTCTTGCCCAAGCTCTTCCCGAAAAAGCCCTGAGCCGGCCTGAGCCGGGAGGACAGCGGGACGCGCTTCGGGGGCTCGGACGGATCCCGGAAAAGGAAGGTCTGGAAGAAGTTGTTGAATGCGTCGGCAAGGGGGGGGCTGTTACGCGTGGGGGCGGAATGGCCATCCCCCGCTCGTATCTGAGGTCATCCAGAGGGTGTTGCGGGGCGTTGCCGCTTGACAGGAGGAAAGGGCTCTATGGCTGACAATCAACTCGTGGACATCGTCCTTTGCAACGCCCAGGTCGTGACCCCTTCCGGCGTGCTCCGCAATTCGGGCGTCGCAGTTCAAGGAGGCCACATCGTGGCCGTCGGCGAGGAGGACCGCCTCCCGCCCGCCCGAAGGACCATCGACGGGGGAGGCCAATATCTCCTGCCCGGCGCCATCGACCCCCATACGCACCCCGGCCCCTGGGGTCCTTTTGAAAACGACATCCGCACGGAAACCCGCAGCGCCGCCGCCGGGGGCGTCACGACGATGGTGGGGATCGTCAAGAGCACCCGGATGGGCCAGCCCTACAAGAAGATCACCGAGCCCCAGGACGTGCGTTCCTACGGCGAGGTCTTCCCCCGGGCCCGGGACATCATCAACGAGCACGCCTTCGTGGACATGGCCCTCACCTTCGCCATCGTGTCGGACGACTACGCCAGAGAGATCCCCCTCTGTGTGGAGGAGTGCGGGGTCACCTCCTTCAAGTTTTATCTGGGCTACAATAGGCCCAACTACTTCAGTCGGCGCATCGGGCTTCCCACCGAGTGGGACGACGGAACCCTGTTTCTGGGGATGGAGCAGATCGCCAAGGTGGGGGGCCTGGCCGCCTTCCACGCCGAGAACCGCCAGGTGGCGCGGGTTCTGGAGGAGCGGATCAAGGCGACCGGCCGGAAGAATCTGGCAGCCTGGGAGGCGGCCTCCCCCGATTTCCTGGAAGCGGTGGACATTCTCAAGATGGGCTTCTTCGCCAAGATGCTGGGATGCCGTATCTATGTCGTCCACCTCAATTCCCGCATGGGATTGGAGATGGTCAAGCGGGTTCGGGCCGAGGGGGTGAACATCACGGCCGAGGTCTGCACCCAGTACCTGACCCTCTACGACCTCGAGGCCGAGTTTCCCGGCGCCATGGCCGTCAACCACCCGCCCATCCGCGACAAATCCAACGCCGACGCCCTTTGGGAAGGGCTGGCCAAGGGCGACATCCAGTGCGTCGGGACGGACCACGTGCCCGGAACGCGCGCGGAGCTCGTGACGGAAGGAGATGTGTGGAAGTCATTCTCGGGGATGGCGACGACGGAGCTGATGCTGCCCATCTTGTTGAGCGAGGGCGTCAATCAGGGGCGGTTCACCATCGAGCGCGTCGCCCAGGTGGCCTCGGAGAACACGGCGAAGGCCCTGAACCTTTTCCCCCGCAAGGGGGCCATCCAGGTGGGCTCCGACGCCGACCTGGTCCTGGTGGACTTGAACCTGAAGCGCACGGTCCGGGGGGAGGACCTTCACACGATGCAGGACTTCTGCGTCTTCGAGGGGAGGGAGTTCACGGGCTGGCCCGTCCTGACGATGCTCCGGGGAGAGGTCATCATGGAAAAGGGAGAGCTCGTGGGAGACCCGCGGGGGACCTACCTTGCGCGCACGTTGGACGCTACGCCGGCGGCCGCCGGGAAGGGCGTGAAGTGAATGGCGCAAGCAGGCCGAGGCTTCCGGCGTGAGCTTGCGCTGTGAAGGCGTGACCCGGAGATTGGAGGATAATCGGCTAAACTGGTGTTCTGTTGGCGTCCCCACGGGGATTTGAACCCCGGTTGCCGCCGTGAAAGGGCGGTGTCCTGGGCCGGGCTAGACGATGGGGACTTCCAGGGCGTTGGCGCAGAGCGCCGCGCGTCGTGAGATTTTTGGTGAGCCGCCCAGGACTCGAACCTGGCACCACCTGCTTAAAAGGCAGGTGCTCTAACCGGATGAGCTAGCGGCCCGCTTGCGTGTCAAAAGCGCGTGTTCCGTTCGATCGCCTCCTTATATATTGGGAATCCCGGAGGAGTGTCAAGGGTTCGCATCAGCGGGCGGATTTCATGGGCCGTCCCCTGGGCCGGGCCCGCAAGACGCTCCTCCTGCCCCGCGGGAGGCTGAGACCCCGGGCGATCCAACGGCGGGGGAGCGAAAACGGCCCCTTCTCGCCCGCCCCATGATCAAGGAGCGGGGGGTCGTTCCGCAACCTTGGCCGGGAGCGTCTTGCCGCCGGATTCGGTCTCCAGGGGCTGTCCGGGGGCAGAGAGCCTGCGGTGGACGTAACCCAGAGCCACCACCTCGCCCAGGGCGGGCGACATCGCGGCGCTCGTCACATGGCCCACCTTCTTTCCGCTCTCCAGGATGGGGGCGCCGGTCTCGGGCGCGGCGTCCGCCGCGATGCGGAGTCCCACCAGGTTGCGGTTCACGTGGCCCAGGGAGTCGATCTTGGCGACCACCTCTTGTCCCACGTAGCACCCCTTGTCGAAGTCGATGGCGCACCGAAGGCCGGCCTCCATGGGATTCACGGACTCGTCCATGTCCGCTCCGAACCGCGGCACCCCGGCCTCCAGCCTGAGGACCTCCAGGGTGGAAAACCCCGCGGGGGGGACGGACGGAAGGGCCTCCCACAGGAGGGCGAGGGATGAAACCGGAACCATCAGGTCGATGGCCGCAACGCCCAGGCGGTCGGTCGTCGCGGCGACGGTCTTGATCCCGTTCCAGTCGATCTCCAGGCATTGATAGGGCCGGTCCGCGCCGGGGGGGAGCCGGGGGGCCTCGCCCAAGAGATCCCGGACGGCTTCCCCGCTTTTGGGACCCACCAAGGTCACCATGCCGAGCTCTTCCGTTTCGTCCACGATCTCACAGTTGTAACCCAGGTTGAGCTTGTCCAGATGAGGGAAAGCTGTCCCCCGGCATCGAGCCTCGGCGTCCAGGAGCACGGACTCCGCGAGGATGGACGCGCGGAAGTCCGCCACCAGCTTGCCCGTTGCCGTCAGGAGGGCGGTGTAGGTTCCGCTTCCTGGCGGGAGCGATTTCACTTCGTTGGTGAGGATGTTGTGGAGGAATTTCATCCGGTCGGCGCCGAGCACCCGCAGTTTCGTCCGGTGGGAGCGGTCTGTCCGGACGACGGCGCTTCGGGCGGCCCGGTATTCCGCCTGTGGGTCTCCGTAATGGGCGGGCAGATCCCAGCCGTCCCATTCCGCCATAGCGGCGCCCAGTTTCAGGTGCGCTTCATGAATGCGCGATCGCAAGGGTCCGCTCCTCCCCAATTTGTGTCCACCCCCTCAGTTTACAACATGGGCGAAGGCGGAAGGGGCGCAAGGCGGTGAAGGTGTTTCTCCCGCCGAAGCTCCCGGCAAATCACAAGCGGTCCGGACATCCTTTTTCTTTGCGCCGGGCGGCGCGCCTCCCGGGGAGGGATCGTTGACGCGGCATGGGGTTCGGGTTACATTAGTCAGCGGTTGGCCTGGGCGCTCCCCCTCTATGGGCCGTATGGGCGCGCGAGGTCCGGAGCTCCTGGATCAGGACTGTACCCCGGACCGTACCCATGAATCCGAACAGTCCGTAACCAATTGATTTTAGAAGCTGCCGGCGTAGCTCAGGGGTAGAGCAACTGATTCGTAATCAGTAGGTCGAGGGTTCAATTCCCCCCGCCGGCTCCAACTTTTTCAAACGGGTTGGCGTCTGCCGGGAAGAAAATCGTTTTGTGGAGGAGTGAACAGATGAATTGGGGGGGTCAGGAGGAGAACGAATGCTGAGGGGAAAGAAGGTCATCGCCATCGGGGAGAGGGACGGCGTGCCCGGACCGGTCATTGCGGAGTGTGCCGAGGCGGCGGGCGCGCAGGTGGTCCTGCAAGTGACCGAGTGCTTCGTCTGAACGTCGGCCGGGGCCATGGACACCGAGCGCCAGGCCGACATCCAGGTCGTCGCTGAGGAGCACGGACGCGACGGCCTCATCGTCCTTCTCGGTGCGACGAACGTGGATCTACTGGCGCTCGCGGCGGAGACGGTCACCTCCGGTGACCCGAGCTACGCCGGTCCTCTGGCCGGAGTCTCGTTGGGACTCCCCGTTTTCCACATCCTGGAGCCCGTCCTCCGCGAGGAGATCCCCTCGGCGCTCCACGAGGAGAAGCTCGGGCTCATCTCCATGGTCGCCGATGTGGAGGCCATCGGAAAGATCCTCGGGCAGTTTCGCGCCGCGCCCTCCCGGAACTGAGGCGAGAGCGACCCCGTCCGGGTGCCCCCGGCCGGCTTCCGAACCTTCTTTCCCGAGGGAAGCGCTCAGACGATGCGAAGGGCCAGCATCCTGGCTGCCTCCTGCGTGCTCGCGCACGTGCCGGGCCTTGTCCGGTACGGCTCGAAGCCGATGCGGGAGATCCGAAAAGACGGCGGTTTCCTCTCCGGCCTGGAATCCCGGCTGCGCTCCTTCGATGAGGCCGCCGCGTATCCCCCCAACCAGGTCTTCATCGGGAACCTGCCGCCCCAGGCGCTGCGGGAGGTCCCCTCTCCCTGGTACGGGCACCTGATCCGGGGCGCGGCGCCGGCGGGCCCCTTCGGCGAGATCCTCCCCGAGGACGGGTTCCTCGCCCTCCTCAAGAAGGCCGACGTGTGCGGCCTCGTCCGGCTGTCGGAGGGTTTCGCCCGCCGGATGGGGCTGGACGCCTCGGGACCGTCCAACCATCCAGGGGAAGGCCGGGCCGCCGAGCCGCAAGACGACCCCGGCGACCTGAACTCCCTCCTTCCCCTTCTGTTCCAGGGCGAGGCCGTCGGGGCCGTCCGCCGGGACCATGAGGAGGACGATTCCCTCAAGGCGTCCGTCCTTCTGGAAAACCTGGCGTGCAAGGCCTCGGCCTTCCTCGCGCTGGACCGCCTGCTGAATCAGCCCGGGGTGCCGGATCGCGGTTCGCTGGATTTTCTCATCAGTTGTTCGGAGGAGGCGGTCGGGGACCGTTACCAGCGGGGCGGCGGGAACCTGGCGAAGGCCGTCGGCGAGATGGCCGGACTCAGCCGGGCGAGCGGGGCCGACATCAAGAACTTCTGCGCGAGTCCCGTGCAGGCGTTGATCTTCGCCGGGAGCCTGGTGGTCTCCGGTCTCTTCAACCATGTGGCCGTCGTCGCGGGGGGCTCTCTCCCCAAGCTGGGCATGAAGGCGGCGGCTCACCTAGAGCGGGAGATGCCGATCCTGGAGGACGTCTTGGCCGGCTTCGCCGCCTGGGTGGCGGCCGACGGCGAAGGCCCCCGGATCCGTCTGGACGGGGTGGGCCTGCACCGGATCGGCGCTGGGAGCTCTCAGCAGGCGATCCTCGAATCCCTGGCGGCCGAGCCCCTCGCCCGGCTCGGCCTGCGGATCTCGGAGATCCCCCTCTACGCCACCGAGCTCCACAATCCCGAGATCACCGTCCCCGCCGGCGGCGGAGACGTCCCCCGCAACAACTACCGGCTCCTTGGGGCCCTGGCCGCGCTTCGGGGGGAGATCGGCCGCTCGGAGATCGACCGGTTCGTGGAGGAGCACGGCCTTCCGGGGTTTTCTCCCTCCCAGGGCCACATCGCTTCCGCCGTGCCCGCCCTCCCGCACGTCCTCCGGAGGTTCCGCGAGGGAGAGTTGAGCCGCGCCTTCTTCCTGGCGAAGGGCAGCCTTTTTCTGGGCCGGATGACCCAGCTCGCCGACGGGGTGTCTTTCCTCCTGGACGCCGGCTGAGCGCCCTTCAGGGCCGCTCGCCGGCGGACCTCTCGCCCGCCTTCGAAGCCGAAATCATTATTCCCTCGGCCCCTTCCGCGGAAAGGCCGGGCCCGGCCTTCCAGCGCCGTAGGGTGACTGCCCCCATCAGGATCGTCCCCCCGGCGTCGGTGAGAAGGCCCGGCTGGATGAGCAGGTAGGCCGCGGCGAGCAGGACCAGCCTGGACGGCCATCCGAGCCTCCCGAACCAGTATCCCTGCAGGCCGGCGCCCAGCGCCGTCACCCCGAGGGACGCCGAGGCCAGCGTCGCGAGGACCCACAGGGGAGGGCCGATCAGGAGGAGCGAAGGGTAGAAGACGAAGATGAAGGGGACGATGTAGGCCGTCAGCCCGAGCCGCACCGCCGTGAACCCCGTCCGCCAAGGGCTGGCGCCGGCGAGCGCCGCCCCCGCGTACGCCGCCAGGGCCACGGGGGGCGTGAGGGCCGAGACGATGGCGTAGTAGAAGATGAAGAGGTGAACCCCGACGAGGGGGAGTCCCATCTTGACGAGGGCGGGCCCCATGAGCGCGGCGGGCACGATGTAGGCGGCGGTCGTCGGAAGACCCGTCCCGAGGATGAGGGACACGAGGGCCGTCAGGATCAGCGCCACGACGGGACTTCCCCCCGAGAAGGAGATGACCAGGCTCCCGAGGCGGGCGCCCACGCCGGTCAGGGACACGATGCCGATGACGATCCCGGCCGCTCCGCACACGACGGCCACCTGGATGGCGTTCTGAACCCCCGCCTCCAGGGCGGCGGCGGCCCGGCGTAGGTTCAGCCGCGTCCTGCGGCTCAGAAAGCTGATCAGCACGGCCGACACGATGCCGTAGAAGCCCGCGTACACCGGGGTGTATCCGGCCGTCAGAAGGGCGATCAGGACCAGGACGGGGAAGAGGAGGTATCCCTCCCTGAAGAGGACGGCCCGCCAGGGCGGCAGGCTCTCCCGGTCCATCCCCCGGAGTCCCTCCTTTTTCGCCTCGAAGTGGACCATGACGTAAACGGCCAGGTAGTAGAGGACGGCTGGGAGGAGGGCGTGGCGGGCGATCTGGACGTAGGGCACGCCGATGTACTCGCTGATGACGAAGGCGGCGGCGCCCATGACGGGCGGCATGAGCTGGCCGCCCGTCGAGGCCACCGCCTCCACCGCCCCCGCGAAGTGGGGCCGGTAGCCCGTCCGGATCATGAGGGGGATGGTGAAGGACCCGGTCGTGACGACGTTCGCCACCGGCTGGCCGGAGATGGTGCCCATCAGGCCGCTCGCGATGACGGCGATCTTGGCCGGGCCTCCCGGCCGCGTGCCCGCCAGGCCCGTGGAAAGCCGCAGGAAGAAGTCCCCCACGCCCGTCTCCGAGAGGAAGGCGGCCAGGATGACGAAGAGGACGAGGTAGGTGGCCGAGACGCCCAGGATGATCCCGAAGACGCCCTCGGGCTGGAGGAACAACTGGTCCACGAGGGTGGCTGGGGAGTTCCCGGAGTGCCGTAGGAAGCCCGGCCACCAGGAGCCGACGGCCCCGTAGAGGAGCGAGAGGACGATCAGGAGGGGGAGGGAGAGGCCCGTGGTCCGCCGCGTCGCCTCCAGCAGGAGGGCGATGAGCAGGAAGCCGATGAGGACCTCAGCGGGGGTGACCGGCGTGAAGAACCCGATGCGGCTTGAGACGTGCTCGTACTCCCACAGGACGTAGCCCACGGGGAGAAGGGCCAGGGCGATCAGGGTCCAGTCGAAGAGGGGGATTCTTCCGAGGGGGGAAGAGCGGCGCGCCGGGTACAGGGCGAAGGCGAGGAGGAGCATCCCGAGGAGGTGCCCCCCCCTCTGGATCATGACCTCGAAGCTTCCGAAGACGCTCGTGTAGAGGTGGAACAGGGCCAGCAGGAGAGAGGCGCCCGCCGCGAAAAGGCGGGCCCCCCCCTCCAGCGGCCGGCGCCCCCGCTCCAGGACGGGGCCTGGGGTCTTGGAGTTCTTCTCGGCGGAGTCCCGGGGAGTCACCGAAGGAAGCTCACCTCACAGCGCGCCGCGTTCTCGGTAGTACTTCTCCGCGCCCGGGTGGAAGGGGATCGGGGTCTTCGTGGCCATGACGCGCAGGTTGAGCCCCCGGTAGGCGCTGTGCACCTGGCCCAGCCGCTCGGCGTTCTCGGCCAGGGTCCGGGTCACCGCGTAGACCTTCTCGGCCGGCAGGTCGGCGTTGGTGATCAGGTGGACGAAGGAGCCGAGGGTCTCCACCGCGTCCGGCTGTCCGTGGTAGGTGCCGCCCGGGATGGTCAGGGCGATGAGGCCCGGGTTCGCCTCCAGGACGGCCTGGACCTTCTGCGGCGCCAGGCCGATGACCCGCACCTCCCGCGCGTTGGCCAGGTCGGTGTAGGCGGCCAGGGGGATGACCGTCACCGAGGAGATGGCGTCGGCGTGGCCGTCTTTGATGAGGGCGACCCCGTCGTTCGGCCCCACGAAATGGAGCTTCCCGATGTCCTGGTACTTGAGGCCGTGCGCCTTCAGGAGGGTCTCCGCGAGGCGCTCCCCGCTGTTGCCGCGGGGCATCGGGATGTAGCGCTTCCCGCGGAGGTCCTCCACCCGGCGGATGCCCGACCCGGACGTGGCGATGAGGGTGAAGTAGTTGAGGGTCAGGGTGCCGAGGTTCCGGATGTTCGGCAGGGACTTCCCCTTGAACTGGCCCCCTCCCTTCATGGCCACCGCGGTCAGGTTGCCGAGGGCGAAGGCGACCTGGGCCTTGCCCGTCCCCACCTGCTGGAGGTTGGCGATGGAGCTTCCGGGCTTCTGGGAGAAGCGGATGCCGCTTGGACCCTTGTTGAGGAGGTCCACCATGACCGCCCCGAGGGGGTACCAGGACCCTCCCATGGAGCCCGTGAGGAAAATCCAGTCCTCGGCCGCGGCCCGGCCGGGTGGGGCGGCGACCGGAACAAGGAGGAGAAGGGCGCAAATCCAGCGGAGAGCGCGTCGGGCACAAAAGACTTTCATGGTCCGTTTCCTCCTTTCAGAGGGTCGTCTTCGGGAACGGCCCCCCGAACGGCTTTCCCCCCTTCCGCCGAGGCCGCACGCGTTGAGGTTTTCCCGCGTATTTTCAGGAATCGCCCGCCCGCGTGTCAATCGGGGCCTCCGCCCCGGTAAGGACGAGGGGCTCCGGCGGAAAGGCGCCCGGCTCCCTCCGGGCCGTGATTTGCGGGCGTCTTCCCCCGCCCGTTTCCGCGAGGCCGTGGCCGTGGTAAGATGCGTGCTGCCGAAAGACATCGGACCTCGGGCGACTTCCTCTCACTGTCGGGGAGGAAGATCCGCAACGGGAGAAGGGCCTGTGGAGCTAGAACTGGCGCGCTATGAAGTGGCCTCCCTCCGTCCGGGGGAGGCGACCGAATATCGAGACGGCCGTCTGACCGTGGACCTGGCGGCCCTGCGGCGTCACCTCCTGATGGAGCCTCTGCTGGCCGACGTGGAGCTTCACGTGGCCGCGCCGGGCGACCGCACGCGGATCCTCCACGTCGTGGACGTCATTGAGCCCCGCTGGAAGCGGCCCGAGGAAGGGAGTCCCTTCCCGGGGAGCCTCGGGGGACTTTCGCAGAGCGGGACCGGCCAGACCCACGCCCTGGAGAACGCCGCCGTGGTCACCTCCGCCGCCCTCCCCGGCTCCCAGGAGGCGATCATCGACATGTGCGGCCCGGGGAGCGAGCTCAGCCGCTTCGGCCGGATGTGGAACCTGGTCCTGGCCCCGAAGCCCCGGGAGGGGGCGGACCCGGGGGAGTTCGGCCTCGCCGTCATGCGCTCGGGCCTTCGGGCCGCTTCCTTTCTGGCGGAGGCGACGCGGGACGAGGAACCCGGCCGGACGGAGCGGTTCCGCTGGGAGCCGGCCGAGGGAGCCGACCCCGGGCTTCCGCGGGTGGGGTACTTCTACTACGTCTACTCCCACGGGATCGGCCGGCAGAAGCTCTTCTACGGCATCGGCACCCAGGACCTTTTGCCCACGGTCATTCACCCCAACGAGCCCCTGGACGGGGCCATCGTCAACGACGGCTACACCAAGCCGACGAAGAACGCCACCCACGACATCCAGAACCACCCCGTCATCCGCGAGCTCTATCGCCGGCACGGGCGCGAGCTCTCCTTCGCGGGCGTCGTGCTGGCCAACCATCACGCCGCCCATCGGAACAAGGAGAGGAGCGCTTTCCTCGGGGCCCGCCTGCTCAAGCGCGTCCTGGGGGTCGAGGGGGTTGTCATCTCCAAGGACGGGGGCGGCCAGGCCGACGTGGACCTCATGCTCGCCTGCAAGGCCTGCGAGGGGCTCGGGATGCGCACGGTCCTCCTTGCGAAGGAAGAATCGGGGGATGCGGGGGCGGCCCTGGTGGACCTCGCGCCCGAGGCTGACGCCATTGTCAGCGTGGGGAACTGTCCCGAGCGCGTTTGCCTCACCGAGAGGATGGAGCGGGTGATCGGGGGCCGGGAATTCCTCGGGGCCATCCAGGGAGACGCGGCCGGCTGGGTGGAGATGCCCGTTCAGAACCTCATCGGGGCCATCGACCCGATCGGGGGGACGACGCTGGCCGGCCGGCTGGACTGATACCGGAGGAGGAGTCATGTATCGGGTCGTCCACTACCTGAACCAGTTCTTCGCGGGCCTCGGCGGGGAGGAGAGCGCTCACCTCCCGCCCGGCCGGAAGGAGGGGGCGGCGGGTCCCGGGAGGCTCTTGCAGACCCTGCTGGGGGAAGAGGCCCGGATCGTCGCCACCCTCTACTGCGGGGACAACCACTTCGCCGAGAGCGAGCGCCGGGCGACGGAGGAGGTCCTGGCCCTGCTCGAGGCCGAGCGGCCCGACCTGTTCTTCGCGGGGCCGGCCTTCAACGCCGGGCGCTACGGGATCGCCTGCGGGGCCCTCTGCCGGGTGGCCGCCGCGAGACTCCGCATCCCGGTCCTGACGGCGATGTCGGCCTCGAACCCCGCGGCCGACCTCGCCCGCCGGAAGGTTCCCGTCGTGGAGACGGGAGACTCGGCCCGGGACATGGCGGCCGTCCTGGGGCGCGCCGCGTCCCTGGCCCGCAGGATGCTCGCCGGGGAGCCCCTGGGCCGCTCGGCCGAAGAGGGGCTCCTCCCCAGGGGGGTGCGGAGGAACGTCCGGGTGGACCGGCCCGCCGCGGAGCGGGCGCTGGACTTTCTCATGGCGAAGCTCTCGGGAAGGGCCTTTCAGACGGAGATCCCCCTCCCGGCCTTCGAGGCGGTTCCCCGGGCCCCCGGGGTGCGGGACGTCCGCAAGGCCCGGCTGGCCCTGGTGACGACGGGGGGGCTCGTCCCCCGCGGCAACCCGGACGCCATCAAGTCCTATCTCTCCACGGCGTATGGCGCCTATGGCCTGGCCGGGATCGACGACCTTTCAGGCGAGGCGTTCGAGTCCGTTCACGGGGGCTTTTTCACAGCCGCGGTCAATGAAGACCCCGACCGCCTCCTGCCGGTGGATGTCCTGAGAGAACTGGTGGGGGAAGGGATTCTCGGCGGCCTCCATGAGACCTTCTACTCCACGGTGGGCAACGGAACGCCGCCGGAGACCGCCGCCCGGATGGGACGCGAGATCGCCGAGACCCTCCGGAAAGGGGAGGTGGACGCTGTCCTCCTCACCTCGTCCTGAGGGACCTGCACTCGCTGCGGGGCAGCGATGGAGAAGGAGATCGAAAGGGCCGGCATCCCGACCGTGCAGGTCACCAATCTGGTGTCGGTAGCGGAGAACACGGGGGCCAACCGCATCCTGCCGGGGCGGGCGATCCCGCACGTCTTCGGCGACCCGTCCCTTCCGCCGGAGGAGGAGCGCCGCCTGCGGCGGAGGCTGGTCGAGGAGGCCCTGCGCCTTCTCGCGTCCGACGGCGGAGAGGAGTGAGCCGGCGCGGAGCGGCGCGCGGGGACGTCTTGCCGTGAAGCTGACGCTGAATTCCTTCCCGGTGGATGAGATCGCGGAGTCCCGGAGGACGGGGCTCGACGGCCGCCGGCTCCTCCTGAACCGGAGGGAGCTGCGAGACCTTCTTTTGCGGGACGGCCGGCTCGGGTCCGTGGAGATCGACCTGGTGCGCCCGGGGGAGTCCTGCCGCATCGTCAACATCCTCGACATCTTCGAGCCCCGGATCAAGGCCTCGGGCGGGGGGGAGGCCTTCCCTGGCATCCTGGGGCCGGCGAGGCTTGCCGGGAGCGGGACCACCCACGCCTTGAGGGGGATGTGCGTCGTGACGTGCGGTTCTCTGGACGGTGCGGAGGACGCGCTGCTCGACATGGCGGGGCCGTGCGCGGATCTCAGCCGCTTTTCGGGTCTCAAGGGTGTGGTCGTGACCCTGACTTTCGCCGAGGGCCTGAGCCGGGCGGAGTCCGCGCGGGCCGCGGTGGAGGCCGGGGTGCGGGCCTCCTTGTTCCTGGGCGAGCTCCTGGGCGAGGCCGCCCGGACCCAGGCGCCCGAGGCCTCAGAGGTCTTCGAGCTTTCCGCCCCCTCCCGGGCGGCCGGCCTAGATCCCTCCCTTCCCCGGATCGCCTACGTCTACCCCCTCTACTCCCAAGGCGACGCCAGGGACATGCTCCTCTACGGGCGGAACACGCGCGACCTCCTTCCGACGCTCATTCACCCCAACGAGGTGATGGACGGGGCCGTGGTGTGGTCGGGCTTCTGCCGGCCCACCAAGAACCCCACCTACGACCACCTGAACCACGCCGTCCTCCGGACGCTCTACGCGGCCCACGGAAAATCCATCGTCTTCGCGGGGACCATCGTGGCGAACCACCCCAAGCATTTCACGGAGAAGACCCTGCACGCGGCCATGATGGCCCGCCTGGCGGAGGACGTCCTGGGGGCCGACGGGGTCATCATCACCAAGGATTCGGGCGGCCAGGCCGACACCGATCTGATGCAGATTTGCGAGCAGTGCGAGGAGAGGGGGGTCAAGACGGTGCTGTTGACCATGGAGTTCGCCGGGGACCGGGGCTCCTCGGCGGGGTCCCTGGTGGACGCGAGTCCCCGGGCCGATGCCATCGTCTCGGTGGGGAATTGCGCCGAGACGGTCCGACTCCCCCGGATGGAGCGGGTGGTCGGCGGCGCCCGCCTGAAGGACTTTGCGCAGGATCCGCGCGATCCCGTGGAGGTCTCCTACAACAAGATTCCCGGCGCCGTCGGTATGCTGGGCGGCAACGCCCTCACGGCCTGGGAGGTGTAGTCTTTTCTTTTCGGAGGGCCGGACGTGGCCGCCCGCTTTCGAGTCGTCCACTACCTGATCCAGTTCTTCGCCGGGATCGGCGGCGAGGCCGAGGCGTCTGCGGGGCCCGTCTCGATGGAGGGGCCGGTGGGGCCGGGCCGGCCGCTCGAGGCGGCCCTTCAGAGGGAAGGGGAGATCGTCCTGACGGTGGCCTGCGGGGACGACTTCTTCGCCGAGCGCCCAGAGGAGGCCGCGGACAGGCTCTCGGGCCTCGTGGAGCGGGCGGAGCCGGACCTCTTCGTGGCTGGGCCGGCCTTCAACGCCGGGCGCTACGGGTACGCCTGCGGGGCGCTTTGCCGGAGGGTCGGGCGGGCACTCCGGATCCCCGCCGTGACCGGGATGGCGGCGGAGAACCCGGGGCTGGAGTTCCGGGGGGACGCCTACATCGTCCCCACGTCCGACAATGTGGGCGGGATGAGAGAGGCCCTTCAGGCCATGGCCCGCCTCGGCCTCAGGCTGATGCGGGGGGAGGCCCTCCTTTCCGCCCGGGAGGAGGGTTATTTCCCCCGGGGCTTCCGGAAGAACGCCCGCGCCGGAAGGATCGGAGCGGAGCGGGCGCTGGAGATGCTCCTCGCCAAGGTCGGCGGCCGGCCTTTCGAGAGCGAGCTCGTCCTGCCGAAGTTCGACCGGGTGCCGCCCGCGCCGCCCGTCCGGGACCTGGGGAGGGCCACCCTCGCCCTCGTCACGACCGGGGGGCTCGTCCTCAAGGGGAACCCCGACCGGATGGAGTCCACCCGGGCCACGCGCTACGCCAAGTATCCCATCGGGGGGCTCGACGCCCTCGACCCTTCGGCCTACGAGGCGCACCACGGTGGGTACGCGACCGTGTACGTCAACGAGGACCCCAACCGCCTGGTCCCCCTGGACGCCCTCCGGGCCCTGGAGCGGGAGGGGCGCGTGGGCAGGCTCTGGGGGGATCTCTACGCCTTCGCCGGGTGCAGCACGTACTACGAGTCGGCCGCCCGGATGGGACGGGAGATTGCCGGGGAGCTGAAGGGGCTCGGCGTGGACGCCGTCCTCATCACCTCCTCCTGAGGGACGTGCGCCCGCTGCGGGTCAGCGGTGGCGAAGGAGATGGACAGGGCGGGGATCCCGGCGGCCCTCATCGCCACCCTGGTCTCGGTGGCCCGCCACGTGGGCGCGAACCGCATCGTCCCCGGCGCCGGCGTCCCGCACGTGGTGGGGAATCCCGATGTGAGCCCGGAAGAGGAGAGGAGGCTCCGCAGGGGCCTGGTCGAGCGCGCCCTCATGGCCCTCGCCGCGCCCGTGGAGGGCCCGCGGGTCTTCTGAGGACCCGGCCGGGAACGCGACCGGGGTCCTCCGCCGGCCGCCCATCCGCCCGCCCGTTTTTCGCCCGGGACACGGACGCCGGACGGTCAGGCCCGCGGGATCCGTCCCTCGGCGGGGAGGCGGCGCCCGGAGACGAAAATGACGCTCCTCGTCACGTCCTTGCCGTAGCGGCGCATGTGGAGGAACTCCGCGATGGGGACGCGGACGTTTTGGGCCTGCCGCTTGTCGGGCAGGTAGAAGCCCTCGTAGGGGTCGTGGAAGTACACGTTCTCGCCGTCGAATCCGGTCAGGACCACCCAGTGGGGGCTTTTGAATTTGTGAAGGCGGTACGTGCTGATCAGGACGATGGGCACCGCCCCTTCCCGCATGCCGCGGGAGATGTCCTCGAAGGTGAAGTTGGAGTAGTCGGCGCTCACGTCGAGGGACCGGGCTTCCTCCTCGAGCTGCTCGTGCACCAGCCGGATCACTTCTCTTTTCTCCCGCTTTCTCACCGAGGAGAGGAACGGCGTCCGGCGGCTAGCGAGGATGACCCTGACCTCGTAGCCCCGGCGCTTGGCGGCCACGGCCAGGCCGAACGGCCCGCACCCGCCCACCCCCGCCGTCATGAAGATGAGGGTCGCCTCTTTCCAAAGGCGCAGCTCGAAGGAGCGGCTGAGGGGAAGGTCCGGGTCGAGGGCCTTCATGGCCATCATGAGGCAGGCCGGCCCGCACGTGAAGTCCAGGGTCTGGGCGTAGTAGGGGACCTTCAGGCGGACCCTGGCCTCCTCCCTCTTTGCCAGGGCCTTCACCATCCGCAGACCGTTGGCGCCGTCGCTGTAGTAGCCGGAGAGCGACTCCGCCGCGCGGAAGCCGTGGCCCTTGTAGAGGGCGATGGCTCGGTGGTTGGTCGCCCGGACCTCCAGGCGCAATTGGGTGCACCCCCGGTTCACCGTCTCCTTCTCGCAGGCCCTCAGCAGGCGGTTTCCCAGGCCGCGCCCCCGGAAGGCCGGATCGATGACGATGGAATACAGGCGCCCGACCGGGGAGTTCTTCTGCCAGGCCAGGATCGCGGCGCCCCGGACCTTGCGGTCTTGTTCCAGCACCAGGGTGGTGGCGTTGGCGCGGGTCAGGAGGTAGCGGAGCTGCCGGGGGCTGAAGCGGTCCGAGGAAAAACCTGCGATCTCCAGCCGCACCAGGGCGCCGAGGTCTTCGGGGGTGCCCTTTCGGACGAGGATCTTTTTGGCCACGGCTATCCCCCCTCGCCGACCAGGTAGCGGATCAGGCGTTTGTAGAGGCCGGGCGCGTGTTGATCCTCCTCGCCCGCCCCGATGGTGGGGTTGTCGTTCACCTCGATGACGACGAAACCGTCGCCCACTTGCTTCAGGTCCACGCCGTAGAGGCCCCGGCCGATGGCCGAGGCCGCCTGAAGGGCTGTCTGCAAAAGAGCGGGGTTGACTTTTCTGACGTCAAAGCCCCGGACGCGGCCGTAGACGGCGCGCCCCGCCTCCGTGTACGTCAAGACCTTCCACCGTCTTTTCGGAATGGTGTACTGGCACACGTATAGGACCCGGCCCCCCAACACGCCCACCCGCCAGTCGAACTCGGACTGCACGAAGCGCTGGGCGATCAGCCGATCGGCCCGGCGGAGAAGCCGCCTGCCGACCCGCGCGAAGTCCTCGACGGTCGAGATGCGCTCGACCTGCAAGGAGAAGCTGGAGCTCGGCGCCTTCAGCACCAGGGGGGTCCCCAGGGTCCTCATCAGCCTCCTCCCCGTCTCGGGGGTGAGGTCGCTCTTCGCCAGGAAGACGGTTTCCGGCATGGGGATTCCCTGCTGCGAGAGGCGCCGGTACATGTTGACCTTGTCGCAGCAGATGACGATGGACTCGGGGTCGTCGATCACGCGGAGCCCGTGAAGCTGGGCCAGCCGGGAGGCGACGTAGGCAGAGTTGAGCGGGTCGGTCAGCGCCCGGATGAAAAGGGCGTCGTACTGGGGGATCTTGTAGATGTCCGGCCGGAAGAGCACGTCGAGGCGGTGCCCCATGAGGTGCGCCACCTGGCCGAGGCGCATCAGGGCGCTCATCTCCTCCGAGGACGCCACCGTGTAGCGCTCGATGTACACCGCTATGTCTGCCACGTCACCACCTCTTCCACGTACGCCCGCTCCCGTACGGTCAGACGGTCGAAGGGGAGCGGCCGCAGTCCGCTGAGCAGCAAGGCGCCGTCGGGGGCCGCGATGACGCGCACCACCGCGAGGGGAATGTGGAAGACCTCCCAGACGGCGGCCGCCAGGGCCCGGTATCGGGGAGACGGGGACCAGCCCAGCAAGGCGTGGAAGTACCGGATGCGGGCCCCCTCCGGCAGCTCCTGGCAGCAGATGGCGTACGTGAAATTGCGGGTCATGGACTTGGCCACTCGCTCCTGGTGGCCTCCCTTGAGGACCACGCTCTGGCGGGACATGAAGGGGTTGAGGGTGTCCACGAGGACGGGAGGCTCGAAATACCCGTTGGTGATGTAGTATCTGGAGGCGGGCTGCCCCGCCAGCCGGGCCTTCTCCAGAAACAGGGGAACCACATAGCCGTCCAGGACCTCCTGGCAAGTGGGGTGGGAGGCTTGCCCCTCGGCCTCCAGGTCTTGGGAAAGATAGTACCCGACCGTCAGGTAGTGGTAATCCCCCGCCAGGTTCACGAGACAGGACTCGCGTTCCAGGCGGGCGAACTTGGGATTGGCGTCGCGCTGCGGTCGGCCTGTGCGGCCCATCTTTCTTTCGGTTGACGTGGCCCGGCCGAACGCGTTGGCCGGCAGAGGTCATGGACCTCAATGGGAAACGGACCCGACGCTGGAGCCAGCCCGGAGAGCGGAAAAAGCTGTCCGGACCGCCCACAAAAATCCTCGGGAAAATTTCTCCACAGAGGGGACGAAGCAAAGGCGCGCCCGCCCCTCAGCTTTCCTCCTTCGAGCGGCCCGCGACCTGGGTCTGCGGCCGGCCCAAAGGTCTCCTATCATAAATCGGTCCTTCGCCGATGTGAAACCGCCCCGTCGGCGGCGCCTCCGGCGGCTGGAGAGGCCGTCCGGCCCCGGCGAAACCCGGCGCGGTCCGTCGGGGAGGGGGGAGGGCTGCCCTCCGCCCTTGGGGGTTCGCACTTGACGCGGCCCCCGCACGGCCTATCAAGAGAAAGGGTGTCGCTTGAAGACCGGGGAACTCGTCGCGCGAGAGCAACGGGAGAGGAGGCCCGGGCGCGGATGGAGAGGCACGTCGTGATCGAAGCCGTGGCGCCGGCCGTGGACGGAGGCCGCTACCCCGCCAGGCGCGTGGTGGGGGAGCGGTGCCGGGTCGAAGCCGACATCTTCCGCGACGGCCACGAGGCCATCCGAGCGGTCGTCAAGTGGCGCCGCAAACGGGACCGCAATCATGCGGAGGCTCCGATGGAGCACGTGGTCAACGACCGCTGGAGGGGCGAGTTTCCCTTGGAGGAGAACACCCGCTACGCCTTTACCATCGAGGCCTGGACGGACCGCTTCGCCTCTTGGCTGGCCGATCTGGAAAAGCGCGTGGAGGCGGGGTATCCGGATGTCCGGGGCGAGGTGGAGGAGGGGCTGGACCTGATCGGCGGGGCCCTGGCGAACGCGAGGGGCGCGGATGAGCGGTTGATCTGGAACGCGCTCGAAGGGCTTCGGGCGGCGGGCGCCGATCCGGCCGCGAGCCTCGAGATCGCCCGGGGAGAAGATCTGGCCGAGGTCATGGGGCGGCATGACCGCCGCGAGGACGCGGTCCTCTACGAGCCCGAGCTCGATGTCGTGGCCGACCGGCCGCTCGCCCGGTTCGGCGCCTGGTATGAGATGTTCGTCCGCTCCCAGGGGACCGAGCCCGGCCGGGGCGGAACCTTCCGGGATGCGGAGCGGCGGCTTCAGGATATCCGGGACATGGGGTTTGACGTCGTGTACCTGAGCCCCATCCATCCCATCGGCCGGACGAAGCGCAAGGGGCCGAACAACGACCTGGTGGCCGGGCCGGACGACCCGGGGTGCCCTTGGGCTATCGGCAGCGAGCACGGGGGGCACACCGCCGTCGAGCCCTCCCTGGGGACGCTGGAGGACTTCAACCGCTTCGTCGAGGCCGCCCGCCGGCTGGGCATGGAGGTGGCGCTGGATTTCGCCATCCAGTGCTCGCCCGACCATCCCTGGGTGAAGGAGCACCCGGAGTGGTTCCACCGGCGCCCGGACGGGACCATCAAGTACGCCGAGAACCCCCCGAAGAAGTACGAGGACATCTATCCCCTCAACTTCGACACCCCCGACCGCGAGGCGCTGTGGGAGGAGATGCGCAGGGTCCTGCTCTTTTGGATCGGCCGGGGTGTCCGGGTCTTCCGCGTGGACAACCCCCACACCAAGCCCCTGGTCTTCTGGGAGTGGCTCATCGCGGAGATTCAGGCCGAGCATCCGGAAGTCATCTTTCTCTCCGAGGCCTTCACGCGCCCCAAGGTGATGAAGACCCTGGCCAAGGCGGGGTTCACCCAGTCCTACACCTATTTCACCTGGCGGAACACCAAGGGGGAGTTCACAGAGTACCTGACGGAGCTCACCCAATCCGGCATGCAGGATTACTTCCGTCCGAATTTCTTCACCAACACCCCGGACATCCTCGCAGAGGTGCTTCAGAAGGGGGGACGCCCGGCGTTCCAGATGCGGCTTGTTCTGGCGGCCACCCTTTCGCCGAGCTACGGCGTCTACAGCGGGTTTGAGCTCTGCGAGAATGAGCCGCTTCGGCCCGGCGGCGAGGAGTACCTCAATTCCGAGAAGTACCAGATCCGGGTGAGGGACTGGGACCGGCCGGGCCACATCAAGGGGTTCATCGCGCGCATCAATGAAATCCGCCAGGAGAACCCGGCGCTTCGGCAGCTCGCCAACCTGCGCTTCTTCCCCGCCGACAACGACCAGATCCTGTTCTATGAGAAGGCGACGGAGGATCGGTCCAACGTCGTTCTGGTCGCCGTGAACCTGGACCCCTTCCATCCCCATCACTGCACGGCGAGGGTTCCGCCGGAGGAGGTCGGCGCGCCGCCGGGGGGGCGGTACGAGGTGGTCGACCTGCTCACGGGCGACCGCTACGTATGGTCGGAGTGGAATTACGTCCGCCTCGACCCCGAGGCGCGGCCCGCCCACATCCTGCGCGTCGAAAGGGTCTTGCCATGACTGCCCGCGATGGCCTCGGAGGCGACGGTCTCTGGTACAAAGACGCCGTCTTCTACGAGCTCCGGGTCCGCTCCTTCTACGACAGCGACGGGGACGGCATCGGGGACCTTCGCGGACTGGCCCAGAAGCTGGACTACCTTGAGGACCTGGGCGTCACGGCCCTCTGGCTGCTCCCCGTTTATCCCTCCCCGCTGAAGGACGACGGCTACGACATCGCGGACTACACCGACGTCCACCCCGACATCGGGACGCTGGCCGACTTCAAGCACTTCCTGCGGGAGGCGCGCCGCCGCGGCCTGCGGGTGGTCACGGAGATGGTGCTCAACCACACCTCCGACCAGCATTCCTGGTTCCAGAGCTCCCGGCGCGCGAAGCCCGGGGAGCGGTGGCGCGACTTCTACGTCTGGAGCGACACGCCGGAGAAATACAAGGAGACGCGCATCCTCTTCCAGGATTTCGAGCCCTCCAACTGGTCCTGGGATCCCGTCGCCAAGGCCTACTACTGGCACCGCTTCTACGCCCACCAGCCCGACCTGAACTTCGACAGCCGGTGGGTCCGGCGGGCCGTCCTGCAATCGGTCGATTTCTGGCTGGGGCTGGGGGTGGACGGCCTGCGCCTCGACGCCGTCCCCTACCTCTACGAGCGGGAGGGGACGAATTGCGAGAACCTTCCGGAGACCCACGCCTTCTTGCGGGAGCTCCGGCGCCACGTGGACGGAAAGTTCCAAGACCGCATGCTCCTGGCGGAGGCCAACCAGTGGCCTGAGGACGCCGCGGCGTATTTCGGTCAGGGGGATGAGTGCCACATGGCGTTCCACTTCCCCATCATGCCCCGGCTGTTCATGGCCATCCACATGGAGAACCGCTCTCCCATCCTCGACATCCTGGAGCAGACGCCCCAGATCCCGGAAGCCGCCCAGTGGGCCCTGTTCCTGCGCAACCACGACGAGCTGACCCTGGAGATGGTCACGGACGAGGAGCGGGATTACATGTACCGGGTCTACGCGCGCGACCCCCAGGCCCGCATCCACCTGGGCATCCGGCGCCGCCTGGCCCCCCTCCTCGGGAATGACCGGAAGAAGATCGAGCTGATGAACGGCATGCTGTTCTCCCTGCCCGGCACGCCCATCCTCTATTACGGCGACGAGATCGGGATGGGGGACAACTACTTCCTCGGGGACCGCAACGGCGTCCGCACCCCCATGCAGTGGAGCCCCGACCGGAACGCGGGCTTCTCGCGCGCCAACCCCCAGCGGCTCTACCTGCCGGTCATCGTGGACCCGGAGTACCACTACGAGGCCGTCAACGTGGAGAACCAGCAGCACAACCCTCACTCCCTGCTCTGGTGGACCAAGCGGCTCATCGCCCTGCGAAAGCGCTACAAGGCCTTCGGGCGGGGGGGTATCGAGTTCCTCTATCCCAGCAATCCCAAGGTCCTGGCCTTCATCCGCCGTTGCGGGGGCGAGGACGTCCTGGTGGTGGCCAACCTCTCACGGTTCGCCCAATACGTGGAGCTGGACCTCCCTGCCCATCGGGACCGGGTGGCGGTCGAGCTCTTCGGCGGGACGGCGTTTCCGCCCATCGGCGACCGGCCTTACGCCTTGAGCCTGGGGCCGCACACCTTTTACTGGTTTTCCCTGGAGCCCCAGCGGGGCGAGGCTCCCGTGCGCGTCGCCTCCCCGGAGGCCCGGCTCCCCGCCCTGACGGTCACGGGCTCTTTCGAGAGTCTGTTCCGCAACGCGGCCAAGGACGCGCTGGAGGAGGCCCTTCCCGCGTACCTCCGCAGGCAGCGCTGGTTCGCGGGGAAGGCGCGGGGGATCAAGGGGGCGAGAATCATCGAGCGGTGTTCCGTTTCGAACAAGACTTCCGCGAGCTGCATCGCGCTCGTCGAGGTGGGGTACGCGGACGGGGGTTCCGAGACCTACGTCTTGCCGCTGGCCGCCGCCTGGGGGGAGTCCGTCCAGAAGGTGAGGGAGGCGTTTCCCTCCGGGGCCATCGCGGAGCTGACGGGCTGGGGGAAGGGGGGAGAGATGGAGGGGCTGCTCTATGACGCCGGGGCGGAGGGCTTCTTCCACTTGGCGCTCTTGGAGGCCATCGGGCGCCGCCGCCGGCTGCAGGGCTTGGAGGGAGAGGTCGCGGCCACGCCGACCCGGGCGTTCCGCCGGATCCGGGGGCCGGAGGACATCCCCTTGACGCCCTCGGTGATACGCTCCGAACAGAGCAACACCTCTGTCGTCTACGGGGACCGGTTCATCCTGAAGCTCTTTCGACGGTTCGGGGAGGGGGTGAACCCCGAGCTGGAGATCGGGAAGTGGCTGACGGAGAACTCCGCCTTTCGCCACATCCCTCCCCTGGCCGGCTTCCTGGAATATCGCGCCGGCCGGCGCGAGCCGGTGACCCTGGCGGTCCTCCAGGGTTTCGTGCCGAACCACGGGGACGCTTGGCAATACACCCTGGATGAGGTGCGCCGCTGCTTCGAGCGCGCCCTCGTCCAGCGCCACGCGGGGCAGGAGGCCCCCCTTCCGGGGCGCACCCCTTTGGAGCTGAAGGGCGAGGACCCTCCCCCCCTGGCCCAGGAGATGATCGGGGCCTATCTGGAAGCGGTGCGCCTTTTGGGGCAGCGGACCGGGGAGCTCCACGTCGCGCTGGCGTCCGCCCAGGAGGACCCGCGCTTGGCGCCGGAGCCCTTCACGACCCTCTACCAGCGCTCCGTCTACCAGTCCATGCGCACCCTGTGCCGGCAGACCTTCCAGCGCCTTCGCGACGGTCTGCGGGAGCTTCCGGCGGACGCCCGGAAAGAGGCCCA
This sequence comes from Candidatus Tectimicrobiota bacterium, assembly GCA_016190025.1. Next base: position 39,284 of record JACPRG010000017.1, read on the forward strand.
GCGCGTCCTCGGGTGCGAGGAGACGGTCTTGAAGTGCTTCCGGAGGCTCCTCGAACGCAAGCTCAGCGGGAGGCGGATCCGCGTCCACGGCGACTACCACCTGGGGCAGGTGCTCTACACCGGAAGCGACTTTGTGATCATGGACTTCGAGGGGGAGCCGGCGCGCTCCCTGGGCGAGCGAAAGCTGAAGAGGTCGCCCCTGTGGGACGTGGCCGGCATGCTCCGCTCCTTCCACTATGCGGCTTCTCTGAACCTCTTCATCCCGGGGACCGGGGGCTACGTCCGCCCCGAGGACGTTTCCATCCTGAAGCCCTGGGCGCAGTTCTGGTGCCTCTGGGTTTCCGCCACCTTCCTGAGGAGCTACCTGGAGAGGGTGGCCGAGGCGGGCATCCTTCCCCGCGGGGAGGACGAGCTCGCACTCCTGCTGAACGTCTTTCTGGTGGAAAAGGCCGTCTACGAGTTGGACTACGAGTTGAACAACCGCCCCGACTGGGCGAGGATCCCTCTGGAGGGAATCTTGAGTCTCTTGGAGACGGCCGGATAATCCGTGGGAGAGAAGGGTGTCCATCAAAGGGCGCAGAACCGGTAGAAAAGCCCCCCCGCCGAGGGCGGAGCGTGAGACGGTGCGACACGACGTGACGCTTTTGACCGACGACGACCTCTACCTCTTCAACGAGGGGACGCACTTTCACCTCTTCGAGAAGCTCGGGGCGCATTCCCTGGGGGCGGACGGGGAGGCGGGGACCTACTTCGCCGTCTGGGCGCCCAACGCTGAGCGGGCGTTCGTGATGGGGGAGTTCAACGGCTGGGATAACCGCAGCCATCCCCTCTCCCAAAGAGGGCGGTCCGGGATCTGGGAGGGCTTCGTCCCGGGCGTGGGTCGCGGCGCGCTCTACAAGTACCACCTCGTCTCCCGGCACGGCGGATACCGGGTGGACAAGGCCGACCCCTTCGCCTTCCGCATGGAGGTTCGCCCGGGGACGGCCTCCGTCGTCTGGGACCTGGACTATCCCTGGGGCGACCGGGGGTGGATGAAAGAGCGGGCTGCGCGCAACGCCCTGGACGCCCCCCTCGCCATCTATGAAGTCCACCTGGGTTCCTGGAGACGGGTTTCCGAAGAGAACAACCGCTTTCCCACCTATCGCGAGATCGCCCCCCCGCTGGTCGAGCACGTCCGGCGGATGGGCTTCACCCACGTGGAGATCCTGCCGGTCATGGCGCACCCCTTCTACGGCTCCTGGGGCTACCAGGTGTCGGGGTATTTCGCGCCGACGAGCCGGTACGGCTCTCCCCAGGACTTCATGTACCTGGTGGACTTTTTGCATCAGAGCGGCGTGGGCGTGATCCTCGACTGGGTCCCCTCGCACTTCCCGGCGGACGAGCACAGCCTGGGCTATTTCGACGGGACCCACCTCTACGAGCACGCCGACCCCCGGCAGGGGTTCCATCCGGAGTGGGGGAGCGCCATCTTCAACTACGGGCGGAACGAGGTGCGGAGCTTTCTCATCAGCAACGCCTTGTTCTGGCTGGGGAAGTACCACGCCGACGGTCTCCGGGTGGACGCGGTGGCCTCCATGCTCTACCTGGATTACGCCCGCAAGGAGGGGGAGTGGATTCCGAACCGGTACGGGGGCCGGGAAAACCTGGACGCCATCGACTTCCTGCGCCGCTTCAACGAGGAGGTGTACGGACGGTTCCCCGGCGTTCAGACCATCGCGGAGGAATCGACCGCCTGGCCCATGGTGTCCCGCCCGACCCACGCGGGGGGGCTGGGCTTCGGCCTCAAGTGGGACATGGGCTGGATGCACGACACCCTGGGGTACATGAGCCGGGACGCCGTCTACCGGAAATACCATCACAACCAGATCACCTTCCGGTCCCTGTACTCCTTCGCGGAGAACTTCGTCCTCCCCCTTTCCCACGATGAGGTCGTGCACGGAAAAGGCTCCCTGCTGGGCAAGATGTCGGGGGACACGTGGCAGAAATTCGCGAATCTCCGGCTGCTGTTCGGGTACATGTACGCCCAGCCCGGCAAAAAGCTCCTGTTCATGGGCGGCGAGTTCGGCCAATGGGGGGAGTGGAACCACGAGGGGAGCCTGGAGTGGCGCCTGTTGGAGTACCCCTCCCACGAGGGGGTCCGCAAGTGGGTGGAGGACCTGAACCGGCTCTACCGGGGCGAGCCGGCCCTCCACGAGCTGGACTGCGACGGCCGGGGGTTCGAGTGGATCGACGGGAGCGACAGCGAGCAGTCCATTCTTTGCTTCCTGCGCCGCGGGCGGTCGAGCGAGGCGGGCCTCCTGGTCGTGTGCAACTTCACGCCCGTCCCCCGCGTTGGCTACCGGGTGGGGGTTCCGCGCGGGGGCTTCTGGAGAGAGCTGCTGAATGGCGACGCCCTGATCTACGGGGGGAGCGGCATCGGCAACGGGGGGGGCGTCGCGGCCGATCCCGTCCAGTGTCACGGGAGGGCGGACTCCCTCGACCTCACCCTTCCGCCGCTGGCCGCCGTGTTCTTCAAGGGCGAAGCGTGAGTCTGGAGGCGGAAGAAGGGCGGGCCCTGGGCGCCCGAGACCTGGGGGGCGGACGCTGCCGGTTCCGGGTGTGGGCGCCTTCGCGCCGGGAGGTGCAGATTCACCTCTTGGCGCCCCGGGAGAGAGTCGTCCCCCTCGCGGCGGAGGATCGAGGCTACCACAGCGCCGTTGTGGAGGGTGTGGAGCCCGGAAGTCTTTACCGCTATCGTCTCGGCGAAAATCGGGAATTCCCCGATCCCGCCTCCCGCTCTCAGCCCCAGGGAGTCCACGGCCCCTCCCAGGTGGTCGATTCCCGCTTCGCCTGGGGGGACGGGGGATGGAAGGGACTCCCCATTCAAGACTACATCCTCTATGAGGTTCACGTCGGGGCCTTCACGCCCGATGGCACCTTCGACGCTGTCCTCCCCCGCCTGAACGACCTCGAGGATCTGGGCGTCACGGCCGTCGAGCTGATGCCCGTCGCCCAGTTCCCCGGAAGCCGCAACTGGGGGTACGACGGCGTCTTCCCCTTCGCCGTCCAGCATTCCTACGGCGGGCCGCAGGGTCTGAAACGCCTGGTGAACGCCTGCCATGGGCGGGGAATCGCCGTCGTCCTGGACGTGGTGTACAATCACGTGGGGCCCGAGGGGAATTGCCTCGGAGAATTCGGCCCCTACTTCACCAACCGCTACCGCACCCCCTGGGGGCCGGCGCTGAACTTCGACGGGCCCCACAGCGACGAGGTGCGCCGCTACTTCATCGAAAACGCTCTCACCTGGATCGGGGAGTTTCACGTCGACGCCCTGCGGCTCGACGCGGTCCACGCGATCTGTGACTTCTCGGCCAAGACCTTTCTGGAGGAGTTGTCCGAGGCCGTGAGCGGGCTCGCGGAGCGGCTCGGCCGCCAGGTCTTCCTGATCCCGGAGAACGACCGGAACGACCCGAGGTTCGTCGCCCCTCCGGAGGAGGGGGGCTGCGGCCTGGACGCGGTGTGGAGCGAGGATTTCCACCACGCGCTGCACGCGCTCTTGACGGGTGAGGCGGGCGGCTATTACCGGGACTTCGGCTCGCTCGGCCACCTGGAAAGGGCCTTCGCGGAGGGTTTCGCCTACACCGGCCAGTATTCGGCGTATCGCGGGCGGCGGCACGGTCGGTCTGCGCACCGGCTTCCCGCCCGCCGGCACGTCGTTTTCGCCCAGAACCACGACCAGGTGGGAAACCGCGGGCTCGGGGAGCGCCTCGGCCACCTCGTCTCTTTCGAGAAGCTCAAGCTGGCGGCGGGGACGGTCCTCCTCTCTCCCTATGTCCCGCTCCTGTTCATGGGGGAGGAATATGGGGAGCCGGCGCCCTTTCTGTACTTCGTCCATCATTCGGACCCCGAGCTCATCGAAGCGGTGAGGCGGGGACGCCGGGAGGAATCCGCTCGTTTCCGATGGAGCGGCGAGCCGCCCGATCCGCAGGACGAGGCCGCTTTCCTCCGCTCCAGGCTCAACTGGGACCTGCGCCGCGCCGGGCGCCACCGGGTCCTGCTCGATCTCTACACAAGCCTCATCCGCCTGCGCAAGGAGATCCCGGCCCTCGCCCGGCTGAGCAAGGACCACACGGCCGTCGCGGGCTTCGAGAGGGAGAGGGTTCTGTTCGTGCGCCGCTGGAGCGGCGAGAGCCGGGCCTGCGCGATTTTCCATTTCGGCGGGACCGAGGTCTCCCTCGGCCTGCCGATCCCTCCGGGGCGCTGGCGAAGGCGGCTGGATTCGGAGGAGGAGCGGTGGCTCGGCCGGGGGAGCCTCGTTTCCGAGCGGCTTCATTCCGGGGGTGAGGTCGCCCTGACCCTCCGCCCGGCGGCCTTCGTCCTGCTCTCCCGGGAAGAGGATGAAACGTAGGCCGGGCGCCTCCCGGACGCGAGGTTGAGCCATGCGGGTCTTTCCCGGCAGTCCTTATCCTTTGGGCGCGACGTGGGACGGGATGGGCGTCAACTTCGCCCTCTTCTCGGAGAACGCCGCCAAGGTCGAGCTCTGCCTGTTTGACGGGGACGACGCCGGGAAGGAAAGCCACCGCGTCGCGCTTCCGAAGTACACGGACCACGTCTGGCACGGGTACCTGCCCGACGTCCGGCCCGGCCAGTTGTACGGATACCGGGTGCACGGACCCTACGAACCGGCACGGGGGCTCCGTTTTAACCCCAACAAGCTTCTGGTTGATCCCTACGCCAAGGCCATCGCCCGGCTCACGCGGTGGGGTGACGCCCTCTTCGGCTATCGGATCGGGGCACCCGAAGAAGACCTGGCCATGGACGAGCGGGACAGCGCCGCCTGTGCGCCGCTCTGCGCCGTGATCGACCCCGCCTTCACCTGGGGAGAGGACCGCCCCCCGCGCACGCCCTGGCACAGGACCGTCATTTACGAGACCCACGTGAAGGGGTTCACCGCCCGGCATCCGGAGGTGTCGGAGGAGATCCGGGGGACGTACGCCGGTCTGGCATCGGAGCCCGTCCTCCGTCATCTCGCCGACCTCGGCGTCACCGCCCTGGAGCTGATGCCGGTCCATCATCACCTGGACGACCGGCATCTCGCGGAGCGGGGCCTGTCCAATTATTGGGGCTACAACACCCTGGGCTTCTTCGCCCCGGACCTGCGCTACACCTCCTTCCAGGGGCCGCTCGACGCCGTCCGCGAGTTCAAGACGATGGTCCGGGCGCTTCACGCGGCGGGCATCGAGGTCATCCTGGACGTGGTGTACAACCACACGGCCGAGGGGAATCACCTGGGTCCCACCCTTTCGTTCCGCGGGATTGACAACGCGTCTTACTATCGCCTGACCCCGGAGAACCCCAGGTATTACATGGACTACACGGGCTGCGGGAATACGCTCAACATGCAGCACCCACACGTTTTGCAACTCATCATGGACAGCCTGCGGTACTGGATCCTGGAGATGCACGTGGACGGCTTCCGTTTCGATCTGGCCAGCGCCCTGGCCCGGGAGCTGCACGAGGTGAACAGGCTGGGCGCCTTTTTCGACATCATCCACCAGGACCCCGTGATCTCGCAGGTGAAGCTGATCGCGGAACCCTGGGACCTGGGCGAGGGCGGCTACCAGGTGGGCAATTTTCCGGTCCTGTGGACGGAGTGGAACAACAAGTACCGGGACGCGGTCCGCAGATTCTGGAGGGGGGACGAGGGGCAGCTGCCCGACCTGGCCACCCGCTTGACCGGAAGCAGCGACCTGTACAGCGAAGGCGGCCGGGCGCCCCACGCGAGCATCAATTTCGTGACCTGCCACGACGGCTTCACCTTGGAGGACCTGGTGTCCTACAACGAGAAACACAACGAGGCGAACGGCGAAGGGAACCGGGACGGGCAGGACGAGAACCTCAGTTGGAACTGCGGGGCGGAAGGCCCCGCCCGAGACCCCGACGTGAGATGGCTGAGACAGCTTCAAAAGCGGAACTTCATGGCCGCGCTCCTCGTCTCCGCCGGCGCCCCCATGATCCTGGGCGGGGATGAGCTGGGCCGGACCCAGCGGGGAAACAACAACGCCTACTGCCAGGACAACGAGATCAGCTGGTACGACTGGCGGATCACGGAAGGCGACCGGTCTTTTCTGGGGTTCGTCCGCCGGCTCATTCAGCTCCGGAGAGGGCAACCCGTCCTGCAGCGCCGGAAGTTTTTCAAGGGGGAGCCGGTGGGGGATTCGAGGGTGAAGGACATCACCTGGCTGAGCCCGGAGGGCCGCGAGATGACCGAGGAGGATTGGCATCGGCCGCAAGCGCGCGCCCTGGGGGTGCGTCTCGAAGGGGAAGCCGGGGACGAGATGGATGAGAAAGGCAACAAGGTCAGGGGAGACACCCTTCTCATCCTGCTCAGCTCGCATCCCGAGGCCCTTTCTTTCGTGCTCCCTGCGGCCCCCCCGCGGGCCCGGTGGGAATGGGTGCTGGACACGATCCCGCGGGCCCCTCGGGACCGCCGGCGGTTCTGGAAAGGGAGCGCCCCCTATCCGCTCCGGGGCCGAAGCCTTTCCCTCTTCCGACTGGATTTCCCGGGGTGAGGCCTGGCGGGAGGCGCCCGGCGGCTTCCGTCTTTGCCCCTTGGTCTGTGCCCCCGACCCCCGAAGACTGGCTGGGGCGCAAGGGGGAGGTATTCGATGACTATCGCCGCGCCCGTTCCGGACGCGACCTATCGGCTCCAGCTCAACCGGCGCTTCCCGTTTCGGCGGGCCTCCGCCCTGGTCGGCTACCTGGATGAGCTGGGCGTCAGCCACTGCTACACCTCGCCCTTTTTGACCGCCCGCCCCGGAAGCCTCCACGGCTACGACATCACGGACCCCGGCGCCATCAACCCGGAGGTCGGGACCGAGCGGGAGCTCGCGAGCTTCGCCCGGGGCCTCAGGCGGCGGGGGATGGGCATCCTGATGGATGTCGTGCCCAACCACGTGTGCGTCGCCGACCCGGCCAACCGCTGGTGGAACGACCTTCTGGAGAACGGTCCCGCTTCCCCTTACGCCTGCTTCTTCGACGTGGACTGGGACTCTCCGGACGCGCCCCGGGCGGGCAAGGTCCTCCTCCCGTTCCTCGGCCAGGACTGTCGGCGCGCGCTGAAAAGCGGGGAGATCCGCGTCTCCCGTCGGGGGGGTGCCTTTTTCGCAGAGTATTCCACCCTGCGCTTCCCCCTCGACCCGGCGACGTGGCCGCACATCCTGCTCCCGGCCCTGGATCGGCTGCGCGGCCGCGCAAAGGACTCCCCGGGGGCGAGCGGGCTTCAAAGCCTCATCGCGGCCGTGAGACGCCTTCCGCCGCGCACGGACGCGGCCCCAAGGAAGGTGAAGGAGCGCCAGCGGGTGAATGCGCTCGTCAAAGACCGCCTGTCCCTTTTGGTCGAGGCCGACGGAGGCGTCCGGCGGGCGGTCCGGGAGGCCCTGGCGGAGCTCAACGGCGACGCCCTCGGCCGGCTCGACGCGTTGCTCTCGGGGCAGGCGTACCGCCTGAGCCGCTGGCGCGCCGCGGTCGAAGAGATCAACTATCGGCGGTTCTTCGACATCACCGAGCTCGCCGCGGTCCGGGTGGAGGACCCTCGGGTCTTCGCGGCGGTTCATCGGCTCGTTTTTCATTGGATCCAGCGGGGCTGGGTGACGGGTCTGCGGATCGACCACGTGGACGGCCTCCTCGATCCGGAGAAGTATCTGGGAGACCTTCAGCAGGCGTGTCTTTCCGCGGGGCGCGGGGCGGGCGCCAGCGCCGGACCTTCCGTGCCCCGCCGTCCTCGCCGCCCCTGCTACGTCGTCGTCGAGAAGATCCTCGCCCATGACGAAGAGCTGCGGCGGAGATGGCCGGTCCACGGGACGACCGGGTACGAGTTTCTGAATCTCCTCAACGGGATCTTCGTGGACGCCAGGCGAGAGCGGGCGTTTCGCGGTCTCTACGCCAGACTCACGGGCCGCCGCGAGAGTTTCGAGGACGTCGTGTATGAGAGCAAGCGGCGCGTCCTGCGGGAATCTCTGTCCGCCGAGCTGCGTCGGCTCGGCCGCTCGCTGGAGCGGATCCGGGGGCCGCGCCGGCGGGCGCGGGGGTTCACGCGCGGGGAACTGGAGGAGGCGCTAGGCGGGGTGATCGCCTGTTTCCCGGTTTACCGGAGCTACCTTCGGGGGGTTGAGCCCTCCGCCGGAGGGGAAGATCGTCGCGTTCTGGCCTGGGCGATCCGCGAGGCCGGGCGGCGGAATCGGGAGATCGCCAAGGGGGTCTTCGATTTCATCGGGGCGGTCCTGCTGGGGAAGGGTCCGGGGGGGCTGGACGGAGGCCGGCGGGCGGAGCGGCGGGATTTCATCCTGCGCTTTCAGCAGCTCACCACCCCGGCCATGGCGAAGGGGTTCGAGGACACGGCGCTCTACCGCCACTTCCCCCTGGCCTCCCTCAACGAGGTCGGCGGGGGCCCCGGCCGCTTCGGCGTCGCCATCGACGATTTCCACCGGAAGAACCGGGACCGTCTCAAGAAGTGGCCTCACGGGCTCTCCGCGACCTCCACGCACGACACGAATCGCGGCGAGGACGTGCGGGCGCGGATCAACGTGTTGTCGGAGATCCCGGGAGAGTGGGAGCGGGCGGTTCGTCGCTGGAGGCGCCTGAACGAGAAGCAGAAAGCGCGGCTGAAGGGGAGGGCCGCGCCGGACGCGCATGAGGAGTATCTCCTCTACCAGACCCTGGTCGGGGCCTGGCCGCTCGCGCCCGGGGACGCGGCCGCTCCGTCCGATTTTCCACGGCGGGTCCAGGATTACATGACCAAGGCGCTGCGGGAGGCCAAGGTCCACACGGGCTGGCTTCAGCCCGACGAGGACTACGAGCGGGGGGTGCAGGAGTTCGTCCGCCGGGTCTTGCGGCCGGCGCCGGAGAACCGGTTCCTCGCCGACTTCGCCGCGTTTCAGCACCCGGTCGCGCGGGCGGGGGTCTTCAACTCCCTGTCCCAGACGCTCCTCAAGATCGCCTCCCCCGGCGTGCCGGATTTCTATCAGGGGGCCGAGCTCTGGGACTTCAGCCTCGTGGACCCGGACAACCGGCGCCCGGTGGACTACGGACGCCGCAAGCGGCTGCTCGCCTCGCTTCGCGCGGAAGGCCCGGCGGGGCCCGGCGCGCTCCTGGCGCGGCTGATGAGACGGCCGGAGGACGGCCGCATCAAGCTCTTCGTGACGAGCCGCGCCCTGGGCTTCCGCAGGAGGGAGAGGGGACTCTTCCTGCACGGAAGGTATCTTCCCTTGCGCGTCCGCGGAGGGAGAGAGCGGCACGTGTGCGCGTTCGCGCGGACGGACGGGGAAAAGGCGGCCATCGCCGCGGCGGGCCGGTTCTTTCTCTCCCTGGGCGCGGCCGACCGGCCTCCGGTCGGCCGGGAGACGTGGGGGGACGCGGTCGTCTCCCTGGGCGGGCCGCTCGCGCCGGGCGCTTACCGCGACGTGTTCACGCAACAAGAGGTGCGGGCCCGGCGGCGCGGCGGGGCGTGGGTCTTGCCCTTGGACGAGGTTTTCTCACATCTGCCGGTGGCGCTGCTGGAGCGGGTCTCATGATGGAAGCGGCGGCTTCGCCGAAGCTTGCGCGGCGTTCTGCTTTCTCCCTTGCAGACAGATTGCTCCTTGACTCGGCGCATCTCGCCTCTCGACGTTAGGGGTGCGGCCGCGCCGCCGGCTCGTCGAAACCCGTATTAGGATCGCCCGAGGTCCGCGCTCGTCTCGGAGGGGGTCAGGGGTGGCCTTCTTTCGGCGTTTTGTCTTCGACTGCGACAGCACCTTGGTGAGGATCGAGGGCATCGACTGGCTGGCCGAGCGGGCGGGTGTGGGGGAGGAAGTGGCCCGTCTCACCCGCGCCGCCATGGAAGGCGAGATGCCGCTCGATGCGGTGTACGCCCGCCGCCTGCAGCTCGTGAGACCCGACGCCGGGGCGCTCGCCGCGCTCGCTGACGCCTATGTCTCCTCCCTGGTCGAGGACGCGGGGGCCGTGGTCTCGGCCCTGCTGGCGCTGGGCAAGCGGGTGACCCTGCTGAGCGCGGGCCTGAGGCCCGCGCTCCTCCCCTTGGCCGATCGTCTCGGCCTTGACCCGGGGAATGTCTTCGCCGTGGATGTGTTCATGGGACCGAGGGGGGAGTACGTGGGGTGTGATAGGATGAGTCCCCTCACCCGTCCGGGGGGAAAGGGGGTGGTCTTGCGGGCGAAAGGCCTGGCGGGACCGGAAACCCTGGCGGTCGGGGACGGCGCGTCGGACCTGGAAATGAAAGGCTCCGTGGGGCTCCTGGTCGGCTTCGGCGGCGTGGCCGTCCGGGAGCGGGTCCGCCTGGAGGCGGACCTCTTCGTCGAGGGGCCGGGCCTTGCGCCGATCCTGGCGGTGGGCCTGACGGAACGGGAGCGGCGGATGGCAGCGGAGAGAGGATACGGAGAGGTGGTGAGGCGGGCGGACGCCTGGAGGCGGGACGGATGAGCCGGAGGCTCTTCACCCCAGGCCCCACCCACGTCCGGGAAGAGATCCTGGCCGAGATGGCCCGGCAGCCCATCGGACACCGGGGGGCGGAGATGCGGGCTCTCATGGCCGAGATCCTCCCCGGCTTGAGGCGGCTTTTCGGCGCGGGCGACGGCCCGGGGTACAGCGTCTTTCCGGCGACCTCCTCGGGGACCGGGCTGATGGAGGCGGCCGTGGCGACCGCGGTCCGCCCCGGCGAGAGGGTGCTGAACCTCGTCTGCGGCGGCTTCAGCGAGCGGTGGCACGCCATCACCCGCGCCCTGGGCCGGGAGGGCGTGCCCCTGCGGTTCGAGTGGGGGAGGGGGATCCCGGCGGAGGCCGTGGAGGAGGAACTGCGGCGAGGGGACTATGCCGCCCTGACACTGGTTCACAACGAGACCAGCACGGGCGTCCTCAACCCCCCGGAGGAGATCGCCGCCGCCGCGGCGCGCCGCGGCGCGCTCCTTCTGGTGGATACGGTGAGCAGCCTGGGCGGCGTCCCCGTGGAGGTGAGGCGGGACGGGATCGACGTCTGCGTTTCCGCCTCGCAGAAGTGCCTCGCCCTCCCCCCCGGTCTCGCACTGGGCGCCGTCTCGGCCCGGGCGCTGGAGCGCGCCCGGGACAACCCGCGGCGGGGCTTTTACTTCGACCTGACGAAGTACGTCTCGGCCGCCGAGAAAGGGGAGGCCCCCTTCACGCCCGCGACCTCCCACTACTTCGCCCTCCGGCGGCAGCTCGAGGCTATCGAGCGGGAGACCCTGGAGGCCCGCTGCGCGCGGCACATCGCCATGCGGGACCACGTCCACGCCTGGGTGGGGACGATGGGGGGACGCCTTTCCCTCTTCGCCGAGGATGGCTACCGCTCGCCGACGGTGACGGTCGTCGAGGTCTGCGGGGATCACAGCGTGGCGGCCCTCCTCCGGGAGGTTTCCGAGCGGGGCTTTGTCCTGGGAGGGGGGTACGGAACGCTCCAAGACAGGACCTTCCGCATCGGCCACATGGGCGACCACACCGTGGAGGACGTGAAGGCACTCACGGAGGCCATCACGGACTGTCTGGGGAAGAGCTGTGCGCCTTCTCGTCGCTGACCCCATTGATGAGTCGGGCCTCCGCCTTCTCCGGGAGGCGGGCGGGCTGCGGGTGGATGTGCGGACGGGGCTCTCCGAAAGGGAGCTGGTTCGGCTGATCCCCTCCTACGCCGGGCTGATCGTCCGGAGCGCCACGCGCGTTACCGCCCGGGTGATCGAGGCCGGAGGGCGTCTTCAGGTCATCGGCCGGGCGGGCGTGGGTCTGGACAACGTAGACTTGGATGCCGCCACGGCCCGGGGGATCGCTGTCCTCAACGCCCCTTCGGGGAACCTTCACTCGGCGGCGGAACATACCATCGGGATGCTCCTGGCGCTCGCCCGGAACATTCCCCAGGCGGACCGGGCCCTTCGACACGGCGACTGGGACCGGAAGCGGTTCACCGGCACGGAGGTCCGGGGGAAAACCCTCGGCCTCATCGGCTTCGGCAACGTCGGCCGTCGCGTGGGCAGGATGGCCCAGGGCCTCGGCCTCAAGGTTCTGGTCTATGACCCATACCTCCCGGCGGAGCGGGTGTCCCGCGAGGGGGCGGAACCCGCCTCGTTTCCGCGGCTGCTCAGGTCTTCCGACTTCATCTCCCTCCACACCCCCCTGACGGACCAGACCCGGGGATTGATCGATGCTCGCGCGATTTCCCGGATGAAGCGGGGCGTTCGCATCGTCAACGTCGGACGAGGCGGGCTGATTGACGAGGGGGCCTTGTGCAGGGCGCTCAAGCGGGGCAAGGTGGCGGGCGCGGCCCTAGACGTGTTCGAGCGGGAGCCGATCCCCGGAGACCATCCCCTCCTGTCCCTCGGCAACGTGATTGTCACCCCTCATCTCGGCGCCTCGACGGCTGAGGCCCAGGCGGAGGTCAGTCTGGAGATCGCCCGGGAGATCCTCAAGGGCCTTCGGAACGGACACTTCAACGGCGCCGTCAACGTGCCCTTCCGCCTTCCCGAGGATGGGTCGGATGACGTTCAGAGACGTCTCGAACTGTCGGAGCGGCTGGGCCGCGTTCAGATCCAGCTCTTGGAAGGCCAGCCCCGCCTGCTCCGGGTGACCTGCGACGCGGCCCACGGGAGCCTCCTGGACGCCCTGACGGCCTTCGCCCTGAAAGGGGTCTTCGAGGGCCTGGTGGACCGGATGGTGAACCACATCAACTCCGGGCTCATCGCGCGCGAGCGGGGCCTGGCCGTCGAGAAGGGCGTGCTCCCGGAAGGGGGCGGTGATGGAGTCCTTCTCTACCGGGGCGTCGTCCTGCTCGACCTGGTGACGGAGAGGCGGAGCCTGCGCGTCGCGGGGGCCGTTTTCCCGGATGGGACGGAGCGCTTGGTCGAGTTGGACGGCCGTCACGTCGAGGCCCGGCTCGAAGGACGGATACTCATCATGTTCAACAAGGACGTACCCGGCGTGATCGGACGGGTGGGAACCCTGCTCGCGGAGGCCGGCGTGAACATCGGAGAGTGGAGGCTCGGCCGGCGGGAGCCTGGGGGCGTCGCGGTCTCGGCCATCAACGTGGACGATGCCGTCCCCAAATCGACCCTTCAGCGGATCGGCGGACTCAAGGAGGTTCAATCCGTGAAAGAAATCCGTCTCCCAGAAGCCGTCTCCCCGGATTCGCGGGTGGCGAAAGGCCGCACGGTTTCGCTGTGAGCTCCGGGTCCCCCGCCCTCGGGAATTCCTGGAAGGGGCCCGCGTCACGAACCCCTCGGGTTCTTGCGCTGTGCCGGCCCTTTCCAGTATGCTTGATGAGGGTTGAATAGGGGTTACTGCTTCCCGCAGGTTCAAAGGGCGCCTCCTGTCGCGGGTTTCACCGCCGGGAATCTGGCAAAAAATGGATCCGGGTGGGAGGCGGGACGGGCTCTCCGGCGTGACCTTTTCGCCGCGAGGGTCTAAGATGAGCGTCGGATCGGCCCTGCCGTTGGGGTGTTCTGAAGGGTCCCAGGGGAGGTGTCCCCACGCCCCAAGCGAGCCGCGCGTTCACGCAGGGAGGGGTGCGAGAGAGTACAGTATGTGGAGAAGCGTTCGTTCTCGATTGGCACTGTGTCTGCTCCTGGCCTTGTGGGTCTTGCTCCCTGGAGAGGGTTGGGGACAGCAGGGGGCCCGGAGTGCGCCCGCCAGCGGCTCCCTGGATCACCAGGCTGCGCTGGAGCGCATCGTCCGAAAGCTCCTTGAGCAGTTTCCCCGCGTGAGCGGCCTGGTCGCTTCCATTCGGGGGGACCAGGTCTATCTGACCCTCGAACAAAACCGCGGGGTCCAGCCGGGGACCCGGCTGAGCGTGTTCCGGAAGATGGGGGCGTTCAAGCACCCGCTGACCGGCGAAGTCCTGGGGCATTTCGAGGAGGACCTGGGCGCTGCGGTCGTGACCGAGGTCCGCGAGAAGTACGTCTTGGCGCGCCTGGAGCCCGCGAGGAATCTGACTCCCCGCCCCGGAGACGGTGTTCGGATCACCGCCGCGCGGATCCGCCTGGCCCTGCTTCCCATCGTGAACCAGACGCGAGAGCGCTTCGATCAGGATGTCTTGCTTCTGGATTTCCAGACGTTGCTGGAGCGGACGGGGAGGTTCCAGGTCTTCGACGTGGACAAGCTTCAGGTGTGGTTTTTAGAGAACCGGATCGCCGCCGAGGATGCCCTCAAGCCGGAGGTGCGGGATCGGCTGCGCCGGTTTGCGGGGACGGACCTCGCGCTGGCGACCGTTTTGCGAAAACTGGGCGACCGTCAGGTCCTGGATTCCCGCCTGACGAGCCTGGCGGACGGGAAGTCGGGGGAGGGCATGACCGCCCTGGTGAGCCGGCTGCCGGCCTTGGCCGCGGCTTCTTCGGCGCAGGGAAGGTCCAGGGCGGGGGTGCGGCTGGATGAGGGGGTGTCGCGTGAGCGCGACACCGGGTCCCCGTTGAATCCGAATTTCCGGAGCCGGACGGGAGTGCCCGGGCGAGGCATTCAGCGCAGCCAGACGCTCGACTGGGTGGCTACGGGGGTCGCGGTCGGGGATTTCGACGGGGACAAGCAGCAAGAGGTGGCCTTCGTCCACGACTACTCCCTCACGATTTATCGTTGGGACAAGGGCGTGCTCGTCGAGGTGTTCTCGTACCGGGGCAGCGCGGGCGACCGCTTTTTCACCGTGGATTCCATCGATCTGGACGGAAACGGCCGGCCCGAGATCTACGTCACCAGCTATCGCCACCCCAACGTCAACGCTTTTGTGCTTGCCTATGTGGACGGCAAGTACAAGGTGGTGGCCAATCTGCCCGGAAGCTTTCTTCGGGTGATCGAGCCGAGCCGGGGAAAGCCCATGCTCGTGGGGCAGGCCATCGGAGTCGAGGCGCCTTTCTACGGGCCGGTCTACGAGTACGCGTGGTCCAAGGGAGGGCCGGCGCCCAAGCGTGCCCTTCTCCTGCCGAAGGGGATTGACGTTTACGGTTTCAATTACTGGGATGTGGACGGCGACGGGATCGACGACATCGTGCAGGTCAGCAACTTCGGCCGCATCTCGATCTTTCGTCCCGACGGACAGAAGATTCATGAGTCGTCCCAGACCTACGGCGGCCACTTCGCGAGCTTTCGCTACGACCAGAGCTTCACCCGCCAGGAGGTGAGCAGCCTGCCTGACGGGGCGGACGCGGAGCCCAAGTATCAGGCCATCCGGGGAAGACTGTTGTTGCGCGACGTCACCGGGGACGGCAAGCCCGACCTGGTGGTTCCGGCCAACCTCCAGCGAGTGGAGCTTGTTTCCTCCTTCGGCATGGGCGACGCGGAGATCGCGGCCCTCCGGTGGGACGGGAGCACCTTGGTCGAAGAGTGGCGTTCCAGAAGGGTCGGGGGGGTGATCGTTGACTACCAGTTCGCGGACCTGGACGGCGACGGGCAGGAAGAGCTGGTGGTCGCCGTGGTCGAAAGCAAGCTGCTCTCCTTGAAGTCGGGCGCCACGCGCCTCGTGGTCTATCAGCTGAAGAGGCCGTAGCGCCCACCCTCGCCCGGGACCCGCGGCGCTGTCCTGTCTACACGGTACGGCCCCGGCATCCGGCAGCGACGGAATCCGCTACGAGCCGTTGAGCTCCACAGACACGGCGAGGCCCGGGGCGTCGGGAGACAGCAGCGGGATCACGTGGAACCGCGCGGCGCTCCTTTTCCCCGCCTTTTGTTCCTTCCTTTCCCGGTGCATCTTGGCCACGAAGCGCCCGATTAGGTGGCCGATGGCGGCCCCTCCCACCATGTCGCTGAGCCAGTGCTTGTACCGGTAGATCCGGCTGGCGCCCACGAGGGTCGCGAGGCCGTAAGCGGTTCCGGAAACCCAGGGGTCTTCGGATTGGGAGGCGATGACCGTGCCCAGGGCGAAGGCCGTGGCGGTGTCCCCGGAAGGGAAGGCGGAGTTGTGCAGGGTGAAGGGGGAGAAGGTAAAGGCGTCGTCCGCATCGTCCGGCCGCTCGCGCCCGATGACGGCTTTGAGCGGAAGTACCACGGCCCCCGTCAGCAGGATGGATTCCAGTCCCTGCACGCCTGAGTCCATCCACCGGGGGTTGTCCGCGAGCTTGCCGGCGGCCAGGAGGGTCCCGATCAACCCCACCTGGATCTCGGTCCGCCCGAAGTAGCCGATGGCCTTGAAGGCGTCCCGGGCGGTGCCGTTGCGATGGTCGAGCACGAGGTCCCGGACGCTCTCATCGGCGGCGAAGGTCGCCGCCGTTCCCGCCGCCACGGCCCCTAGGACCAGCCAGTCCGAGAGCCCCCATCGGGTCGGGGCCCGGACCGCTTCCACCGCGTCTTCCAGGAGCATCTTCGGGAAGTCCAGGAGCCGGCGCGTCAGGGAAGTGTCCTCCGGAGGCTCCCCCGCTGCGGCCGAGAGGAGGCCCGGCGCCGCTTCCAGGACGGCGGACCGGGCGGCCTGGGTCGCCGCCGGCGCGCTCCGTGCGCGGCCGGACGCGGGCGAAGGCCCCGCCCCACTCGGAGGGGAGGGTTCTGAGAGAGAGGCGATGAAGGCCGGGAGAGGGCGGGATGCCTGAAAGTCCCGGCCGGGCTTGGCCCCGGCGTCGGAGTAGGAGAGATCCTGAAGGAGGGGATCCCGGAGGACGCGGACCTCCTGGAGGGTCACCGCGGAGCACGCGGCGGCTATGCTCAAGATGATGAGCGCCGCCGTTGCCGCGATCGCCCCGGCCGGCTTTCTGGAGAGCCTCCTTCTCATGACGGGGTGTTGTCCTTCACGGTTGCTTGGCCAGGGATCATGCGGGGCGCCCCCGGGAGAAGTCCAAGAACGGCGGGTGAGGGGGTCATCGCCGGGTCCATCGGGCGGGAATGCGGTATTCCAGGGACACGAAGAGGGTGGTTTCATCGGCCGTGGCGCCCACGCGCCCCACCACGTCCGTCTGGAAGCCGCCCATCACCATCCAGCGCGGGTCCAGGGCCACGCGAAGGCCGCCTCCCATCACGTAGGAAGGGGCGGCGATCAGTTCCGTGAGAGAGGTGTTCTCCTGCGTCCCCGGCGGGGCTTCGTAGGGGGCGCTGGACCCGCTGAACTGCCCCACGAGCGCCCATCGCTTGAGGAAGTCCCACTCCAGCGCGATGGTCCAGTACGTGAAGAAGCCCTGCGGGTTCAGGCTCTTGGAGTCGAAGGGATCGCTGGGGAGGGTCGCGCTGTAATTGAAGTAGGCGATGAAGGAGTCCCAGAAGCTCTTTTGAAGGAGGAGGCCCAGTGCCCCGTCCACCCCGCCGGAGCCGAACTGGTCGTTCGTCGCCGTGGGGAGCTTCAGGCCCGCCCGGAAGGACGTCTCCGGGATCCATCGGGATTCGCGCAGAAGGCGGAACTTGGCCCGCAGGGCCATTTCCCCTAGCCCGGCCGTGTCCGTGTCGCTGTCGAAAAGCGTCTTGTCGCCGTCCTCGATGAAGAACCGTGTGGATCTCAGGTCGGGCCGCTTGTTCAGGATCACATTGAGGAGAGACCTTTTTCCGCTGATGTACTTTTCGTAGGCCTCCTTCAGCTCGTTGGCGAAGCTGTTCACGTGGTGGTAGAGAATCGGCAGCTCGATCCCCGCCTGAAGCCGGTCCAGGACCCCGTAGTCGTAGTGGAGCCGGAACGCGGACGCCTCCAGGTGGGTGAAGATCCGGAGGGGGACGGAGGGATCGATGGGAGAGGTCCCATCGCCCTCGTTGACCGCGTTGAGTTGGCCCAGGGCGTGTGTCTGGTTGAAGTCCAGCCGGAAGGCGTGTTCCTCCCGTTCCAGCAGCTTCGCCTGGTCGGGGATGAACTGATATAGGAGAACGTGGAGCGGGTTATTGAACCGGAGGGGGATCGGGCCGTGCACGTTGGGAAGCTCGCCTTCCACATCGGCGCCCCGGAGGAACCGGCCGATCCGCTCGCCGAGCGGCCCCTTCGCCGCCGCCCGGCGGCCGGGGGCGTCGCTCGCGGTCCGGGCGGGTTGGGAGGGCGCGTCCTCCGCCTTGAGCGGCGAGGACAGCGGCTTCGGGAGCTCGGCCGGCGGGGCCGGCAGGGCGCTCAGGCCCGGCTTGAGGGGCGTCGCTTCGGCCGCCGCCGCACCTTTCGGGGGGGCTGCCCTGCGGGCCGGGTCTGGGACTGGATCGGGCGGAAGCGAAGGCGGGCGGACGGGTTCGGCCAGCTGCATCGGCTGGATTTCGGTGGCCGGCGAGTACACCGCCACCGGGCGCCAGGGCAGATCGGCCACGGCGGTCAGCCGCTCGATTTCATGGAGTTGTCCGGGCGGCGTCGGTCTCAGGATGTCCAACACGAGCCTGTGGGGTTCGCGGGAATCCGCCTCGACCGTAAAGCTGCGGACCTTGGAGCCGTCAAGAACGCCCACCAGAAAGCGGGAGTCCGCTTTTCCGATGGAGGAGAGAGACAGGCCGGCGAGGCCCGGGGGGAGTCTGTCGGGCAAGAGGAGGCCGGGTGCCACGCCCGAGGGGGTGACCACCCAAAGAGTCCGGCCGGAGGGTCCCCGGTAAACCCGGTATTGGGAGACCGGGCCGTCAAAGTCCAGGACGATGCGGGTGAAGTAAGGGTGCTCGCCGACCCGGATCCCTTCCAGCGTGAGCCCGGAGCAGACACCCGCGGTGGTCATGATGAAAATCAGCGCCAGAAGTCCCGTGTGTTTTTTCAACCGCTCTGATCCCCCAAAGCCCTGGGCGCGGAAGGTTCCCTCTCCCAGCCCCCCTCTTGAGTTCTCGGTGCGCTGGTCTCCTGACCCGTGAGGACGGAAAGGGCCGGTTTCTGATTCCTTGCGTCCGGGTGATGCGCTTCTTTGAATCGACAGGGAGTATACCAAAAGAAATCAAAAGAGAAAACGTCCGTTCAGGGGAGGTTTTTTCGCGGCGGGCCTTGATTCCGAATTCCCCCGGGACGTTCAGGCCTGGAAGGCCGCCCGGACGGCCTCGATGACCCGCTGCGCCTCCTCGTCGCTCAGCGCGGGATAGCAGGGGAGAGAGACGGCCTCCCGAGCGGCCCAGTCCGTCCGGGGGAACCCCGAGAGACCCAGGAGCCGGTGGATCGGACGGTGAACGGGCCTGCGGGCGATGATCCCCTTGCCCTGAAGGAAACGGATGAGACCCGCCGCCCCCGGCCCGCCCGCCACCCGGACGATGTAGCGGTGATACACGTGGCGCCCGCCCGGCGGGTCGGCGGGGAGGGCGAGGGGCAGGTCCCGGAAGGCCCGGCGGTAGAGGGCGGCGATCTCCCGGCGGCGGCGGATGAAGCGCGGGAGCTTGCGGAGTTGGGACCGCCCCAGGGCGGCGTGGAGGTCGCTCATCTTGTAATTGAAGCGCAGGCGGCCGTCGGGCGGCTCATCGTAGTCCCGCCGCCCCCGGACCTCCCGCAGAAGTCCCGCCCGGTTCGAGGCGACCATCCCGCCCTCGCCCGAGGCCATCATCTTGGTCGCGTAAAAGGAGCAGACCGCCGCGCATCCCGTTCGGCCGACGGGGCGGCCCCAAAGGCGGGCGCCGAGGGACTGGGCCAGATCCTCCACCAACGGGAACCCCAACTCCGCGATGTCCTTGAGGTCCACCGGCTCGCCGAAGGGATGGGGAAAGAGGACGGCGCGGGTCTTCCGGTCGGCCGCCCGCTTGATTTCCTCCGGCCCGGGATAGAGGCGCCCCTCGGCCAGGTCCGCCAACTGGGGGATCGCCCCCGCGCAGCGGACTGCCTGGAGGAGGGCGCTGCAGACGTAGCTGGGCAGGACGACGCCGTCCCCCGGGCCGATGTCCAAGGCGAGGAGCGTCAGGTGCAAGGCGGCGGTCCCGGAGCTGGTGGCGGCCCCTCCGCGGAGGCCCAGGCGCCGGGCCACCTCCCGCTCGAACCGCGTGACTTCCGGGCCTTGGGCCACCTGGCCGCTCCGCAGGGGCCGCAGCACGGCCCGCTCGTCGTCCGGGCCGAAGAGGGGCCGGGAGTGGGGGACAGGGGCGGGCCGCCGGGGGGGCATCGGTCAAAGCCCGGTCCGGGCGAGGGTGGGGATCACCTGCAACATCCGCAGCGGGACGAAGCCCTCGGCGAGCTGGATGTGCGTCTGCGTGCCCCGGAAGTGGGCCGTCGCGCGTGCCACCTCGATGATGGTCAGGTCTTTCACCTTGGTGCGGGTGACCTGGGAGGCGTGGGCCTTGAGGGCGGAGAGTTTCCGCTCGAAGGTGGAGGCGATGTCCACGAAGACCGACGGACTGAAGTTCTGCGTGCTGGGACCCTCGTAGAACAGGACCGTGGGGGCGAACCGGGCGGCGGAGACCACGGCGCTGGAAAGGTTCCGGTGGTCCTGATGGGTGTCCTGACCGAAGTGGACGAAGACGGTCTCCGGCTGAACCTTTCGGACGAGCCGCTCGACCTCGGAGATGAGGTCCTTGTCCACCGGGAGCCGGGTGTCTTCGTGGTCCCCGAAGAAAAGCTCCTTGGCGCCCAGGGCCCCGGCCGCTTTTTTTTGCTCTGCGGACCGCACCCTGGCGCTCCCCCCCTCCGAGCCCCGGGTGAGAACGAACAGATAGACGTTGTGTCCCTCCTCTGCGTACCGGAGCAGGGTTCCCCCGCAGCCGAATTCGATGTCGTCGGGGTGAGCACCGATGGCCAGAATGTTCATCCTCTCTTCCTCAGCTGGGTTCGGCCCCCCGCCGGGGGGAGGGGCCAGGGGCGGCGGGGCCGAGAAACCTCACAAAGGCCGGGTTGGTGAGAAGCCGCGCTCCGGAAGGCCCGGAGACCTCCAGCCGGTAAAAGCTCGTCTTCCCCGAGGGGATGAAGCTGTCGAGGAACGACTGTTCGAGAGGCGTTTCCCCCCTCCAGGTCTTGACGACCCGGCCGTCGCGGATGAGATGGACGGATACGACCCGACGGCCGCCGTCGCTGGAGGAGACCCGCAGGCTGACCTCGACGGGGCCGGGCGAGTCCAGCTGCTCTCCCGGGAGGGCGCTGGCGCTCAGCCCCTGGGGCTTGAGGGTGAACCGATCCAGCTCGAGGCGGAATCCCGGCCCTTCCCGCAGGACGTACATCCTGCCGCGGCGCAGGGCTTCCAGAAGGGCGGCCTGCGTCCTCTCCTTGAGATAAAACACCGTCTGGACTTCGGCTGAAAGCTCTTCCGCCCCCTCGGGCGTGAGCCGCCTTTCGCCGGCGCCGCCGAAGACCCAAACGGGCGCGGCCCGCTTGCCCGAGGTGAATTCCAGAAGGATCTTGTCCCAAAGGCCGCCCGGCCCCAGGGCAGGGGGGTCGCCCTCCATGAAGGCGTCAAAGGCGGTGGCCCCCCGGACGGCCGCCAGAAGGTCCGGGCGGGGACGGGAGAGCAGGCGCGCCGCCCCGGCCCGCTCCGCTCTGGGGTTCCCTCTCACGCCGGTCCACAGGACGATCCCCCCTCTTCGCCCCGCGTAATCGGTGAGGAGCTGATAGGGCAAAGCGCCCTGGTCCCCGTGGTAAGCGTCGAAGGGAGAGGAGGCGAACGGGTGGTAGTTGAGCGAGGACAGGCCCCCCGCCAGAAAGAGTAGAAAACCCGCTGCACGCCACCGGGGAGAGCCGAAGAAGAGGATCAGCCCGATCAGGGCTGTCACGAGGAAAAAGGCCGTTCCAGGCAGCAACTGGCGGAAGTAGGTCCGGGAGAACGACCCGCCGACCTCCGGCAGGTTTTCGAGGGTCTGTAGGTGGTTGTTCATGCCGAAGACCAGAAGGCGGTTGTGCCACTGGTGGGCCGTGAGGTCTCCGCGAAAGGGGCTGCCCGTCCAGTAGTAGAAGGGGGTCGCCGTCAGGCCCGGCAAGAGGAGAACGCGGCGGTGTCTCTCGTCGGCGGCCAGGACCGCTCTCAGGTAGGACGAAATCCCGCTCAGGCGGACCGAGGGGAACTCCTGTTTCTTGCGCAGCAGGTTGCGGAAGGGGGGGAGCCCCCAAGACAGCGCGAGGCGGTGGTGGTCGGCGAGCAGGACCGCGGAAAGCCCCAGGGCCTCGGCTTTTTGGGCGATGGCCTCGACCGGCTCCTTCCCCGTGCTGAAGTTCGACCGGACGCCGACCAGGGCCCGGTAGGGCCTGTACTCCTGGGCCGCGGCCTCGCCCGGGGAGAGGACCGCCGCGCCCATCCACAGGGCGCCCGCGAGCGCGGCCCAGAGGGCGGCCCAGAGCGCGGCCAAGACTGCGGGAGGCCCCCCCGCCCGGTCCTCTCCGGTCCGGAGTCGCAGGGTTCCCGCTGGCCTCATGCCGTCTTCTCCCGGTGGAGCTCGCGGTAGAGCTTCTCCAACCGGCGGTTCATCTCCTCCACCGAGTACTCGGCGGAGGATTCTCTCGCTTTTTGCCCGATGGCCCGGCGGGCTTCGGGGCTGGCCAGCAGACGGCCGACCGCCTCCGCCAGGGCGTCCGGGTCTCCGGCGGGGATCAGGAGGCCGTTCTCGCCGTCTCTCACCAGGTCCGGGATGCCGCCGACCCCGGTGGCCACGGCGGGAAGGCCGGACGCCATGGCTTCCACCAGGGCCCGGCCCATCCCCTCATTGCGGGAGCAGAGGACGAAGGCGTCGAGGGCGTTCAGGAGTTCGGGCACGTCGGTCCGCCAACCCAGGAACCGGACCGTCTCCCCCAGGCCGAGCCGCCCCGCCCGCTTCTCCAGGTCGTCCCGGAGCTCGCCGTCTCCCACGAGGAGCGCCACGAGGCCGGGGTGGCGGTGCCGCAGGCGGCACGCGGCTTCGAGGAGGGTCTTCTGTTCCTTGATCGCCGTGAGCCGGCCCACCGTTCCGATGACGGGCGTCCCGGGGGCGATGGCCAGCCGCTCGCGGGCCCTCCTTCGCCGCTCCGGGTCGGGGAAAAAGTTCTCGATCGGCAGGCCGGAAGGGATGACTACGTGTTGCCCGGGACGGCCCACGCCGAGGGCCAGGTGCTCCTGGCGTCCCCGCTCGGTGAGGGTGACGATCCGGTCCGTGAAGCGGGCGGCCCAGCGCTCCAGCCCCAGGTAGAGGCGGCTGCGCAGGGGGCCGAAGTAGCCGTAGAAGACGTGCCCGTGCGGCGTGTGGACGAGGGCGGGGACCCGGGCCCGCCGCGCGGCGATCCGCCCGAGGATCCCCGCCTTCGAGGTGTGGGTGTGGACGATGTCAAAGCGGCGGTTTTTCAGGAAACGATGGATCCCGTTCATCGCGCGCAGGTCCGCTCCGGCCCGGATCGGTCGCACCAGATGGGGGCAGAGGACGACCTCGATGCCTCTGTCAACCGCTTTCCGCTCCAGAGGGCTCGGCGGCTCTCCGGGCTCTCCGGGACCTTTCAGCACGCAGAACTGAAACCCCTTGCCCTGCAGGCCGAGGACGGTGAGCAGGGTGTTGTCGGAAGACCCCCCTCGATCCAGCCGGGTGATGATGTGACAAATGCGGATCAGGCCGTCCCGCGGCCCCGGAGGGGAAAGACGGTCGCCCGAAACCGCATGGCCGGTTGCCGGCCCCTTGGAGTGGAGGTCCGTCGGCTCGCCGCCGCTCACAGCCGAAATCCTATCAGATCGGGCGACGCGCCTTCAACCGGGATCGAGCGCGCCGCCCCTCACACGACGCCCCGCTCCCGCAGGCGGCGGACCTCGTCGGCCTGCATTCCCAGAAGGTCCCGGAGGATTTCTTCGGTGTGCTCGCCGAGGGAGGGCGCGCCCCGCTCGACCCTCGCCGGAGTCCGGTCGAGGCGGATGGGGGAGTTGACGAAGGGATAGGCCCCGAGGCCGGCCTGCGGCCGCTCCACGACCATCTCCCGATGGCGGACCTGGGGGTCGGCCACCACCTGATCGATGCTCAGGACCGGGCCGCAGGGAATGCTCATGGCGCCCAGGATCTCCACCCACTCGTCGGTGGTGCGGGCGCGGAAAAGCTCGCTCAGCCTCGGCTCCAGGGCGGAGTGGTTCTGGAACCGGTCTTCCTTGTTTTGGAACCGGGGGTCCCGGGCCAGGTCCTCCAGCCTCAGTTCCCGGCAGAACCGGCGCCACTCCTCGTCCTGGGCCATGGCCACGACGATGTAGCCGTCCCGGGTGGGAAATGCCTGGAAGGGAGAGGAGATGGGATGCCGGGAGCCCATGGGGCGCGGCGTCTCTGCGGTGGCGAAGTAGCGGGCGACGGCGTTCTCGCAGAAGGCGACCTGGGCGTCCAGCATGCTCAGGTCCAGCCGCTGCCCGAGGCCGCTGCGCTCTCGCTCCAGCAGGGCGGCCAGGATCCCCACGGCGGCCAGGACGGCGGCCCCCAGGTCGCCGATGGAGTAGCCGGCCCGGACGGGCGGCCCGTCCGGCATCCCGGTCATGCTGAGGAGGCCGCCCATCGCCTGGACGATCATGTCGTAGGCCGGCCGGTCGGCGTAGGGTCCCGTCTGGCCGAACCCCGTGATGGAGGCGTAGACGAGGCGGGGGTTCCGCTGGCGCAAGCTTTCCGGCCCCAACCCGAGGCGGTCCATCACGCCCGGCCGGAAGTTCTCCACCAACACGTCGGACAGCCCCGCCAGGCGGGCTGCGATCTCTTTCCCCTCCGGCTTCTTCAGGTCGAGGGTGACGCTCTTCTTGCCCCGGTTGACGCTGATGAAATATGAGCTCTGGCCCTGGACGAAGGGGCCGTTCTCCCGGGCGAAGTCCCCCCGGCCGGGGAGCTCCACTTTGACGACCTCGGCGCCGAGGTCCGCCAGGATCATGGTGCAGTACGGCCCGGCCAGGACCCGGCTGAAATCCAGGACGCGGATGCCTTCGAGGGCTCTCAAGGGTCCTCCTCGGTCTCTGGGGCGCGGGTCCGCGGCGGAAAACCGTCCCGGCTTTCCGCCGAAAAACGGAGGCGGCGCGCCGCCAACCCTCACTTTTATACTAAGATAGTAGGGAAGAGGAAGGGCGCGCCGGTGGCGCCCGGTCGATTTTTCGCTTCACGCTGGAGCCGGATGGATGCGGGAAATGCGGAGAACGGAGAGAGCCAGGGAGTTCACGGTCGAGGAGGCCAACGCCCTTCTGCCGCAGTTGCGGGAGCTTCTGCGGCGGATTCAGCAGGAGGGCCGCCGCCAGCGCGCCATGGGGGATGAGATCCGCCGGGCGGCGGCGAAGGGGAACCTGGGGGGCGGAAGCCGGGGCGGCGCGTGCTACGTGGAGAGCCTCCTGCGGATGAAGGGCCTCATCGGCGAGATCCACGCCCTGGGCGTGGAGATGAAAGACCTGAACCGGGGGCTTTGCGATTTTCTCCACCGCCGGGGGGACCGTCTCGTCTATCTCTGCTGGCGTCCCGGGGAAGAGAGGGTCGGGTATTGGCACGAATTGAACGCGGGGTTCATGGGCCGCAGGCCGCTTTGAGCCCGGCCGGCCGGACCTCCGGGCGCCCCCGGCGGGCGCGGGCCTGGATGCGGCGCGGGGCGGCGGTGACGCTCTGCGCGGGGGCGTGGGCGGTGGCGGCGTTTCTGGCGTTCGACGCGGCCGACCGGTGGCTGGGCCGCCGGCCGGCCGAGCTCCCCCTCACCGGCGCGCTGGTGTTCCCGACGGCCCTTTTGGCCGTGGCGGCGGCGCTGGCCCTCACGGTCTGGGTGGCGCGGGCGTGGGGCGCCATGAGGGGGGAGGGCCCTCCCTCATCGGAGTCCTGAGAACCGTAGCCCTGATCTGAGCGAGCGGCTTGAGGTCTACGACCTCCGAAGGTCGCGAGCGGAGATCGGGGCGACCCCGGCTCGCGCAAGACGCTTGAAACGGGGGAAAACCCAGGTCGGGGTTCCGTTGACAAAGCGCGGGCGGGTCCGTATCTTGATTTTGCGATCCGGATTTCATCCCGAGGGGCGTTAGCTCAGCGGCAGAGCGCTGTCCTCACACGGCAGATGTCAGTGGTTCAAATCCACTACGCCCCACCAGTCATTTTTTCTATACCGTCTGGCGATTCCCCTCAATTTGGTTTATCTCTCTGTCCATCATCTTTCTTTTTCATTTTTCTCTTGATGTTGGCGATCTCCCGTTGTGCGATTTCACTTTCACGTCTTGCACCGTTCTTACGGAAGATCTGTTCCGCCTCCTCATGGAATTTGAGGGCTTCCCTCCATTTTCCGCGCTGGCCGTATATGAAAGCAATGGAACTCATAGAAGATGCCACACCGAGTTGGTCACCGATTTCACGATATATTTTGAGTGCCGCTTCATAGGACTGAAGGGCTTCTGCCTGTTTGCCCTGAATAAAGTGTATAATCCCGATGTTCAGCAGGTTGCTGGCCTTCCCAGGACTATCCCCTATTTCCCGGTTGAGCTTAAGTGCCGCTTCGAGAAGCTTAAGCGCCTCCTCCGGTTCCCTATGCAACAAGAGGTGCGCGATTCCAACGCCACCGAGAGTTTTGGCCTCGCCGAGGCGATTGCCGATATCGCGGTATTTCTTGAGGCTTGCCGTGTATTCTCCGTATGCCTCATCGAGCTTGCCCAGTGTCAGGAGGCTGTTTCCCAGGGTCAGGCGGATGGAGGGCGCATCCACGACCTTCAAGGCCGCGCGGAACTTTTCCGCCGCTTCGGCGTACCGGCTCGCTTCGTAGAGGCGGTTTCCCTCCCGGTAAAGGCTCAGGACTTCCTGTCCCTTTGCCCGAAGTTCCCCCGCAATCTCCCGCTCGACCTCGGAGCGGACTTCCTCTATCGGCGGGTTCTTTGGCAACTGCTCCCGGAATTGCCGAACTTCTTGAAGGATTTGCTCCTGTCCCGCTTGTGTTGCCGGAGGTTCCTCGCGTTTGAATATTTTCTTGAGTGGCTCGACGAGCTGTGTCACCCCGATGAGGGCGATGAGAAAGGCTGGTATGCTATAAAGAGGCGTTCCCCAGAGGGCTAGAAACACTCCTGCCACCACACCAACAATAGTCGCTGTGACCGCTGCCCTATCCCATCCCGACATCAATTCCCCCATCCCCTGGATGACGCCCGGCGCTCAGGTTATCAGTTCTATCGCCGCCGCCGAAAGAAAAATTCGGCCTTCGAGACCGCATTGAACCGTAAGGGCCGGTACAGAGCCCGGCCCCTACATGTCATCCCCGCGAAAGCGGGGGGAATGACACCGGCAGAAGAGGGGCGGGGTTCCGTCAATAAATGGGGCGTAGCGGCAGAGCTTGTCTCTGCCAGGCGGAGGCGAGCTCCGCAGCTACATCACCCGCCCGCGAGGACGCACTGGCGGACTTAGTAGGGGCGCCCCTATGTGGGCGCCCAGGGCGGCTCGATCGGCCCTCGGGGAGAGCAGGATTCAAGCCGGCGCCGCGTAGGCCGTCCGGTCCTCAATCCCCGCATCGCGAAAACCCTTCCGCCGCTCGGCGCACTTGTTGCACGCCCCGCAGTGGATCTCCCCCTGGGGATTTATGCACGAAAAGGAAAGCTCCAGGGGCAGGTCCCGCCCCATCTGGATGACGGCCTGTTTCGTGAGACCGGAGAAGGGCCGGATGATTTGAATTTGAAAATCCAGCGCCGC
>JACPRG010000069.1 GCA_016190025.1 Candidatus Tectimicrobiota bacterium
GAAAGGGACGCTGACTCTCCGAAAGGGGCTCCGCGAGGCCAGGAGGGCCGTTGCCGGAGACAAGCAAGCGGCATCCAGGCGTCCGCTTCCCGGGGGGCGAGCCCTTTCTTCCCTGGCCGAGGCGCCTGCGGGGGAACCCCTCGGGTCCGCTGCGGGGGAGGCTTCTCCCGCGGGCGATCCCTCTGCTGCGGCCGCTTCCTGCCTGGGGGAGTACCTGCGCGTCGTCCCCTGGAAGGGGGGCAAGGGGATCGCTTGCCGGTCGTGCGGCGAGGTCATCTGTCCGGCCGGGCCGGATTTCGCCGACCATCTTCTCCGCGCCGAGTTGCCCCTTCAGGCGGCCGGCCCCAAGGTGGACCCCCATGGCCGCGGAGAGGCTTTCCGCCTTTCCGTCTCCTTTTGTCCCTTTTGCCTCGTCCAGGTTCAAGCCCAGGTGGTCCTGAAGGAGGAAGGCCCGGTTCCGGACATGCAGCCGAAGTTCTGAGCGCAAGGAGGTGAGACGCGCGGGCGAACCGGTCGGACGCATCTTCAAAGGGCCTGGGGCGGGACTGCGACGGGATCGGGCGGCGAACCCGGAATCAAGACGGAGGAGGAGCGATGCGCGCCGACGCCAGGCTGCATTTCCCAACGCTCCTCGGACAGATTGTCTTCAGCCGGAGAAAAGGGGAGAGGACTCCTCGGGAGGAATGATGAGCAAGCAATCTGGCCCCGACAAGGTCGTTTCCCGGATCCATCGGGACGAGGTGGTCGATCTGGCGGTCGCGCTGGGAAACATTCCGAGCCCGACGGGAGAAGAGAGGGCGATTGGGGATTTCCTGTTCGAGTGGCTGCGGAAAGAGGGGTTTCGGCCCTTCAAGCAGCGCGTGGCGGACGGCCGGGAAAACGTCGTCGCCTCCCTTCCCGGAAAAGGCGGGGGGAAGAGCCTCATCTTCAACGCCCACATGGACACCTTCCTCTGGGCCCCCCACGACATCTGGGTGGAAGGCGAAGAGAAGCCTCACTTCAACGGCGCCTGGGCGGCGGAGGGGAAGGTCTACGGACACGGCGTCGTGAACGACAAGGGGCCCATGGCGGCTTTCCTCATCGCTGCGAAGGCCCTTCGCGAAAGCGGGGTCCCCCTGCCGGGGGACGTCATCCTCACGATGGTGGTCGGGGAGATTGGGGGAGCCCCCGTCGATGAATACCAGGGGTCTCGCTATCTGGGAAAGGGAGTGGGCACGAGGCACCTCCTCGACCACGGGGTCTTTGCGGATTGCGCCCTTGTGGCCGAGGCGACGGACTTCGGGCTCACCTGGGCGGAGTGCGGGGCCCTGTACGTCAAAATCACCACGCGGGGCAGAAGGCTCTACACCCCTTACATCGAGCGCGCTCACCGGCCCGAAGAGAGCCCCAACGCCCTCGTCAAGATGGCGAGGCTCGTCCTCGCCCTGGAGGAATGGGCCGCGGAATATGAGAAAAAGAACGTCCTGCCCATCGAGGTCGGCGAGATCCGGCCCAGGGCCGACGTAGGGGCTATCCGCTCGGGCCTTCCCTTCCGTCCTTCCTGTTGCCCCGCCGTCTGCTCCTGCTATCTCGACGTCCGCCTCCTGCCGGAGGCGGCCCCCCAGCCGATCATCGAGGACCTGCGCGCCATGGCGCAAGGCCTGGGCATCGCGGCCGAGTTCGAGGTCTATCTCCACCGCCCGGGATACATCGGCAAGAACGTCGAACGCCTGCGGGGGGCCCTGGAGAAGGCGCATCAACAAGTCCACGGGAAAAAGATTGGGGGAGTGGCCCCGCCCGTGACCAGCATGTGGCGCGACGTGAACCTCTTCAACGCCGTCGGGATCCCGGCCATAACGTACGGCCCGGGCGCGGGAGCCGGCGGCGGGTCGACCTTCTTTCTCGCGGAGGACCTGGCCCGCGCCAGCCAAGTGTACGCCTTGACCGCTGTCCACGCCTGCGGCTAAAAAGCGGTCTGGGGGTTCCCTTCCCAGGCGCGCGGCGCGGCCGGGAGGGGGGAACGATGCGCCGCGACCCAAGCCGAAGGACGCAATCGGGTGCCGACCGATCCCTTCACCTTCGAGACGATCCGCCACCGGTTCATGCGGGTGATCGACGAGGCGGTCATCACCCTCAAGCACATCTCGGGCTCCTCGGTGACCACGGAGGCCCACGACCTCATGGTGGCGCTCTACCGGGGAGACGGCAGCCTCGTGATGGGAGTGACGGGGTACCTCCACGCTCTCCCCGGGGCCGGCGAGGCGTGCCGGCACGTTTTCCGGGAGTATTCCGGGAATCCGGGGATCTCGGAGGGCGACGTGTTCCTGTTGAACGACCCCTATGTGGCGGCGCTGCACACCTCGGACGCGTACGTGATATCCCCCATTCACTACAAGGGGGAGCTGGTCGCGTGGAGCTCCAACTTCGTCCACCTGCGCGACATCGGCGCCGTCAATCCCGGCGGCTTCGCCCCGGACTCCCGGGAGGTGTTCCACGAAGGGTTCCGGTCCCCTGGGATCAAACTCATGGAAAAGGGGGCGCTCCGCAAGGACGTCTGGAAGACCCTCCTGAACATGGTCCGGACGCCGGATCTCGTCGCCCTGGACCTCCATTCGCAGATCGCGGCGAACATCACGGTCCAGGAGCGGCTGGCGGAGCTCATCGACAAGTACGGCCGGGACGTGGTGGACGAAGTGGCGCAAGGGCTCATCGACCAGTCCGAGGACCTCCTTCGGAGGAGGCTCAGAGAGCTTCCGGACGGGACGTGGAGAGCGAGACAGTACCTGGACACGGAAGAGAACGTCTATCCTGTCAGCCTGGCGATGACCAAGAAGGGGGATTCCCTCCTGTTCGACTTCACGGGTACCAGCGACCAAGCCCCCGTCGGCTTCAATTCCACGTATTGGGGAACCCTGGGGGCCCTCTTCGCCCCGCTGCTTCCCCTCCTGGGCTACGACATGGCGTGGAACGACGGGATGTTCAAGCCGGTCCGGATGATCGCCCCGGAGGGGAGCCTCGTGAACTGCAGACACCCGGCCGCGAACTGCCTCGCCACCATCACGGCGATCTCCGTCGTCAATAACGTTTCCCTGGAAGCGATCTCCAAGATGTTGGCGGCCAGCGACGACCATCGGAAGGAAGCGACCGCCGTCTGGCACGGAGCCCATTGCCCCGTGACCGTCTGCGGGACCAAAGGGCCGCATTACGTGGTGGGGTTCATCACCGATCACTTCGGAGGGGCGGGAGGCGCCCGGACGTTCAAGGACGGGGTGGATTTCGGAGGAGAGATCCCGAACCCCCTCTCGCGAACGCCCAACGTGGAGAGCGAGGAACTGATCCTGCCCATTCTGTACCTCTTCCGACGCTTCCTGCCGGACTCCGCCGGGCCGGGGCGGTTCAGGGGAGGGACGACGGCGGAGTACGCCCTCACCTGCCACAACGCCGCCGGGGGCCGGGTGGAACTGGTGCTCTATGGGACCGGGACGGAGTACACCCACTGCCAGGGCTTCTTCGGAGGATATCCGGGAAACAACTGCGGCTACGCGCTCATCCGGGGCTGCGACGCGCGCAGACTCCTTCGCCGCGGGAACCACCCGGAAGACCTGGAGGAGATCGGGGGATCGCAGGCGCCCGTGGTCTGGGGGACCTACGCGCTCAAAGAGGGGGAGATATTGCGGGGCTGGTTCATGGGCGGGGGCGGATACGGCGACCCGCTGGAGCGCGACCCCGAGCTCGTGAAAGATGACGTGGCCCAAGGATTGCTCTCGCGCGGGTGCGCCCGCGAGAGCTACGGGGTGGTCTTGAATGGCGACGCGGAGGTCGACCCGGAGGGGACCCGCCGGCTCCGAAAGGAGATGGTGCGCCTCAGGCTGAGCGGCTGGGGAGCGGGTCCCGCCACATCCTCCCGGGGAGGGCGACCGACCCTCGAGGCGGATCGGGGCGCACAGACCCGGGGCGCGTCCGGCAGCCGCAGCCTGAGTGAGAACCTCAAGGCCGTCAAGACCTCACGCGGGATACGGGTCTGCTGCGCGAAGTGCGGCCACAAGCTCGCCCGGATCGACCAGCGCTGGAAAGAGCACGCCGTCGTCGTGCGGTCGCCTCTCACCCGCTCGGGCCCCGGGCGGTCGGAAAGCGGGAGGTTCGAGATGCGGCACTACCTCTGCCCGGGGTGCGGCCGGTCGCTGGACGTCGAGGTGTCATTGCCAAAGGACCCTCCCCTCCACGACGAGATCACCGTCCCCCTGTGAGGGGATCGGAACCGGACACTCGGACGCGGGCCTTGTTGGCGGAGCGAGCCGCGCCGGGCATCCTTTTCTCTAAAGGAGCCCGACTGTCCGCTGTTCTCTAACTCAAGTCCACTTTTTTACACTGGCGGACAAGCCGCCAGTGGCACCCGGCACTTCGAGAAGTCCTTGACAGCGCCACCGGAGAGGGGTCTAATGTTCTCAAGCCTCAAAGAGGACTGAAAACACGTCAGCGGAAGTCGAGATGGGAAATTCCGGTCTAAAGGTCAAGCCTTCGGTGGAGAACCTCTACACGGTTCAGCACCTTCCAAGATTACGGTCCAGAAGCCGAGCCGGTAGGGAAAAGCCGTAAGGCGAAGTGAATCGAAAGGCCCGCCTTGGCCGGGAGAATGGCTATGAAGATTCGTGAAATCCTGATCACGGGATTGTTGGGGATGGTCGCAGGTTTCCTTCCGACGAAGTCCCTTGCGAATGACAAGGCGACCTTCTGCGCTTCCTGGATCATCTACGGGCAGCACGCCGCCCTCGTGGCCGGTCTCGATCGGGGGACGTTCAAGGCCCAAGGGCTGGATGTGACCCTCGCCCGGGGCCACGGCTCAGGGGATACCTTCAAACGGGTCGGGACCGGGGACTGCGACTTTGGAGACGCTGGGACGGGACCGGCGGCCCTTGGGCGGGTGAAGGGCATCAAGGCCAAGCTCATCGCCATGTGGATGCCCAGGTTCCAGGAGGCCGTCTTCTATTTTGCCGAGTCCGGGATCAGGGCAATGAAAGACCTGGAAGGCAAAAGGGTCTCCGGCGGCCCCAAGGCCTCCTCCAACATGCTGATGTTTCCGGTCCTCGCGCGGGCCAACGGAATTGATTTGGGGAAGGTGAAGCTCATTTACATGGAACCCGGGGCATTGCCCTCAAGCCTGGGCGTAGGCCGTCTGGATGTGGCCCTTGCCTTTCACACCAATCTCCCCCGTTTTCAGAAGGCCGCCGAAGAAGCAAGAAAGAAGCTCGTTGTGCAGCTCTGGGCTGACCACGGGCTTGATCTCTACGCCAACGGGGTGATCGCCTCGGACGAGACCATCGCCAAGAGGAAAGACCTCACCCAGCGGTTTCTCCGGGCGTTCTATCAGGCCCATATCTGGGGATACCGGAACCGCGAGGCTTCAGTGGAGATCTTCGTGAAGAAATATCCCGAGCAGAACCCAAAGGCGGCTCTGCAGGCGCTCGACCTCCTCTTTTTTCATTTCTTCGATACGCACACCACACAGGAAGGATTTGGGCGCATGAACCCCGAGAAGATGGCGGGGACGGTTCAAATTACGCTTGAAACCTCGGGGGTGAAGGAGAAACTCGATCCCTCAGAGCTTTACACCAACGAGTTCGTGGACAGACTGCCGCGGGAGGACCTCTTTTTCTTCCAGAGATGAAAACTGAGCCAGCGGATGATGCTGCCGGCCTCTCGACGACCGGCTGTGGATAAGCCCGCCGAGTTTCACCGCACGGGATGGCGCCCGCCGGACGGCCTAAGGTCAAGCCTCGCGGAGGGACGCGGCTTGTTTCTGGGTATTCCAGCTTTCATGCGGAGTTGTTGAATCCTCCTGGGTTAAATATCGCTTACTGAAAGCATCCGTCTATAGCGCCCCCAGTTTCTTTGGACACTCGGCTGGACTACTCCGTCGGGGTCGAAAGGAGCTGGGGCGATGGCCGAGAACGAGCACCCTGCCACTTTCTACTTGACGCCGCGGCCCGGAGGACTTCCGGCCCACCCCCAGGCTCAGCTTGAGACCGGCGACTTGAGAAGGTCGTCCAAGGGATGGCACTCCGCCCCGACGGCCTCGGCCACGGCCGGATACACGACCTTCCCCTGAAGAACGTTGATCCCCGCCCGGAGGGCGGGGCTTCCGGCCGCCGCCTTGTACACCCCGCCCTCCGCCAGGGCGAGGGCGTAGGGGAGCGTGGCGTGGGTCAGGGCGAAGGTGGACGTGCGGGAGACCGCCCCCGGCATGTTGGCCACGCAGTAATGGATGACACCGTCCACCTGGTAGGTGGGGTCGCGGTGGTAGGTCGGCCGGGTGGTCTCGACGCATCCGCCCTGGTCCACCGCCACGTCCACGATAACCGAGCCGGGCCTCATCCGGCGGACCAGGTCCGCCGAGACCAGCTTGGGGGCCCTCGCCCCGGCCAGATAGACGCCCCCCACCAGCAGGTCCGCCCGGCGGACCGACTCCCGGATGTTGAAAGAGTTGGAGGCGAGGGTCTTCAGCCGCCCGCCGAAGACGTCGTCCAGGTAGGAGAGCTGCCGGTGGTTGACGTCGAGCAAGATGACGCTCGCCCCCATGCCGACGGCCACCTTGGCGGCGTTCTTGCCCACGACGCCGCCCCCGAGGATCACCACCGTTCCCGGCTCCACCCCCGGCACGCCGGCCAGAAGCACCCCGCGGCCCCCCTGAGGCGCCTCCAGGTACTTGGCCCCCTCCTGGATGGACATGCGGCCGGCGATCTCGCTCATGGGCGCAAGGAGGGGGAACGTGCCGTCGGGCAGCTGGATGGTCTCATAGGCCACGGCGTCCACCCGGGCGCGCGAGAGGGCCTCCACCAGCGGGGGGTCAGCCGCCAGGTGGAAGAAGGTGAAGAGCAACAGTCCCTCACGGAAGTACCGGTGCTCCCCGGGCAGGGGCTCCTTGACTTTCAGGATCATGTCGGCGCGGGACCAGACGGCCGCGGCATCCTCCGCCACGTCCGCCCCGGCGGCCCTGTACTCGGCGTCGCTCAGGCCGCTGCCGAGGCCCGCGCCTTTCTCGATCAGGACCCGGTGCCCGGCGGCCACCAGGGTCTCCACGCCGGCCGGCGCGACGGCCACCCGGTATTCGTCCTGCTTGATCTCCTTCGGAACCCCGACGATCACGGTCTCAACCCCTCCTCAGCCCCCCGCTCAGCCCCCCATCCGCTCGGCGATGAGATAGGTCCCCGTCCCCTCGGCCACCACCTCGCCGGCCTCGTTCACGGCCCTGCACGCCAGCCGGCCGATCCGGCCCCGCCGCTCGATGAGCCGCGATTCGACCTCCACGCGCGCGCCGATGGGCACGGGGGACCGGTAGCGAATCTCCAGCCTCCCGGTGATGGCCTTGACGCCCCGCAGATAGAACCAGTTGGCCATGACGTCGTCCAGCACGGCGCCCAGGATTCCGCCGTGAAGCCAGCCGTCATAGCCCTGGTGACGGCGGTCCGGGGTGAACCGGGTCCGGCAGACGTCTCCGTCCAGCTGGAAAGAGAGGTGAAGGCCGATGACGTTGTCCGGGCCGCAGACGAAGCAGTGGGAATTGGGGCGGGGGGTCTCCGCGGGCCCGGTCTTGGAGGGAGATTCGGGCATTGGGCCGGCCATTCGTCTGGGCATCCGGCGGCGCGGGCCGCCGGAGACCGGGGAGGTCTTCGAAGGGCCTGGCAAGAGAGGCGTCTCAGCCCCCTCTGCGCCGCGCGACGGAGGCCCGCGGCGGAGAGGGCCGGTGACGCGGAATCAGGTTTCTTTCCCCTCTTCGCCGGCCTCCGCCTGGGAAGCCTCTTCGCGCTCTTCGGCCGGCTTCCCTTCGGTCTTTTTCGCCCGTCCCCTCAGGCGGTCCGCCAGACGCCTTCCGCGCCCGGTCTTGCGCGCCTTGGCCTGCGGCTGGGAAGCCGCGCCGCCAGCCTCCCGGTCCACCAGTTCGAGGTACGCCATCTCGGCGTTGTCGCCGGGCCTGGGGGAGAGGTGCAGGATGCGGGTGTAGCCGCCCGGACGCGCGGCGTACCGGGGCCCCAGGGTGTCGAACAATTTCCGGACCACGGCCGGGTCGCGGATAAAGGCCAGCGCCCGGCGGCGGGCGTGGAGGTCTCCCCGCTTGCCGAGGGTGATCATCCGTTCGGCGATCCGGCGGACCTCCTTCGCCTTCTGGCAGGTGGTCCGGATCCGCTCCTCCCCCAGGAGGGAGGTCACCATGTTGCGAAACATGGCGTTTCTGTGAGAGGTCGTCCGGCCCAGCTTGCGGCCGTCCATCCGGTGATACATCTGAAGGGCTCCTTCCGGGTTGGGCTCGGTCGGGAGGAAGTTAGTGGTCGGAGCTCAGGATCGCCGGTTCCAGGTCGTCGAGCTTCATGCCCAAAGACAGACCCATCTCGTCCAGAATCTGCTTGATCTCGGTCAAGGACTTGCGGCCGAAGTTGCGGGTCTTGAGCATCTCCTGCTCGGTCTTCTGGACCAGCTCGTGGAGGGTCCGGATGTTGGCGTTCTTCAGGCAGTTGTAGGACCGGACCGAAAGCTCCAGTTCGTCCACGCTCTTCTTCAGGTTCTCGATCAGCTTCCTCTTGTGCTCGTCTTCCCGGGTCTCTTCGACCTCCGGCTCCTCCTCGAAGTGGATGAAGATCTGCAGGTGGTCCTTGAGGTTCTTGGCGGCGTAGGAGACGGAATCCTCGGGGCTGATGCTCCCGTCGGTCCAGACCTCCAGGATCAGCTTGTCGTAATCGGTGGACCGGCCGACCCGGGTGTTCTCCACCTGGAAGTTCACCCGGCG
Source organism: Candidatus Tectimicrobiota bacterium (assembly GCA_016190025.1). Next base: position 8,759 of record JACPRG010000069.1, read on the forward strand.
GATGGGGGAGAACACGGCGTCCAGCGGGATGTACTGGGTCCCGAGGGAGTCGTCGGCGTTTCGCTCGGCGGGGACGTATCCCCGGCCCTTGCGGACGATGATCTCTCCCTCGAGCTTGCCTTCCTTCTGCAGCTGCGCCAGGTGCAGCTCGGGGTTGAGGAGGGTCACGCCGGCGTCAGTCTCCAGATCGCCCGCCGTCACCTCCTTGGGCCCCTTGACCTTGAGGCGGAGCTTGCGCGGCTCCTCGCCTTCCATCCGGAGGCGGACCTCCTTGAGGTTCAGCAGGATGTCGGCCACGTCCTCCACCACGCCCGACATGACGGAGAACTCGTGGTAAACCCCCTCCAACCGGACGGCCGTGATCGCCGCCCCCCGGACTGAAGACAGCAGCACCCTGCGCAGGGAGTTCCCGATGGTGATGCCGAACCCGCGCTCGAAGGGCTCGGCGACAAACCGGCCGTACGTGCCCGTGAGGGTGTCCCGGTCGACCTCGACCCACTTCGGTTTCTGAAAATCGGTCCACATCGCCTTCATTCACCGGACTCCTTTTCCGGCGGCCAAAACGACTTCCTCCACCAGGAGCCCCCGCCGGGCCTCACTTGGAGTAAAACTCCACAATCAGCTGGTCCTCGAAAGGCAGAGTCATGTCCGCCCGTCTCGGCAACTCCTGCACCGTCGCCTTCACCTGGGCCGAGTCCACCGTCAGCCAGGACGGGATCCCCCGCTGCTCGGCGCGCTGGACGGCCTCCTGGACGGGGATCAAGGTCTTGCTCTTGGGCTTGATCTCGACCACGTCACCCGCCTGGACCAGATAGGAGGGGATGTTGACCCGTTTCCCGTTGACCAGGATGTGGTTGTGGCGGACCAGCTGCCGGGCCTGGTCCCGGGAGTTGGCGAAGCTGGCCCGGTGCACCACGTTGTCCAGCCGCCGCTCGAGGATCTCCATCAGCGCGTCGCCCGTCACGCCCTTTTTGCGGTCGGCCACCCGGAAGTAACGTTGGAACTGTCGCTCCAACACACCGTAGGTCCTTCTGACCCTCTGCTTTTCCCGGAGGTGAAGGGCGTAATCGGAGACCTTCCCCCGGCTCATTCCATGTTCTCCGGGGGCGTAGTTCCGCTTGCGGTTCCCTCCCTCGAAGGGGCATTTCTGGCCGATGCACCGCTCCCCCTTGAGGTAGAGCTTCATGCCTTCCCGCCGGCAGAGCCGGCACCTCGGTCCAATGTATCTGGCCACGACTCCCTCTCTCTCAGACCCTGCGCCGCTTTCTCGGGCGGCATCCGTTGTGGGGAATGGGGGTGACGTCCCGGATGAGGTTGATTTCGAGCCCTGCGGTCTGCAGCGCCCGGATCGCCGCCTCCCGGCCCGAGCCGGGCCCTTTGACATACACCTCCACCGTTTTCATGCCGTACTCCTGGGCTTTGCGCGCGGCGGTCTCGGCCGCCGAGGTCGCCGCGAAGGGCGTCCCCTTGCGAGAGCCTTTGAACCCGAGCGCCCCGGCGCTCGCCCAGGCCACCGTGTTGCCCGAAACGTCGGTGATGGTGATGATGGTGTTGTTGAAGGTGGACTGGATGTGGGCGATCCCCTTTCCGATGACCTTGCGCTCTCTCTTGCGCCGGCCGGTTCCCTTCTCCCGCTTGGCCATGCCCGATTCCCCTTACTTCTTCCTTCCGCCGATGGCCCGCCGGGGCCCCTTGCGCGTCCGGGCATTGGTGTGGGTCCGCTGGCCCCGGACGGGAAGGCCCCGCCTGTGGCGCAATCCGCGGTACGATCCGATGTCCATGAGGCGCTTGACGTTCTGGGAGACCTCCCGGCGCAGGTCGCCCTCGATCCGGTAGTTCCGCTCGATGATCTCGCGCAGGCGGCTGATCTCCGCCTCGCTCAGGTTCCGCACCCGGACGTTGGGGTCCATCCCCGCCTCGCGGATGATCCGGTTGGAGGTCACGCGGCCGATCCCGTAGATGTAGGTCAGCGCAACCTCCAGACGCTTCTCGTTGGGAATTTCCACGCCGCCGACGCGCGCCATTTTCGCCCCTTCCTTGCGCGTTTAGCCCTGCCGCTGCTTGTGCTTGGGGTTTTCGCAGATAACCCGGAGCACCCCCTTGCGGCGAATCACCTTGCACTTGGGACAGATCTTCTTGACCGAGGACCGCACCTTCATGGCTTCGCCTCCGTCCTATTTGTACCGATACGTGATCCGGCCCCGGGTCAGGTCGTACGGCGAGAGCTCCAGCTTGACCCGGTCGCCCGGAAGAATCCGGATGAAATGCATTCTCATCTTCCCCGAGACGTGGGCCAGCACCTTGTGGCCGTTCTCGAGCTCCACGCGGAACATGGCGTTCGGCAGCGGCTCGACCACGGTGCCCTCGACCTCAATCGCCTCTTCCTTGGGCATCCTCTCCCTCCGTCGGGTCCACCCCCCGGGTGAGGACCTCGGCGCCGTCCTCCGTGACCACGATGATGTGCTCGAAGTGGGCCGACAGGCTCCCATCGGCGGTCACCACCGTCCACTGGTCCTCCAACTCTTTCACGTCCGGCCCGCCCACGTTGAGCATGGGCTCAATGGCCAGGGCCATTCCCTCGCGCAGCCTGGGCCCCCATCCCGGGGACCCGAAGTTCGGCACCTGGGGCTCCTCGTGGAGGCTCCGCCCGATCCCGTGGCCGGTGTACTTGCGGACGACCGAGTAGCCGCGGCCTTCGGCGAGCGTCTGGATGGCGTGCGAGATGTCCCGGAGGTACCCGCCCGCCACCGCGTGGCGGATGCCCTCCTCCAGGACCTCCCGCGTCGTCGAAAGCAGCCGCCCGGCCTCCTCCGAGACCCGGCCCACCGGCACGGTGACCGCGCAGTCTCCGTAATACCCGTCCACCCGGACGCCCACGTCCAGGCTGATGATGTCCCCCTCGCGCAGTCTCCGGTTCGAGGGGACGCCGTGGACGACCTGCTCGTTCACCGACGTGCACAGGCAGGCGGGGAACGGGTTGGGCCCCTTGGGGTATCCCTTGAAGGCCGGCTCCGCTCCGGTCTGCCGGATCAGGGACTCGGCCAGGTCGTCCAACTCTCGGGTCGTCACGCCGGGGGCCGCCGCCTCCGCCACCCGCCGGAGCACCTGGGCCACGATCCGGTTGCTGACCCTCAGCTTTTCGACCTCCCGCGGCGACTTCAGCTCGATCCGGCGCTCACTCAACGAATCCAACTCAGGCCCCTGAGATCCTGGCCCGCGTCCCCGAGGCGTTCTCCGTCATGAAGCCCGCCAAGGCGGTCTGAATCCTCTCCGTGATCTCTTCCACCGTCCCCACGCCGGGAACCTCGAGGAGCTTTCCGCGGTCCCGGTAGAAGCGGGTCAGGGGCTCGGTCTCCTTCCGGAAGACCTTCAGCCGGTTGCGGATGACCTTCTCGCTGTCGTCGTCCCTTCCGCGGCCCGCCATCCGCCGGACAACCTCCTCCTCTTCCACCAACAGGCTCACCACGGCGTCGACGGCCTGGCCCCTTTTGTTCAGGGATTCCTCGAGCGCCCGGGCCTGGGCGAGAGTCCTCGGAAACCCGTCCAGCAGGAATCCGCCGGCGCAATCCGCCTGGGAGAGCCGCTCCTCCACCACCCGGGTCATGACCTCGTCCGGGACGAGCGCCCCCCGGTCCATGTACTCCTTGGCCTTGCGGCCCGTCGGCGTCCCGCCCCGGACGGCCTCCCGCAGCATGTCCCCCGTGGAGACCTGGGGCAGGCCCCACGCCTTGCAAAGCCGCGCCGCCTGGGTCCCCTTCCCCGAGCCGGGGGGGCCGAAGAGGATGATCCGCATCGCCTCCCTCAGCCGTGCCGGCCCTTCAGGCGGGCCCGCCGGATGAACCCCTCGTAGTGCCGCATCACCAGGTGGGACTCGATCTGCTGCATGGTGTCCATCGCCACTCCCACCACGATGAGCAGCGCCGTGCCCCCGAAGAAGAACGGCACGTTCAAGAACTGGATCAGATAGGTGGGCAGGATGACCACGAAGGACAGGTAGATCGCCCCCACGAAAGTCAGCCGGGTCAGGATCCGCTCGATGTACTCGGAGGTCCGCTTTCCCGGCCGGATCCCCGGGACGAACCCCCCGTACTTCTTCATGTTGTCGGCCACGTCCACCGGGTTGAAGATGATGGACGTGTAGAAGTAGCAAAAGAAGAAAATGAGGACGATGGTCACGAGGCTGTAGAACACGGTCCCCGGCGACAGGGTCTGGGCGACGGCCTGCATCCAGGGGTGATCGATGAACTGGGTGACGGTGGTCGGAAACACGATCAGCGAGGACGCGAAGATGGGCGGGATCACGCCGGAGGTGTTGATCTTGAGCGGCAGGTGCGTGCTCTGCCCGCCCATCATCTTGCGCCCGACCACCCGCTTGGCGTACTGGACGGGGATCCGCCGCTGTCCGGCCTCCATGAAGACGATGCCCGCCACCACCGCCAGCATCATGACCAGGACGCCGAGCATCACCAGGGGCTGGAGCTCGCGCTGCCCCATGAGCCGGAAGGTGTCGAAAACGGCCGACGGAAGCCCCGCCACGATCCCGGCGAAGATGATGAGGGAGATGCCGTTGCCGACGCCGCGCTCGGTGATCTGCTCGCCCAGCCACATGAGGAACGCCGTCCCGCTCGTCAGGGTGAGGACCGTCAGCAGCCGGAAGCTCCAGCCGGGGAAGGCCACGATGGGCGCCCCCGAGGGGCTCTGCATGCTCTCCAGGCCGATGCTGATGCCCATCCCCTGAATGACGCTCAGGATCACCGTCCCGTACCGGGTGTACTGGGTGATCTTCTTGCGCCCGGCCTCCCCCTCCTTTTTCAGCTTCGCCAGGTAGGGGACGACGACCGTCAGGAGCTCCAGGATGATGGAGGCGCTGATGTAGGGCATGATCCCCAGGGCGAAGATCGCCATCTGGCTCAAGGCACCCCCGGAGAACAGGTCGAAAAAGCTCAGCATCGAGCTCGCCCGGGTCTGGAAGAACTCCGACAGGGCGCGGCCGTCCACCCCCGGCGTCGGGATGTGCACACCGACGCGGTAGACCGCCAGCAGCCCGACGGTGTAGAGGATCCGCTGCTTCAGCTCGGGGATTTTGATGATGTTCTGGACGTTTCCGATCACCCGCCGCTCACCACCGCCCGGCCACCGGCCGCTTCAATCTTGGATCGGGCCGACTCGCTGAACCCGTGGGCTTCCACCGTGAGGGCCACCGGCAGGTCGCCGTCGCCGAGGACCTTCACCCCGTCCCGCCGCCCCTTGACGAGGCCCATCTGGCGCAAAAGCGCCTCGTCCACGCGCGTGCCGGCCGGAAGTCTTGCCAAGTCCCTCACGTTCACCACCGCGTAGTTCTTCTTGAACAGATTGGTGAAGCCCCGCTTGGGGATGCGCCGCTGAAGGGGCATCTGCCCGCCCTCGAACCAGGGCTGGACGTGCCCGCCCGACCGGGCTTTTTGCCCCTTGTGGCCCTTGCCGGCGGTCTTGCCCCTTCCCGATCCGGGCCCGCGGCCGACCCGCCGGCTCTCTCGCCTCGCCCCCTTCGGGGGTTTCAGGCCTTCCAGTCCCATCAGGGCGCCTCTTCCACTTTGACCATGTGTTGCACCTTGGCCACCATGCCTCGGATGGCCGGCGTGTCTTCCCGGATCACCGATCGCCCCAGCTTCCTCAGCCCCAGTCCGCGGAGCACCCTGTGCTGACTTTCCTGGCGCCCGATGGGGCTCGACGTCAAGGTGATCTTGATTTTTTTCCCCATGCCGGACTTCTCCCTCAGACCATGCGGGCCTGGAGCTCTTCGGGGGTGAGAGTCCGGGTTCGGCCCACCTCGGCGGGGCTCCGCAGTTGGCGAAGCCCCTCCAGGGTGGCCTTGGCCACGTTGTGGGGGCTGTCGGACCCCAGCGACTTGGTGAGGGCGTCTTTGACCCCGACGACCTCCAGGATGGCCCGGACGGCCCCCCCGGCGATGAGGCCCGTCCCCTTCGAGGCGGGCTTCAGCAGGACCATCCCTTTGCCGAAGTGGCCCTTCACCTCGTGGGGGATGGTGGTGCCGTCCAAGGGGACGCTCACCATGGAGCGCTTGGCCCTCTCAATGGCCTTGGCGATGGCGTCCGGCACCAACTTGGCCTTGCCCAGGGCCACGCCCACCCGGCCGTTGCGGTCCCCCACGGTCACCAGGGCGCTGAAGCTGAACCGCCTTCCGCCCTTGACCACCTTGGCCACCCGGTTCACGAAGATGATCTTGTCGGCGATCTCTTTGTCGCCGGCCTTCTCTGGACCTCGCTGAGGACCTCGCTGATTCAAAACCGGACCCCCTGTTCTCGGACCGCCCCGGCCAGGGCCGCCACCCGGCCGTGATAGAGGTAGCCGTTGCGGTCGAAGGCAACCGCCTCAATGCCGAGGCCCTTGGCGGCGGCGCCCAGGATCTTGCCCACCAGCTGTGCGGCGTCCACATCCCCGCCGCCCTTTCCGCCCCGCTCGCGGAAGGCGGGGGAAAGGCTCGAGGCCGAGGCCAGGGTGCACCCCCGGACGTCATCGATGATCTGCGCGTAGATGTGCTTGGAACTCTTAAAGACGCTCAAACGGGGCCTCTGCGGCGTCCCGAAGATCTTCGTCCGGACCCGCCTGGCCCGTTTCTTTCTGGCCTCCTTCCGTCCCAGCCGCGCCATCCCTACTTCACTCCCGTCTTGCCGGCCTTGCGGCGGACTTTCTCCCCGAGGTACCGCACGCCCTTGCCCTTGTAGGGCTCCGGCTTGCGGAACCGGCGGATGTCCGCGGCCGTCTGGCCGACCCGCTCCTTGTTGATCCCGCGAACGACGATGACGTTGCGGTTCTGCGCGTCCACGGCCACCTCGACGCCCTCGTCGGCCTCATACACGATGGGATGGGAGTAGCCCAGGTGCAGGGTCAGTTTTTTCCCCTGGACGGCGGCCCGGTAGCCCAACCCCACCATCTCGAGCCGTTTCTCGAATCCCTCGGTCACCCCCCGGATCATGTTGGCGACCAGGGTGCGGGTGAGGCCGTGAAGGGCCCGGTTCCGCCGGGCGTCCCCGCCCCGGTCGATCCGCAGCTGGCCCTGTTCTTGGACGACCTTCATCAGGGGATGGAGGTCCCGCGAAAGAACGCCCTTGGGCCCCTTCACCTCAATCCGGCTCCCCTCCAGCTTCACCTCCACGCCGGGGGGGCAGGGGATCGCTTTTCTACCGACGCGCGACATGATTCCTCACAAGATCTCGCAGAGAACCTCGCCGCCGACGCCCAGCCTGCGGGCTTCGTGGTCGGTCACGACCCCTTTGGAGGTGGACAGGATGTAGACCCCCAGGCCGCTGGCGACCTTTCCGATCTCCCCACAGCCCACGTAGATCCGGCGTCCGGGCGAGCTGACGCGTTTCAGCATGCGGGGGACGGGCCCCTTGAGGTCCACCGGGCGCAGGTCCACCTCCAGGACGCCCTGCTTGTCGTCCTCGATCCAGCGGTACCCTACAATGTAGCCCTCGCGCTGGAGGACGTCCACGATGGCCCGCTTGAGCTTTGAGCCGGGGACCCGCACCTGGGTGTGCTTGGCCTGCAGGGCGTTGCGGATCCGGGTCAGCAGATCGGCGATGGGGTCGGTCATGCTCATTCGGCGTCCTCCCCCCGCCTCACCAACTCGACTTCACCACCCCGGGGATCTCTCCCCGGAGGGCGAGCAGCCGGAAGCAGATCCGGCACATCGCGAACCTTCTCAGATAGCCCCTGGGCCGTCCGCACAGCTTGCACCGGTTGTGGGAGCGGACCTTGAACTTGGGCTTGCGCTGGGCCTTGATCACCAGTGATTTTTTGGCCACATCTCTCTCCCAACGAGCACCCCTTAGTCCCGGAAAGGCATCCCCAGATGCCGCAACAGGGCCTTGCCCTCCTCGTCCGTCTTGGCGGTGGTGATGACGCACACCCCGAGGCCGCGGACCTTTTCCACCTTGTCGTAATCGATCTCCGGGAAGATGACCTGCTCCCGGACGCCGAGCGAAAAATTCCCCCGGCCGTCGAAGGCCTTGCCGGAAACCCCCCGGAAGTCCCGGACGCGGGGGAGGGCCACGTTCATCAGCCGGTCGAGAAACTCATACATCCGATCGCCCCGCAGGGTCACCATGGCCCCGATGGACATCCCCGTCCGGACCTTGAAGTTGGCGATGGACTTGCGCGCCCGCGTGATCACCGGCTTCTGCCCGGTGACGACGGCGAGCTCCTGCACGCCGGCGTCCAGGGCCTTGGGGTTCTGAATGGCCTCCCCCAGGCCCATGCTCACCACCACCTTCTGGAGCCTGGGGACCTCCATCATGTTCTTGTAGCCGAACTCCTTGCGCAACTGGGGGACGATCTCCTCCAGATAGCGCGCCCGCAGACGGGCGGGCCCGCGGGGGGAAGGCGGCTCCTTTTTCCTCTCCCCCTTCTTCCGGCCCGGGTCCGCCCCGGCTTCCGCTCCCTTTTTCCCCTCGGGCGCCGCCCCCTCGGGGGCCTCGGCTCCCTTGCCCTTCTTCGCCACGGTTCCTCGCTTTCCTTCGTCCCCGCCCTCTTACGTCTCGTCCAGCATCTCGCCGCTCGCCTTCAGGTAGCGGACCTTGCGCCCGTCCTCAAGGACCTTCCATCCGACCCGGGAGGGCCGGTTGGTCTTGGGGCAGATGAGCATCACGTTGGACAGGCGCAGCTTGGCCTCCTTCTCGAGGATGCCACCCTTTTGCTTCTGGCTGGGCCTCGTGTGCCGCTTGACCATGTTGACTTTTTCCACGATGACCCGGTCCTCTTTCGGAAAGACGCGAAGCACGCGGCCGCGCTTGCCCTTGTCCTTGCCCACCATGACCTGCACGATGTCGTCCTTGCGGATGAACACCTTCGGCGGCGTGCGGCTTTCGTTCGGCTTCCCTGCGGGCACCTGACTCACCTCCGTCTCCCGATGGGGGCGGCCCCGGTCAGAGAACCTCGGGCGCCAGCGAGATGATCTTCATGAACTGCTTGCGCCTGAGCTCCCGCGCCACGGGGCCGAAGATGCGGGTCCCGAGCGGCTCGCGGTTCTCGTTGACCAGGACGACGGCGTTGTTGTCGAACCGGATGTACGAGCCGTCCGGCCGCCCGAGCTCCTTCGTCGTCCGCACCACCACGGCCTTCTTCACGTCCCCCTTTTTGACGGGGGCGTTGGGGATCGCCTCCTTGATGGCGACCACGATCATGTCCCCCACCCGGGCGTAGCGGCGGCGCGTCCCGCCGAGCACCTTGATGCACATCGCCCGGCGCCCCCCGGAGTTGTCGGCCACCTCACAAATGGTCTGCTCCTGAATCATCGCCGCCTCCCGCCTAGCGGGCCTTCTCGATCACTTCCACGAGCCGCCACCGCTTGGTCTTGCTGAGGGGCCGGGTCTCCATGATGCGGACCAGGTCGCCCACGGAGAGCTCGTTGTTCTCGTCATGGACCTGGAACTTGGACCGCTTGTGCAGGGTGCGCTCCAGCATGGGGTGCCGAACCAGCCGGTCCACCTGCACGACGGCCGTCTTGTTCATCTTGTTGCTGACCACCCGCCCGATGCGGGTCTTGCGACTTCCTCGGGCCCTCTCTTCCATCCCTCAGCCCTTCCCCTCAGCCCTTCCTCGCCCGCGTGCGCTGGCGGGCGATCGTCCGCGCCCGGGCGATGTCCCGCCGGACCTGCCGCACGCGCATCGGGTTCTCCACCCGGCCGGTGGCGCGCTGGAACCTCAGGTTGAACAACTCTTCCCTCAGCTCCCGCTCCTTGGCGGCCAGCTCGTCCTCCGTCAGGTCCCGAAACTGCTGCGGCTTCATCGGTCCTTTGCCCCCCTCACCGGCCCTTCGCGATGAAGCGCGTCTTCATGGGAAGCTTGTGGCCGGCCAGGCGGAACGCCTCCCGGGCCACCGGCTCGGGCACGCCGTCCATCTCGTACAAGATCCGCCCCGGCCGGATGACGGCCACCCACGCCTCCGGCGGCCCCTTGCCTTTGCCCATGCGGGTTTCCGCGGGCTTCTTGCTGATGGGCTTGTCCGGGAACACCCGGATCCACACCTTGGCGCCGCGCTTGACGTGCCGGGTCATGGCGACCCGCGCCGCCTCGATCTGCCGGTCCGTCATCCAGCACGGCTCCAGCGCCTGGAGGCCGAACTCCCCGAACTCCACGGTCGATCCGACGTAGGCCTTCCCCCTTCGGCGGCCCCGATGGACCTTGCGGTGCTTGACCTTCTTGGGCATCAACATGGGCGGCGCTCTCTTTTACGATTCCCGCTCCGCGGCCGGGGAGTAGGCTTCCCCCTTGTAGACCCAGACCTTGACGCCGATCACCCCGTAGGTGGTCATGGCCTCGGCGAATCCGTACTCGATGTCCGCCCGCAGGGTGTGCAGGGGGATCTGCCCCTCCCGGACCCACTCGGTCCGGGACATCTCGGCGCCTCCCAGGCGCCCGGAGACGCACACCTTGATCCCCCGGACGCCGAAGCGCAGCGCCGAGGTCACGGCCCGCTTCATGGCCCGCCGGAAGCCGACGCGCCGCTCGAGCTGCAGGGCGACGTTCTCGGACACCAGCTGGGCGTCCGCCTCGGCCTTGCGGACTTCTTTGATGTTGATGTGGATCTGCTTGCCCGTCTTTCTCTGCAGGTCGCTCCTCAGCTTGTCCACCTCGGTGCCGCGCTTGCCGATGATGATGCCCGGGCGCGCGGCCCAGATGTCGATCCGGCAGCGCTGGGAGGCGCGCTCGATGGCGATCTTGGAGACCCCCGCGTGGGACAGGTTCTTCTTGATGTACCGGCGCAGATCCAGGTCCTCATGGAGCAGGCCGGCGAAGTCCCGGCGGCGGGCAAACCAGTTGGAGGACCAGGTCTTGTTGTACCCCAGCCGGAACCCCGTCGGATGCACTTTCTGGCCCAACCCTTAGCCCTCCTCGCCCTCCGGCGTGCCGAGCACGACCGTGATGTGGCTCATGGGTTTGAGGATCTTCGTCGCCCGTCCGCGGGGACGCGGCAAATACCGCCTGAGCCTGGGCCCGCCGTCCACCATCAGCCGCTTGACGATGAGCCGCTCCACGTCGTCCGGGGTCCCCTTGGCCTCCGCGTTGGCGAGGGCCGAGCGCATCACCTTGCGCAGCACCTTCGCCGAGCCTTGCGGCGACGCGTCCAAAAGCTGCAGGGCCTTCTCCACCGGCTGCCCCCGCACGAGGTCAGCCACCGCCCTGAGCTTCTGGGGCGAGCGTCGGGTGAATCGAAGTACGGCTCGCGCTTCCATGGACCCTCACTTCAGGGTGGTCGACCGCTTGAGCACCCGGCCCGAATGGGCCCGGAAGGTGCGCGTCGGCGAGAACTCACCCAGCTTGTGGCCGACCATGTTCTCCGTCACGTAGACCGGGATGAACTTCTTGCCGTTGTGCACGGCGAAGGTGAACCCCACGAACTCGGGCGGGATCGTGGACCGCCGGGCCCACGTCCGAATGACCTGCTTCTCCCCCGACTTCTCGAGGGTCTCCACCTTCTTGACCAAATTGGGGTCTACGTACGGCCCTTTCTTCAGTGACCGACCCACGGCGGCTTCTCTCCCCTATTTCCGGCGCCGGATGATGTACGCGTCCGAGGGCTTGCCCTTTTTGCGGGTCTTGTAGCCCTTGGTGGGCTTGCCCCAGGGAGTGGTGGGGTGGCGGCCCCCGGAGGTCTTGCCCTCGCCCCCGCCCATGGGGTGGTCGATGGGGTTCATGGCCACTCCCCGGACTTTGGGGCGGCGGCTCAGCCAGCGCGACCGCCCGGCCTTGCCGATGGAGATGTTCTCGTGCTCCAGGTTCCCCACCTGACCCATCGTGGCCCGGCAGGCGAGGGGGACCATTCTCACCTCACCCGAGGGGAGCTTCACCTGGGCGTACTGGCCCTCCTTCGCCATCAACTGGGCCTGGGAGCCGGCGCTGCGGACCATCTGCCCCCCCTTGCCGGGCTTGAGCTCCACGTTGTGGATGAAGCTGCCGAGCGGGATCTGGGAAAGGGGCAGGGTGTTGCCCGTCCGGATCTCGGCCTTCTCTCCCGCCATGATCCGGGCGCCCACCTGGATCTTCCACGGCGCCAGGATGTACCGCTTGTCGCCGTCGGCGTATTTCACCAGGGCGATACGGGCCGAGCGGCCCGGGTCGTACTCCACCGCCTCCACCACGCCCGGCACCCCGTCCTTGTCCCGGCGGAAGTCCACGATGCGGTAGCGGCGCTTGTGCCCGCCGCCGCGGCGGCGCGCCGTCATGCGCCCCCGGGCGTTCCGCCCTCCGGACTTGGGGGCCGGCGACAGGAGCCGCTTCTCGGGCCGGTCCTTGGTGACCTCGGCGAAATCCGAGGCCGTCTGAAACCGCCGCCCGGGCGACGTGGGATGGAATGTCTTCACCGCCATGGTCTTCCGGCTCCCCTTGCGCGCTCGCCGACCTAGACGTTCTCGATCAGGTCGATCCGCTCCCCTTCCCGGAGGGTGACGACGGCCTTTTTCCAATCGGAGCGGCGGCCCTGACGAAGCCCGAGGCGCTTCACCTTGCCCTGCACCCTCATCGTCCGGACCTCGACCGCGTGGACGCCGAAGACCTCCTCCACCGCCCGTTTCACCTCGATCTTGTTGGCGTCCCGCCGTACCACGAAGGTCACCTTGTTGGATTCCGTGTTGGCCTCCGTGCTCTTCTCCGTCACCCAGGGACGGAGGATGATCGCCCGCACGTCCCTCTTCAAGGCCCTTCCTCCAGGCCGCCCTCGGGCGCCGTCCGGCCCGCGGCCGCCCCTCCGCAGGCGCGTCTGAGCCGATCCTGGACCGCCTCGATGCCCTCCCGGGAGCAGAGCAGGACGTCGGCGTTCTCCACGTCCAAGACGTTCAGCCCGAGGGCCGGGAGGTTCTTCGCCCCCGGGACGTTCCAGCTGGCGCGGCGCAGATCCGGGTCGGGCGCGGCCGTCACGCAGAGGATCTTCCCCTGGAGTCCCAGGCGGCCGAAAAGTCCCACCACCTCCCGGCTCTTGGCCTCCGGGAAGCGGAAGGCGTCCAGCACCTTGACGTTCCCCTCGGCGATCTTGCGGTTGAGGGCGGAGATCAGCGCCCCCCGCCGGACCTTCTTGGGCGGCCGGTAGGCGTAGCTGCGCGGGATGGGCGGGAAGATCACCCCGCCGTGCCGCCACAGGGGCGAGCGCTTGTGGCCCGCGCGCGCGCGCCCGGTCCCCTTCTGCCGCCAGGGCTTGGTGCCGCTGCCCTGGACGTACGAGCGGGACTTGGCAGAGGCGGTGCCCGCGCGCCGGCTGGCCAGCTGGCTCACCACCACCTCGTGGATGAGGTGCTCCCGCACCCGCCCGTCGAAGATCGCGTCATCCAGGGCGACCTGTCCGACGGACTCGTTCCGATCGTTGACCATTTCCAGGACGGGCACGGCTCACTCTCCCGCCTTCGCCTCGGCCCCTTGCGCCCGGGCCGTCAGGTGGATCTCCAAAAGGCCGTTCTTCGGGCCCGGGACCGCGCCCTTCACCAGGATGAGGTTCCGGTCGGGGATCACGCTGACCACCTGCAGGTTGCGCACCGTCATGCGCTCTTTCCCCATGTGCCCCGGAAGAGGGTGCCCCGGAACGACGCGGGAGGGGTAGCTGGAGGCCCCCATGGAGCCGGGCGCCCGGTGGAACATCGACCCGTGGGTCTCCGGGCCGCCTCGCCAGCCGTGGCGCTTCACGCCGCCTTGAAAGCCTTTCCCCCTGGTCGTCCCCACGACCTTCACCAGGTCCCCCCGCTGAAAGATGCCCACGCCCACGACCTGGCCGACCTCAACCGCCCGGCCCTCCGCCGCCTCCGGCAGCGGGAACTCCCGGAGATGGTGGGTGGGATCGACCCCCGCCGCGTCGAAGTGCCCCTTCCGGGGTCGGCTCACGCGCTTCGCGCGCTCCGGCCCGAAGCCCAACTGGACCGCCGCGTAGCCGTCCCGTTCCCTCGTCTTCACCTGGACGATGGGGCAGGGACCGGCCTCGATCACCGTCACGGGCACCTGATTGCCGATCTCGTCGAAGACCTGGGTCATTCCCAGCTTTCTGCCCAGCAGGCTTGTCATGGCGACCGAACCACCTTCCGCCTAAAGTTTGATCTCCACGTCCACCCCCGCCGCCAGCTCCAGCTTCATCAGGGCGTCGACGGTCTGGGGGGTCGGCTCCAGGATATCCACCAGCCGCTTGTGCGTCCGGACCTCGAACTGCTCCCGCGACTTCTTGTCGATGTGGGGGGAGCGAAGCACCGTCAGCTTGTTGATCACCGTCGGAAGCGGAACGGGACCCGAGATGCGCGCGCCGGTCCGCCTCGCCGTGTCCACGATCTCCTCGACGGACTGGTCGAGGATCCGGTGGTCATAGGCCTTGAGACGGATTCTGATCTTTTGACTTTCCACGGCCCCTCCGTCCACTCCCCGTCATTCCAGGACGTCGCTGATGACGCCGGCGCCCACCGTCCGGCCCCCCTCCCGGATGGCGAACCGGAGTTCTTTCTCCATCGCGATGGGCGTGATCAGCTCCACCTCCAGAGACACGTTGTCCCCGGGCATCACC
>JACPRG010000070.1 GCA_016190025.1 Candidatus Tectimicrobiota bacterium
CGCAGGCGCTGCGAGACGTGGGCGTCTCCCTCTACCTGGAAGAGTCGCTCCAGGCCCTGGAAGCCCAGGGTGGAAAAGTCCGGGCCGTGGTGACGGAGCGACGGACGCTCCCCGCAGACCTGGTAATCCTGGGCATGGGCGTGCGCCCCAACTCCTCCCTGGCGAAAGAGGCCGGCATCCCGCTGGGGGAAAGGGGGGCCATCCGAGTCAACGGCCGGATGCAGACCGAGGTCGAGGGCGTCTGGGCGGCCGGCGACTGCGTCGAGTCCTTTCATCTGGTCAGCCGCAAGCCCGTCCACGTCGCCCTCGGCACCGTCGCCAACAAGCAGGGGCGTGTGGCGGGGATCAACCTGGGCGGCGGCTACGCCACCTTTCCGGGGGTGGTCGGCACAGCCGTGAGCAAGATCTGCGCCGTCGAGGTCGCCCGGACCGGGCTCCAGGAGAAGGAGATTCGCCGCCTGGGGCTCGAGTTCGTCCAGGCCAAAATCGAGAGCCGGACGCGCGCGGGGTATTATCCCGGAGCGGGGAAGATCACCGTGAAGGTCCTCGCGGAAAAGGGAAGCGGCCGGTTGCTGGGCGGGCAGATCGTCGGGATCGAAGGGGCGGCCAAGCGGATCGACGTCATCGCCACGGCCCTGCACGCAGCCTTCACGGTGGAGGAGATGATCCACCTGGACCTGAGCTACGCCCCGCCCTACTCCCCCGTCTGGGATCCCGTCCTCATCGCCGCGCGGGAGGCCGCGAAGCTCGTATAAGGCAGGACACCCGGCCCGCCGCGCCCGTCCGGGAGCCATCCTGGAGGACGCGAGCCCTCCCCCTCCCGGCGCGAGAAGAAAGCCGACCGTCGTCTCTTTGCCTCAATCCGCGGGCCCTACCAGCACACCTCCTTCACCCAGTCCAGGTAATCCTTCGACCCGGCGACGACCGGCAGGGCGACGACCTCCGGAACGGTGTAGCTGTGCAGGTCCTTCACCCGGCTCTCCAGGTCGCGAAGCCGCTTCTCCCGGGTCTTGGCGATCAACAAGACCTCCGGGTCCCGGCGGACCTTCCCCTCCCACCGGTAAATGGAGGTCGCGCCCGGCACGACGTTGACGCAGGCGGCCAGGTTCTCCTCCACCAGCGCCTCGGCGATCTTCCGGGCCTCCTCCTCGCCGCCGCACGTCATCAACACAACGCGGTATTCGGTCATCTCCCCTTCCCTTTCATCCCTCCTTCTTCAGCGCCCCGATCAAGTCCCGGGCGATGAGGAGGCGCAGGACCTCCGACGTCCCCTCACAGATCCGCGTCCCCCGCGCGTCGGCGTAGAGCCGGGCGACAGGCGAGGACTCAAGATAGCCGCCGCCCCCGTGCAGCTGGAGGGCCGCGTCCGTCACCTCGCCCGCCGCCTCCGACGCCAGGAGCTTCGCCATGGCCGCCTCGGTCCCGTAAGGCTCCCTTCGGGCCTTCCTCCACGCGGCGCGCAGGGTCAGAAGCTCGGCCGCATCGATGGCCGTGGCCATGTCCGCCAGGGAAAACTGAACGGCCTGGAGGTTCGCCAGCGGCCCGCCGAACGGCTCCCGGGCCTGGGCGTGGCGTAGCGCCAGGCCGAAGGCCGCCCGCGCAATCCCCACACACTGGGCGGCGATCCCGAGCCTCCCCATCCCCACGACCTCCTCGATGATCCGGAAGCCGGACCCCTCCTCCCCCAGCCGGTCCTCCTCGCGGACGAAGCAGTCGGCGAAACGATGAACTGCCATGCCCGCGGCCCGAAGGCCCAGCGTCCTTTCCGCGGCCTCGCGGCGCGTCCCCTCGGCGTCCTTGTCCACCAGGAAGAAGGTCGGCTCCACCCGGCGGCTCTCTCCCCCCGGCTCACCCGGAGAAACCCGGGCGCAGACCAGCGCAATCCCAGGATAAGCCCCGTTAGGAACGTGCATCTTCCGCCCGTTCAGGACGTAGCCGCCGTCCACCCTCTCGGCCGACGCCTCGATGGCGGCCTCGCCGAACCCCGCCCGGGGCTCGCCGAAGGCGATGGAACCGATGCGGCCGCCCGCCGCGAGGTCCGGCAGGAAACGCCGCCTCTGGTCTTCGGTCCCGAAGCGGCCGACGGCGTCGCAGACCTGGTTGTGAACGGACATGACGAGCCCCAGGACCGGAGAGGCGGCCGAGACCTCGCCCAGGGCCAGTACAAAGCCGACCGGGTCAACGGCGCTGCCCCCGAACTGGGGCGGGGCCGTCATCCCCAGAAAACCCTGGCGGGCCATCCGCAAAAGAAAATCGTCCGGGATCCGGGCGTCCCGGTCCCACGCCCCGGCCTCGGGGGCCACGCACTCGCGCGCGAAGATCCTGGCCAGCTCCCGGATGTGGGATTGCATCTCGTCGGGCTG
Organism: Candidatus Tectimicrobiota bacterium; assembly: GCA_016190025.1. Next base: position 2,364 of record JACPRG010000070.1, read on the forward strand.
AAAGTCCAAAGCCCTCACTCCTCCTGAAACCGAATCCTGCTGAGGCGGCGAATGGATTCATTATGCCAAAAAGAAAAGGGGGGGCCTTCTGGAAACGACACCTGGAGGTCGCCGGGGGCCACTTTCCGGGCGGTCATTTTTTTGGCGGAAAAACGCCTTGCGCGGGCGAGCCTATCAAAAAGCGCCCCGGCGAGCGCCGCTCATGCGTATAATGGGAAAAAATCAAGTCGCCACTGCGCGAAGAAAGGGCCGGAGGGGATTTTACATGGAAGCGACGCGAGAGGTCTTCGGCAACATCCCCGGCGGTGAATGGGTTTACCTGATCGCCCTGGCCTCGGTGGGGGTGTTTCTGTGGGGGATCTTCCGCCGCGTCCGGCTCTGGCGCATCGGAAAGGAGGCCGGGCGCCTGGACCGGTGGGGCGAGCGGGTCCGCGGGCTTTTCCTTTACGCCTTCGCCCACAAGGGATTTTACCGGGAGAAGCTCCCGGGCGTCGGACACTTCCTTCTCTTCATCGGCTTCGTCGCGGCCCTCATCGCCACCACCATCATCGCCATTGAGAAAGACCTGGGTTACCTGGGCCTTCGCGTGAACTTCTGGAAGGGAGACTTCTACCTGTGGTACTCCCTCATCGGCGACCTGCTGATGGGGCTGGGGGTGGTGGGCCTCATCCTCCTGGGGCTGCGCCGCTACGTCCTGCGCCCCCCCCATCTTGAAGAAACCTGGGACGACGCCGTGGCGTGGGCCGGCTTGACCCTGGTTTTCCTGACGGGCTTTTTGGTCGAGGGGCTCCGCGTCGGGGCCACGGAGCTTCGACAGCACCCCGACTGGGCGGTCTGGTCGCCCGTCGGATACGCGCTGGCCCGATGGCTGAGGGCCGCAGTGCCGGAGGAGTTGGGCCTGCTCTCGCTTCACCGGGCGTGGTGGTGGGCGCACGTCCTGCTCTCCTTCGGCCTGATCGCCTACATGGGCTGGTCCAAACTCAGCCATGTCATCTTCTCCCCCCTCTCGATCCTCTTCCGCAACCTGGACGCCAAGACGGCCCCGGCCCTTTCATACATCGATTTTGAGGCTGCGGCCGAGTCCTTCGGCGTCTCCAAGCTGAAAGAGCTGACGTGGAAGGACCTCCTGGACGCCGACGCCTGCACCCGGTGCGGGAAGTGCGACGCGGCCTGCCCCGCCCACCTGAGCGGCACGCCCCTCTCGCCCAAGGGCATCATCCAGGACCTGAGACGCCACATGGAACTCTACGGCGGCTCGGAGGAAGCGCCTTCCCTCGTCGAGACGCTCAAGCCCGAGGCCGTGTGGGCCTGCCGCACCTGCGGCGCCTGCCAGGAGGCGTGCCCCGTCCACATCGAGCACATCCCCAAGATCCTCGAGGCGCGGCGACACCAGGTCCTGATGGAGTCCAAGATGCCGGAAACCGCCCAGACCTTCCTCAAGAGCCTGGATGACCGCATGCACCCCTGGAAAGGGACGAGGTTCTCCCGGACCGACTGGCTGGAAGGGCTGGGCGTGCCGCTCCTCGCGGAGAAGGGGAGCGCGGAGGTCCTCTACTGGGTGGGCTGCACCTCGGCCCTCGTGGACCGGAACATGAAGACGGCCCGGGCCCTGGTGAAGGTCCTCAAGGCCGCCGGGGTGGACTTCGCCGTCTTGGGCGCGGAGGAGGTCTGCACGGGGGACCCCGCCCGGCGCGTCGGCAACGAGTACAGCTTCCAGCTCCTGGCCCGAAAGAACATCGAGACGCTGGACCGCTACGGCGTCAAGAAGGTCCTCACCCACTGCCCGCACTGCTTCAACACCTTCAAGCGGGAATACCCGCAGCTCGGCGGGAACTACGAGGTGATCCACCACGCCGAGTTCGTCGCGGAGCTCCTGCGGGCCAGCAGGATCCGGCTGTCGGGGGACGGCGTCGGGCGGATCGCCTACCACGACTCCTGCTACCTGGGCCGCCACAACGGGGTCTACGACGCGCCCCGCCAGGTGGTCTCCGCCCTGCCCGGGGCCGAGGTCCGGGAGATGAGACGGAGCCGGGCCAACGGCCTGTGCTGCGGCGCGGGCGGCGGCTTCGCCTGGATGGAGGACGGCCAGGTGGACGAGCGGGTGAACCGCATCCGCGTCCAGGACGCCCTGGACGCGGAGGTGAACACCGTCGCCGTGGCGTGCCCCTTCTGCATGCAGATGTTCGAGGACGGTATCAAGACCAAGAACGCCGACGACCGGCTGGCGGTCCAGGACATCGTCGAGCTGGTCGCCGACGCCCTGGAATAGAGAGCGCCGCCTCCCGTCGCCGGGCGAGCCCGCCCAATCGCCCCGGCGGGCCGGCACGCCAAGGCCCCACAAATCCGGCACATTCCCCCCTTACCTGATCGATGTCATACTTCGGCCCCGGCGAAAGCCCTATATATTTGGGTGCGCGCGGAGAGCCGCGCCCGGGGGATGCGGTTGCCCGCGCCCTTCGGATGGATCCCGTCCCGGAAGGGGGGAACCTCATGAGGAGGACATACGCAACCATCGACGGCAACGAGGCGGTCGCCCGCGTCGCGTACCGACTCAATGAGATCATCGCCATCTACCCCATCACCCCCTCCTCCCCCATGGGCGAGTGGGCGGACGCCTGGATGTCCGAAGGAAAGCCCAACCTGTGGGGCACCATCCCGACGGTGGTGGAGATGCAAAGCGAGGGCGGCGCCGCGGGCGCCGTTCACGGCGCCCTGCAGACCGGGTCCCTGACGACCACCTTCACCGCGTCCCAGGGGCTCCTGCTGATGATCCCCAACATGTACAAGATCGCCGGGGAGCTCACGCCGGCGGTCATTCACGTCGCCGCCCGAACGGTGGCCGCGCAGGCCCTCTCCATCTTCTGCGACCACAGCGACGTCATGGCGGCCCGCCACACGGGCTTCGCCCTTCTCTGCTCGGGGTCGGTCCAGGAGGCCCAGGACTTCGCCCTCATCGCCCAGGCGGCGAGCCTGGAGTCCAGGATCCCGTTCCTGCACTTCTTCGACGGCTTCCGGACCTCGCACGAGGTCTCCAAGATCGATCTGGTGTGCGACGACGACCTGCGGGCGGTCCTCGACGAGGGGCTCATTCTCGCCCACCGCGCCCGCGCGCTCTCGCCGGACCACCCCGTCATCCGGGGCACCGCCCAGAACCCCGATGTCTTCTTCCAGGCCCGCGAGGCGGCCAACCCCTACTACCTGAACTGCCCCGGCCTCACGCAGAAGGTGATGGACCGCTTCGGGGAGCGGACGGGGCGCGCCTACCGACTCTTCGAGTACCACGGCGCGCCCGACGCCGAGCGGGTCCTCGTCCTGATGGGCTCCGGGGCGGAGACCGTCCACGAGACCGTGGACTGGCTGAACGAACGGGGAGAGAAGGTGGGGGTGGTCAAGGTCCGCCTGTACCGGCCCTTCGACACCCGGCGCTTCGTGGAGGCCCTGCCGGAGTCCGTCCGATCCATCGCCGTCCTGGACCGGACGAAAGAGCCGGGCGGCGCGGGCGAGCCCCTTTACCTGGACTGCCTCACCGCGCTCCACGAGGGTCTGGGAAACGGCTGGGGCCGGCTGAAGGCGATGCCGGCCGTCCTCGGGGGCCGCTACGGGCTTTCCTCCAAGGAGTTCACGCCGGCGATGGTCAAGGGCCTCTTCGACCACCTGGCCGGAGGCGAGCCGAAAAACCACTTCACCCTCGGCATCGAAGACGATGTGACGCACACCCACATCCCCTACGACCCGTCCTTCTCCACCGAACCCGACGACGTGCACCGGGCGGTCTTCTACGGGCTGGGATCGGACGGGACCGTCGGCGCCAACAAGAACTCTATCAAGATCATCGGCGAGAACACCGAAGGCCGCGCCCAGGGGTACTTCGTCTACGACTCCCGCAAGGCGGGCGCCGTCACCGTCTCGCACCTCCGGTTCGGCCCCCGGCCCATCCGCTCGGCGTACCTGGTGAGCCGCGCCCAGTTCGTCGGCTGCCACCAGTGGATGTTCCTCGAGCGGTACGACATGCTGAAGGACATCGCGCCCGGGGGGATCTTCCTGCTGAACAGCCCCTACGGTCCCGAGGAGGTGTGGGACCGCCTGCCGCGCGCGGTGCAGGAGACGATCCTCGACAAAAAGCCCCGCTTCTACGTCATCGACGGCTACCGGGTGGCGAAAGAGAGCGGGATGGGCGGGTTCATCAACACCGTGATGCAGGTCTGCTTCTTCGCCCTCTCCGGCGTGCTGCCCAGAGCGCAGGCCATCGACGCCATCAAGGACTCCATCCTGAAGACGTACGGGATGAAGGGAGACGAGATCGTCCGGATGAATATCCGGGCGGTCGACCGGGCGCTGGAGAACCTCCACGAGGTGAAGGCCCCCGCCCGGGCCGAGGGAAGCATCGAAATGCCGCCGCCCGTCCCGGAAGAGGCGCCCGAATTCGTGCAGAAGGTCACGGCGGAGATCATCGCGGGGCGGGGCGACTCCCTACCCGTCAGCGCGTTCCCGACCGACGGCACCTATCCCACCGGGACCTCCAAGTGGGAGAAGCGGAACCTCGCCCCCGAGATCCCCGTCTGGGACCCCGACATCTGCATCGAATGCGGAAAGTGCACCATCGTCTGCCCGCACGGGGTGCTCCGCATCAAGGTGTATGGCCCCGAACATCTGACGGGCGCGCCGCCAACCTTCAAATCGAAGGACGCCCGCGACAAGGAGTGGCAGGGGCTCAAGTACACCCTCCAGGTGGCGCCGGAGGACTGCACCGGGTGCGGAATCTGCGTGGACATCTGCCCCGTCAAGAACAAGTCGGAGACCCGGCTCAAGGCCATCAATCTGCGCCCCCAGCCGCCGCTTCGGGAGCCCGAGCGGGAGAACTGGGACTTTTTCCTCGGCCTGCCCGAGTTCGACCGGAGGAGGCTCAAGGTCTCCAACATCCGGCAGCAACAGGTCCAGCAGCCGCTCTACGAGTTCTCCAGCGCGTGCTCGGGCTGCGGCGAGACGCCCTACATCAAGCTGGTCTCCCAGCTCTTCGGCGACCGCGCGGTCGTGGCCAACGCCACAGGCTGCTCTTCCATCTTCGGGGGCAACCTGCCCACCACCCCCTGGGCGCACGACGCCGAGGGGCGGGGTCCGGCCTGGTCCAACTCCCTCTTCGAAGACAACGCCGAGTTCGGCCTCGGCTTCCGCCTCTCCATCGACAAGCAGAAGGAGTTCGCCGGCGAGCTGCTCCGGCGGCTCTCCGGCCAGGTCGGCGAGGGGCTGGCGGAAGCCATCCTCAGCACGGCGCAGAAGGACGAAGCGGACATCTACGAGCAGCGGGAGCGGGTGGCCCTGCTGAAGGAGAAACTGCAAGGCATCGACTCGGACGACGCGAGGCGGCTCCTCAGCGTGGCCGACATGCTGGTGAAGAAGAGCGTGTGGATCATGGGCGGGGACGGCTGGGCGTACGACATCGGCTTCGGCGGCCTGGATCACGTCCTGGCGAGCGGCCACGACGTCAACGTCCTGGTCCTGGACACCGAGGTCTATTCCAACACCGGCGGGCAGATGTCCAAGGCTACCCCCCGGGGCGCCGTGGCCAAGTTCGCCGCCAGCGGCAAGCCTGCCCCGAAGAAGGACTTGGGGCTCATCGCCATGAGCTACGGGAACGTCTATGTGGCCTGCGTGGCCATGGGCGCCAAAGACGAGCACACCCTCAAGGCGTTCCTCGAGGCCGAGGCCTACGAGGGACCCTCGCTGATCATCGCCTACAGCCACTGCATCGCCCACGGCATCAACATGACCACCGGGATGCAAAACCAGAAAGCCGCCGTGGAAACGGGCCAGTGGCTGCTCTACCGATACAACCCGGACCTGGCGAAAGAGGGAAAGAACCCGCTGCACCTGGATTCGACGAGGCCCAAAAAGCCGGTCAGCGAGTACATGCACATGGAAAACCGGTTCAAGATGCTCACCAAGAGCCACCCGGATGCTGCCAAGCGGCTGGCGAAAGAAGCCCAGGAAGAAGTGAATCAGCGCTGGGCCCTCTACCAGCATCTAGCCTCGCGCAAATCAGAAAGCCCGGAGAAATGAAAGCCCGGGCCTTGCACGAGCCCTCGCACGGGCCCAACAGGGGGGAGCCAGGATGGACCTGACGACGACGTATCTGGGGATGACGCTGCGCACGCCGATCGTGCCCTCCGCCTCGCCGCTCTCCGAAGAGATCGACAACATCAAGCGAATGGAAGACGCGGGCGCGTCGGCGGTGGTTCTCTACTCGCTGTTCGAAGAGCAGCTGACCCTGGAGCGGTACGAGCTGCATTACCACCTCACCCACGGGACCGAGAGCTTCGCCGAGGCGCTGAGCTACTTCCCGATGCCGAAAAACTTCCACCTCGGCCCCGAAGCCTATCTGAAGCACATCCGCAAGGCCAAGGAGGCGGTGGACATCCCGGTCATCTCCAGCCTCAACGGCGCCACCCTCGGCGGGTGGACCGAATGCGCGGCGCTGATGGAGCAGGCCGGGGCGGACGCCCTGGAGCTGAACGTCTATTTCATCCCCACCGACATGGACATGGCACCCGGCGAAGTCGAAAACCGATGCGTCGAGATCCTCCGGGCGGTGAAATCGGTGGTCCGGATCCCGGTGGCCGTCAAGCTGAGCCCCTTCTTCAGCAACATCGCGAACATGGCCAAGCGGCTGGACCGGGAGGGCGCCGACGGCCTGGTCTTGTTCAACCGCTTCTATCAGCCGGACATCAACCTGGAAGAGCTGGAGATCCAGCCCGGCGTCGTCCTGAGCACGGCGGGCGACATGCGGCTCCCCCTGACCTGGATCGGCATCCTCTGTCGGCGGGTGAAGGCCAGCCTCGCGGCCACCAGCGGCATCCACACCGCCCGAGACGTCCTGAAGATGCTCATGGCCGGCGCCCACGCGACCATGATGTGCGCGGCGCTCCTGAGGAACGGGATCGACCACATCCGCACGGTGGAGCGCGAGCTGCGGGAGTGGATGGAAGAGCACGAGTACGAGTCCGTGCGCCAGATGCAAGGGAGCATGTGCCAGATCAGTTGCCCCGACCCCTCCGCCTTCGAGCGCTCCCAGTACATGCGGGCCTTGAAGAGTTACCGGCCCAAATCCGATTCCTTCTCCCTCTGAAGGCCCGGCGCGCGGGGGGCGCTTCCCCCTCGGCAAGACAAAGCCCTCCGAGAGGCCCAGGGGGCAACCTTTCCGAACGCCTTCCTCGTCCCCTCCCCGCGTGACAACGCCTTTTCCGTCTGCTACAGTCGCCCGGAGTCTTTGACGCTGCCCTCCTCCGGAAATGGACGCGCGGGAAAGCGACGGACCCGCCG
>JACPRG010000077.1 GCA_016190025.1 Candidatus Tectimicrobiota bacterium
GCTCCGGCACGAGCCGGCGGGTGGTGGCCGCCCGGATGGTCTTCGTGGTGTGGAAGTGCTCGAAGACGACGCCCAGGTTCAGCCAGAAGGGGTATTTGTCCGCTCTTTTGGTCTCCTCGATGCTCTTCCCGTAGAAGTCGAAGTCGGGAAGCTCGGGCGTGAGCCCGTTGTCGCGCATCTCCACCAGGACCTCGTAATGGTCGATGACGTGGAAGTCGGGGTCTTTGCCCACCTTGTCGAGCTTGGAGAGGATCTCCCGGGCGCGCGAGTAGTCCTGCTCGGTGAGCTTGAACATGGCCCGGCCGCTCTTGCGGCGGAAGGCGCCGTAGGGCTTGTCCTTCCAGCCTGCCTCCTGGTCCATGTACTTGCGGGGGATCCCGCCCTGTTTGGCGTGCTCGTAAGTGGGGGCGGGGTAGTAGATGCCCTTGAGCTTGCGGAGCTGCTCGTAGGGGGAGATTTTATCCCGCCTTTCGACCTCGAGGATCCCGCTCAGGTCGGCGTCCGTGCCCTGGCTCGCCTTGCAGATGTCCCGGAAGACCTCTTGGGGGTCGTAGAAGCCGTCCGCCTTCCGCTGGTAGGGGAAGATCTTCTCGGCGTCGAGCCCCAGCTTCCTGGCGATGCTCTTGCCCTCGTCGATGATGACGTCCAGGTCGGGCCTGCAGTTGGGAGGCGGCTCCATGCCCTTGTCGGTGACGTACAGGCGCCGTTCGCTGTTCTGGTAGACGCCCCACTTCTCGCCGTGGGTCGCCGCGGGGAAGATCACGTCCCCGTAGAGGAGGTTCGGGGCGTGGCGGTAGGCCTCGGCCATGTACGTGAAGGTCTTGGTGATGGCCGGCCGGACGAGGGTGTTCACCTCGGGCAGGTCCACGTGGGTGGCGTAGGCGAACTGCATCACCTTGACCTCCCCCTTGAGGCAGCGCTCGAACATCCCCACCGCCATGCCCTTGTTGGGCGCGGCGGCGGTCGCGTCGAGGCGGCCCGGCGGCAGGCCCCAGACCTCGTTGATCTTCCTGCGGTGCGCGGCGTTGTCGATCCCCTCATTGAAGGGAAGCCGTCCGGTCAGCCCGCCCATGAGGCGTTCGCTCATGGCGTTGGGCTGGCCCGTCATGGAGAAGGGTCCGCAGCCCGGGCGGCCGACGTTTCCCGTCAGCAGGTGCAGGTTGATGAGGTTGATGGTGCGGTGCTGCCCGTGGACGGACTGGTTGTAGCCGATCCCCCAGAAGGTGAGGACCCCACCCCGCCCGCGCTGCCGGCCCTTCAGGGTGGCCTCGGCCCAGATGGAGGCGATCCGCCGGACGACCGACGGGGCGACGCCCGTGCGGTCGATGACCTGCTCCGGGCTGTAGCGGGCCAGGATGCCCTCCCGGTACTTCTCGAACCCCTCGGTGTGGCGGCGGATGAAGGCCTCGTCCACGGCCTGGGGGAACTCCTTCAGGAGGGCGTGCGCGATGGCGTTCTGGAGGGAGAGGTCGCCGTTGGGGCGGAGGGTGATGGAGAGGCTGTTGTTCGGGTTGATCTGGGCGTAGCCGTCCATGGTCCCGGTGTAGCGCGGGTCGACGACCAGGGTGGGGATGTTGCGCTTCTCCTTCGTCGCGGCCACCCGCCAGAAGAGGACGGGGTGCGCGCCGCGGGCGTTGTGGCCCCAGTGGTTGATGAAGTCGGCCTCCTCGATGTCCGAGTAGTTGCCGGGGGGGTGGTCGCTGCCGAAGCTGTGGATGTAGCCGGTGACGGCAGAGGTCATGCACATGCGGGCGTTGGCCTCGATGGTGTTGGACTGGAGCACGCCCTTGTAAAAGACGTTGTCCAGCCACTGCTCTTCCATCGTCAGCTGGCCGGACTGATAAATCCCGATGGCGTTGCCGCCGTGCTTCTTCAGCACGCCCGCGACCATCTCGGAGACGATGGCCGTGCCCTCCTCCCAGGTCCCGACCCGGAAGACGCCGTCGTCGAAGCGCCCCTTCGTCGCCGAGACGTGGCCCGTGAGGGGGCTGGACATGTCCTTGCGGATGAGGACCTTGTCCAGCCGGTCGACATAGAGGGCCTCGGCCGCCGTGAGGCCCTTGATGCACTGGAGGCCGAGGTTGACGGGGGAGTCCTTGTCGGGGATGGAGGCGACGATCTTGCCCTTTTCCACGACGTAGTAGGTGTGGCAGCCCACGCCGCAATAGGGACACTGGGTCGGGACCAGCTTGCGGGCGTCGTCGGCGGCGGCCTCCCCGACGAACTGGAACATCTCCTTGTCGTGGATGAGGCGGCCTCCCATCGTCAGGGCGGTCGCCACGGCGGCCGAGGATTGAAGAAAACGGCGTCGGTTCATGTGCGGCATCATTGGTCCCTCCAGGGGTCAGCCGACCCCGCGTCGCGAGTTTCCCAAGTGCGGATGTAGGCGACGATGTCGTTGATCTCCTCCTCGGCGAGCTCCACCATGCCCTGCTTCCCTTTGAGGTAGGCGCCCATCGGCGTCCCGACCCGGCCTTGCATCATGGTCGCCTTGATGTATCCGTCGGTGGCGGACTTGAGGAACCCCGGGTTGTTGAGGGCGGGACCGGCGTAGCCGGCCATGGCGTTGGTCACGTGGCCGCCGCCGACCTGCGGACCGCCGAGGCCGTCGGACCCGTGGCAGCCGGCGCACAATCCATTGAACAGGAGCTTCCCGTTGGAGACCGAGCCCGCCACCCGCTTCACGTCCAGGCCGACATAGTCGCGGACCTGCCAGCTGCGCACGTAGGCGGAGATGGCCTCGATTTCCTCCTTTTTGAGGACGCTCGCGTAGGGAGGCATCTGCCGCGGAAGGCGCCCGTAAAAGATGGAGCGGCGGATGTAGCCCTCGGGAGCCACCGACAGAAAGCTCTGCAGGTTGAGCGGAAGGCCAATCGCGCCCTCTCCGTTCTGGCCGTGGCAAGCGGCGCATTGGGTGAGATAGAGCTTGCGGCCCTGCGAGTAGGCGGAGTTCCATTTGGAATCCCCCTCGAACGCGGCGACCCCCGCCGCCCAGAGGGCCACTATCCCCAGGAAGAGGGGGAGGACCGGGACTGGAAACAGGATTACGCGCGGCCTTCGCATAAAACACCCTCCCATCCATGCGCCACTTTGGACCGCCCGGTTGTGCCGGGAACGGCTCGGGCGGCTTCCCATCGGGTCCCCCCGCCAATGTCAGAATTTAAGGTCTTTTTCTCCGAAAAGTGTGTGAAAAAAATCACATGCGCGCTCACGAATAACTATAGACCCATTCACGGGCCGCACCATGATCTAGATCATAAGAGGCGGGGGCACCTGGAAGGGAAGGGGGGGTCTGCGTCGCAGACGCCTGACTCGGATTTCGGACAAGAAAAGACGGCTCCCCCCCACCCATTCGCCCCGGGGTGCCGGGGTGAAGACCGGAGCTAGGCGTGTGCGCAGAGGATGCGAAGGAGCCGCCTTCCTGTCAGACCTACTTTGCGCCGGGTTTCGCCAGCGTCCGGATGAAACCAACAACGTTCCGGATGTCCTGGTCCGAGAGCGCCTGGCCCCAGGGGGGCATGAGGGGCGACTTCCCCAGCGGGACGCCGCCTTGTTTTATGATGTTGAAGACCTCCTCATCCTTCAGGGTGGCCATGTACTTCGCGTCGCTGTGGTCCCGCGGCTTGGGGTTCAGCGCGGCCGCGGCCGGACCGTCCCCTTTCCCCGCCGCACCGTGGCACGACGCGCAAAACTGGAGGTACTTCTCCTTGCCCGCCTGCACGTCCGCTTTTTGAGCTGTTGCCAGGGAGGCCGTCAGGGACATGATAACCGCCGCACCCGTGGCGACAATTAGGCGAAAGGTCTTTCTCCGTTGCATGTGAGCCACTCCCTCGGTTGACTGTTCCGCCGCATGAACCAGACCCGCCGCCAGGCGGGCGAAAGCTCGCTTTCCCCCCTAGGGTGCGATCGTGCGGGGCACGAAGCTCATGGTCGTCAGCGAACGCTTGTAGGGCGATTCCCCGATCTTGTACACGCGCCCCTTGCCCAGCTTGAACCGGTAGCGGTTGGTCAAGGGATCGGGCACGCGGTGGACCACGGAGTTGGCCGGGTTTCCCGGAAAACCGAAGTAGGCGAACGTCACTCCGGGGCGGACCGCGTCGGTGACCATGGCCACCGCGGTGAAGCTCCCCTTGCTGGTTTTGATCCGCCCCGCCTTCATCAGTTCCGTGAAGGTCAGCTCCCGGTCCTCGACTCCTACATAGCCTCCCGTTTGTACGAGGACGTCGTCGTTCTCCACGGCCACCCGGTCTCCGGACTCGATGCCCCGAGCCCGGGCGTCCTGAGGGTGTATCTCCAGGAACTGCTCGGGCCACCTCTGCATGATGTAGGGACGCCGCGTGTCGTCAAAGCCCGACTGCCAGAGCTCGTTGATCCGGCCGTTGGTGACCCACAGCTCGTTTCCCCGGGGCGTGACTCTCTCAAAAAAGTCCGAGAAATCTTCCCAGTGGCTCTTCAGGAAAACCGCCTTGCCGCTGTGGGTGTTGAAGGCCGTGAGCCACTTGGGGTGGGTCGTGGGCCCTTCCGGGGTGCCGAGCTGGAGGGTCTCATCGTGCAGCCGCTTGGTGCCCACAAGCTGGCCGTTCACCATCCGGATGGGCGTCTGGATTCCGGTGGTTCCGTACTCGCGGAGAAGGTCGTGACCGCGCTTTCCCTCCCGCTTCGCCTTGACCACCAGGGGATGGTAGTTGAGGACGCCGCCCCTGCCGAAACGGGCCGCCTCCTCGAAGATGTCGCTGCTGTCCTTCCATTCGAACCCAGGGAAACCCATCTTCTGCGCGAACCGGGCGATGATCCACCAGTCGGGTTTGGCTTCCCCGGGCGGGTCCGCGAACCTGCTGTACAGGCGCAGGCGGCGCTCTCCGTTGCAGCGGGTGAAGTCTTCTTCCCCCCAAGTGGCGGCGGGCAGGACGAGATCGGCGAATTCCGTTCCCATCGGGGTGACCGGATAGATGTCCTGGTCCGCCA
>JACPRG010000074.1 GCA_016190025.1 Candidatus Tectimicrobiota bacterium
CCGTTGAGGACGTAGTCGTCCCCGTCCCGCACCGCGGTCGTCTGCGTGCCGGCGCCGGGGGCGTCGTAGGGGAGGATGTTGTCCGAGCCGGAGAGGGGCTCGGTGTTGGCCGTGGCCAGAAGCGCCCGGGGGTTCTTCACGAGTCCGGGCATGTGCCTTTTTCGCTGCTCGGGGGTCATGCTCCCAGCCAGGAGGCCGAACATCTTCCACGTCTGGTCGAAGGCCACGGCGATGCCGAGGTCGCCCCTGGCCATCTCCTCGCCGACGAGGCACAGGGTGAGGATGTCCGCCCCCCCGCCCCCGTATTCCTTGGGCAGCGACAGCAGGCGCAGGCCCAGCCGGTCCCCCTCCTCGATGACCTCCCAGGGGAAGGCGGCCCCGGGGTCGGGGATGCGGTCGCGCTCCATTGCGATGGGCAGGATGCGGCGATCAACGAACTCGCGGATCTTCCGCTTCAGCTCAAGCTGCTCAGGCGTGAGAGACAGATCCATGCACCCCCCGGTGACGTTCATGCGCTTTGCGCGACGATCCAGATCGGAATCAATGGGGACAACGAGCGCCCTTCGATTCTTTCCGCGATTTCTCCTTCAGATCAAGCCCCCGTCCATATCCGCGGGCGCAACCGCCACCTCTTCTCCATCCGCCTCGCTCCGGCCCCGACGCCCGGCGCGCCCTCAAAGTCAAGACCGGCTATTCACCGGCCTCGCACTTGCCGGACGATCTCCCTGAATTCCTCATCCTCGATGAGGGCCTTTCGCTCGATGGAGCGCCGCTTGACCTCGGCCAGGACCGCCTGGATCTTCTCTTCGCCCTCCGGCTCCAGGCCGGTCTCCTCCAGCTTGACCCGGATGGAGGTCGCCCCGCTCTTCTTGCCCAGGACGACGCGGGGACGGTTGCCCACGAAGGCCGGCGCCACCGAGAACATCGCCAGCGGCCTCTCGTACAGCATGTCGATCCCGATGCCCGACTCGCGCGTGAAGGTGTTGAGCCCCGTCAGGGGCTTGTTCAGCGCCAGGGGATAGCCCGACAGGCGCTGGACCAGGCGGCTCACCTCCCCGAGCTTCTCGAACCGGACGTTCGAGGGCAGGCCGTAGAGCGCCCGCAGGCCCACGGCGACCTCGTCCAGGGCGGCGTTGCCGCTCCGCTCCCCCAGGCCGTTGACGCTGGCGTGGACCACCCGAGCCCCGGCCCCGACGGCCGCGAGCGTCGTGGCGATGCCCATCCCCAGGTCGTTGTGGGTGTGGACCTCCACCGGAACCCCGGTCCGCTCCCGGACCCGGCGGATGAGGACCTCCATGGCGCGCGGGAGCAGACACCCCATGGTGTCCACCACGCCGACCGAATCGGGCGCTCCCCGACCCATGACCTCCCCCAGCAGGCGGTCCAGGAACCCCAGGTCCGCGCGGGTGGTGTCGTAGGGAAAATAAACCGTGTAGAGGCCCGCCGCCTTGGCGTGGGCCACGGTCTCCACGCTCCGGTCGATGACGTCCCGCTCGCTCCACTTGGCGAACTGGTACTTGAGCTTGGGCAGGCCGCACGGGATCTCGATGATCACCCCGTCCGCGCCGAGCTTCAAAGAGAGGTCCACGTCCGCGGGGGTGGCCCGGCAGAAGGCCATGAGCCTGGCCCGAAGACCCATGCGCGCCATCTCCTCGATGGCCTTGGCGTCCTCGGCCGAGACGGCGGGCATCCCTCCCTCGATGCGGTCCACACCCAGGTCGTCCAGCGCCCGGGCGATCTCCAGCTTCTCCTCGATCCGGAACACGACGCCGGGCGTCTGCTCCCCGTCGCGCAGCGTCACGTCGTGAATCTCCACCCTGTCGGGCAGATCGAGCCGGCCCCTGACCTCCTCCGCGTAGTTCAGGGGTCCGACCCAGAAATCATCGCAGGCCCAAGGGGTACCGCTCATCGCTCCGTCCTCGCAAAGATTGGAATGCCGGCCGCGCGGGCGGGACCGGGCTCCTGGGCGCGGCCTGGGAGACTGCGGCGGAAAGCCGGAAAGCCCCGCTATTTCCCCCCGGCCGGGGTGGGCTCCAGCTTTTTCCGCTCTCGGATCTGTTTGTCCAGGTTGGCCAGGGCCTCGATGTACAAATCCTTGGCCTCGATGCGGACAGCCTGCCGATAGGCCTCCCGCGCCTGGTCGAACCGGCCCATGGCCTCGTAGGCGACCCCCAGGTTGTAAAAAGCCTCCTTGCCCCGGGAGTGGGCCTGGACGTACTCCGTCCAGATCCGGACGGCCTCCTCCAGGCTTCCGGCCTGGGCGAACCGGACGCCCGTGTCCACCGGCCCCTCCAGCGACTCCAGGGGGCGGTTGAGGGTCACGTAGCGGGGCGAGACGTACTTGAAAAACTGGGCGGCCACCGCCTCCACCAAGTCCCGGCGGCTGGTCTCCCGGGCGGGGATCTCCGTCTTCATCCCGGAGAAAAAAGCGATCAAAGGCTCCGCCCCGGTGTCGTACTTGAGGGCGGCGTCCGCGGTCCGGCTCGCGACGATGCGGCCCGTGGCCACCTCCACCACCCGCAGGGAGACGGAGAGGACGGCTTCGCGCCGGACGTGGCTCTCGGAGACCAAGGTCTCCCGCATGATCTCCACCTGCCGGGCGCCCCGGCCGGAGCCCACCGTCTGGAACTGCCCGGTCCCCACCTGTTTCTTGACCTGCTTGGTGTACGGGGTGTCCACGATGCGGTAGGCCAGGACCTGCCCGACGACGAGGGCCTTGACGCCCAGCAGCCGTCCCGCCTCCGCGGCGGTCTTCGGATCGAAAAGGTCGCTCAGGCCGCGGCGGACCTCCGCGACCACCTGGTCCAGGCGGGCCCGCTCGGCGATCTTGAAGAACTCGCTCCCCCCGAGCTTCGTGGTCAGGGACTCGGTCGCGTGAGCCGCCACCTCTGCATCCCCGCTCAGCGGCATCACCGCCAGGGAGTCGATGGAGCGGGAGAGGAGATCCACCTCGGCGGGGACCAGCGCCCGGATCTGAACCGACGGCCCCGCGCATCCCACCCACAAAAAGAGAGCCCCCGAAATCGCCCAAGCAGCCGCGCGCAGCGCTCTCATCGGCCAACCCTCCCAACAATCGGCCAACATCGGCCCGGCTTCAACCCACCCCGACCCCCCCCTTACTATCCACCAAAAAGGAGCGGCAATCCACCCCGTTTCTTCTCCATCCCCATCGCCCGACCCGCCGCCCCGTCCCAACGCCCCACGCCTCACGGCAAGAACCCGATCGCCTTCCAGTAGAGGATGCTCAGGGGGACCGTGAGGGCCAGGCTCAGGACGGCGAAGGGGAGAAGCACGCGGAGCGCCTGCCCGCCGGTGAACGCGCCGAACCCCTGGGCGGCGACCATCGGGGGCGTCTGATAGGGGAAAAAGCTGATGCTGAACCCCACGATCTCCGCCATCAGAAGGACCTGGACGTTCAGCCCCCGGTCCACGCCGTAGGCGATCACGATGGGGGTCAGCACCGCGGGGATGGCCGGGTGCGTCGTGAGGATCGCCAGCAGGGCCGTGACCCCGGCCAGGACCGCCACCTGGGCGGCGGGTCCCATGTCCGCCAGGGGGACCCACCGGAAGATGAACTCCCCCGCCCACTTGCTGACCCCCGTCGCCGCCAGGGCCGTCCCCAGGCCGAAGATGCTCCCGAGGTAGATCAGCAGCGGGAGATTGGCGGTCTGCGCCATGTCCCTCTCTTTCAGGACGCCAACGCGCGGCATCAGGGCCGCCAGGGCGACCGCGAGGCCCACCCAAGCCGGCTTGAGGCCGTGGAGGAAATCCGTCACCCACAGCCCCACGGCAACGCAGAGAAGGACTATCATCTTCCGCTCCTCCGCGCTGAGGGGCGGCATCGGCCCGTCCCTGTGAAAATCCCGGCGGAAAACGGGCGTCTCCCTGGGCCACAGGAAGACCCGGACGACGAGGAAGACCAGGAGAACGCGCACGACGCCCAGAACCGGAAGGTGGAGATAGGCCCACTGGCCGTACGAGAGGGTGACGCCGGAGACCGACTCGATCACGGCCGTGTGCACCAGGTTCGGGACATTGCCGGTGATGAGGGCAAACCCGGGGAAAAAGGCGGACATCGCCGTCGCCAGGACCAGGGCGGCGGACCCGCGGGAGCCGATCGCCAGGCCGAAGGCCGACCCGATCTCCAGGGCGATGGGGACGAGAAGCGCCACCCGCGCGTTGGCCGACGGAACCCCGAACGCCAGGAGAAAGCCGAGGAGGCAAAAACCCATGAGGGCCCGGTCGAAGCGGCTCCCCAGCGCCCGCAGGAACGAGAAGGCCATCCGGCGGGCCAGGCCGGTCCGCAGCATCCCCCCGCCCAAAAGAAAGGCCGAGAAGACCAGCCACAACGCCGGCGCGGTGAATCCCGAGAAGGCGACCTGGGGCGGGACCACGCGGAATAAGACGAACAAAAGAAGGAGGAGCAGGCCGGTCAGGCTGACCGGGATGGGCTCCGCCACGAAAAAGAGAATGGCGAAGAGCGCCAGCGCCAGGGCCTTGTGCCCCTCGGCGCTCAGCCCCGGCGGCGGACCCCACGCCAGAAGGGCGACGGGAAGGAGGACCCCCGAAACGGCGATCACCCGGCGGAACATCTCCCCCTCACGGCGCGGCGCATTCCTCCCCCCCGGAACGTTCGGACTCTCCTGTGAACCCGCGGGTCGGCGCAACGGGGCAAAACCGCCCGATTTGAGCACGGCCACGCCGCCCCGTCAAGGAAGCGCGCGCACGCCGCGCCGCGCTTCGCCGCGGGCGCGCTCCTATCCCCCGGCTCATGCCCGGGTCCCGCCTTCCGGGCGGAGGAACCCGTGCGCCTCGGGGCCTTCTTGAGTACACTTGTCTCCCCCCTTCAGAGAGAAGGGGGATTGCGACTGGCTCGCACGCCGGTGACCTGGGCGGATGGGTCCCAACAGAGAAAAATCCTTTTCCGTTCTTTCGCGCTTTCGCTCCTGTGCGTGGAGGGAGAGGTTCCACGTCGGTCTTCGCTACCGGATGATGAACCTGCGGCCTCTGGAGAAAGAGGTGCCGAAAAGCGGGCGGGTTCTCGACCTCGGGTCCGGCCAGGGACTCGTCGCCCTCGCGTTGGCGGTGGGCGGGCCCGGGCGCCAGGTCGTGGGAATCGAGCGGGAGGAAAGGAAGGTATCGGCGGCGCAGAAGGCGGCGGCGGGGCTGAAGAACCTTTCCTTCCGAAGGGGCGACATCTTCAACCTGGACGAGGAAGGCTCCTTTGACGTCGCGCTCCTGGTGGACGTCCTCTACCTCTGGGACGAGCCGCGGAAGAGGAGGATCCTCGAAGGCGCCCGCAAGGCCCTGCGCAAGGGCGGATTGCTTTTGGTGCAAGAGGTGGTCACCCGGCCGAAAATGAAATACGGGATAGCGGTCCTCCAGGAGTGGATCGCCCTGCACGTCTTGAAGACCACTTCCCCGGGGGGGATCCATTACGTCTCCAGAGAAGAGAACGAGGCCCTCCTGAGAAGCTGCGGTTTTGAGGTCGAGTCGGTCCCGTTTCACCGGGGAATCCCCTACGCCCATTTTCTTTTCCGCTGCCGAAAGACATAATGGCGGGGAAGGGAAACCGCCTCATTCCCTCATTCGGCCGGGCCTCGGCAGGTGAAAGGATGACCCGTTCCAGCAAAGGGCAGAGCTTCTCGCCGCCCGGCAAGGTGAGCGTCATCCTGCCCGTCTACCGGGGAGGCCCCTTCATCCGCCGGACGCTGGAAGACCTCCTGGCCTGGCTGAACCGCATGGGGAGGCCGTTCGAGGTGTTGGTGGTCGATGACGGCAGCGACGACAACACGGCCCAGCAGGTGGAGCAAGGCCGGGCGGCGAATCTCTCCTCTCAGATCCAGCTCCTTCGGAATCCGCGCAACCAGGGCAAAGGGGCCTGCGTCCGGCGGGGGATGCTGGAGGCGGACGGCCAGTTCCGGGTGTTCGTGGACAGCGACATGCCCTACGGCCTCGACTCGCTGGGGCAGGCCCTGCGGATGCTGGAGGCGGGGGCCGACGTCGCCATCGCATCCCGCGTCCACCCGGAGAGCCGCTACGTCATCAGCCCCCGCATGTTGCCGATATTCACCGTCCGGCACTGGATGAGCCGAATCGGCAACCGGGTGATCCGCTTGTGCGTGCCGGGGCTCTACGACACCCAGGCGGGGCTGAAAGGATTCCGCAAGGAAGCGGCCCTTCACATCTTCAGCCAGCAGCGGCTCAACCGGTTCTCCTTCGACGTGGAGGTGCTCCGAATCGCGCAGGTGGCGAACTTCCGGATCGTGGAATTCCCCGTCATGTACCACTACAACTGGGAGCCGACCACGGTCGAGTTCATCCGGGACTCTCTCAGGACAATCCGCGATCTGATCCGAATCAAGATTTGGGAGAAGCAGGAACGGTGGCGGCCAAGCTGAGCCCGGGGCCGGGGGTTTCGCTGATACTGAACGCAGACGACTTCGGCTACACCCCCGAGGTGAACCGCGGCATCGCCGAGTGCGTGGAGGCGGGCGCCATCCGCAGCGTGTCCATGATGGCCAATCTCCCGGGGTTCGACGACGCCTGCGAAAGGCTGAGAGAGGGCCTGCCCGTCAGCCTCGGCGCACACCTGAACTTCACCCTCGGCAGGCCCGTTCTTCCGCCGCGGGAGGTCCAGCCCCTGCTGAGCCGGCGGGGCTCGTTCCTCGGCCCGTTCCCCATGGCCGGGAGGCTCCTGCGGAGAGCCGCCCCCCTCCAGTGCATCGAGCGGGAGGCGCGCGCGCAGATCGAAAGGATTCTCTCGGCCCAGCCCGCCCGCCTCTGGCACCTGGACGTCCACCACCACCTCCACGCCTTTCCCCGCCTCCTCGAGCTCTTGATCCCCCTCGTGACGGAATACCGGATCCCGGCCGTGCGCACCCCGAGGGAGCAATGGATGTGGAAGGTGGAGGGAGGAGGGCCCCCCTGGAAATCCCTGGCCCTGCGCCTGTTCGCAAGGCGGGCCCACGCGCGCATCCTCGCCGCCGGCCTCAAGGCGCCGGACGCCCTCTACGCCGCCGTCCTGACCAGCAGCCGGGACTTCGCCCGGACGCTCCTCTCCGTCATCCGCAGTCTGGGGCCGGGGTCGAGCGAAATCGCCCTCCACCCCGGATACTCCTCCCCCGTTCTGGAGAGGATGGATTCCTATCACCTCCAGCGGGAGGGCGAACTCCGGGCCCTCTTAGGGGAGAGGGTGCGGGAGGCGCTTCGCGCACGGGATTTGAGGCTGATCAGCTACCGAGACCTGGCCGAGTCTCCGCCCAGGGTGTTTTCCGCCGAAGGGCGCCCGCGATGAACCCTCACGCCCCCTCGGAGAGGCCGCCCCTCCCGCCATCCCCCCCGCCGGCGGGGGGAGACCCAAGGCCGGTCCACCCGCAGGACCGGCCGCAGGACTGGCCGCGGGCCTGGCGGGCGATCTTCTTTTTGCTCGTCGTCCTTCTGGTCGGCAGGCACGGGGTCCTCGTGGCCCGCACGCTCGCCCTCTCCGACCCCGTGGACATGGGGGCGTACTACCTGCACACCCGGATGCTCTGGGAGGGGGCCGATCCCACCGACGCGGGGCAACTCCTGGCATACGGGCAGCGTCTGGGGCTCCGGCCGCTCCGGGGGGTGAATCCGCCCACTTACTACTTCCTCTTTCTTCCTTTCGCGCTTCTTCCCTGGGCGGCCGCCCGCGTGATCTGGGTCCTGCTGTCGGAGGCGGCCCTGTGGGGGATCGGGTGGATCGCCTGGAGGGAGTTGAAAAAGCGCGGGGTCGGCCCGGTGGAGGGCGCCTTGGGGGTGGCGGGATTCCTGGCGGTGTTCTATCCGGCGCAACAGTCCATCGCGCTCGGACAGGTGGACGTCTTTCTCGGCCTGGCGGCCGCCGCCATGGGCTTGGCCCTCGCCAGGGGCCGGAACACGGCCGCGGCCATCCTGGCGCTCCTGGCCGCGGGGACCAAGATCCAGCTCGGGGCCGTCCTGGTGTTTTTGATCCTGGCCGGGCGGATCCGGCGGGAGATCTGGGCCGTCCTCGTCCTCGGCGCCGTGTGGCTGGCGGGTGTCTCCGCCGTCTTCGGCCCTCAAGCCGTTTCTTCCTATCTGCACTTCATCGCCGCCCTTTCGGGAAAGGCCCTGGACCCGGACTCGGTCAACTATTCCCTGAACGGGTTGCTGGCCCGCACCCTGCTCCCCCGGGCCGGGCCGGCCATCGCCAACCTGACGTACACCCTCCTGTCCGCGGCCGTGGCCCTTTTCAGCCTGTGGGTCGTCTTTCTCCGGCGGCGCCCCGGAGAGCTCGGCCACTGGCTCTGGGTGGGCTTTCTGTTCCTGGCGGTGTGGATGATCTCCCCCTTCAGCGAAGAGCACCACCTCACCTGGGTCCTCGCCCCGCTCCTGATCGCGTGCGTCCAGTGGGCGCCGAGGGTGGGGCGCGTCCAGGCGGCCCTCTTCGTTTCGGCCATCGCCCTGATCGGGGTCCAGTACTACCCCCACACCCTGTGGACCAAGCCAGACCTTCTCTCCGAGCTGCTGCGGTCCTCCAAGTTCCTGGGCCCCGCGGTCCTCTGGTCCCTGTCGGCCTCCGCCCTGATCGGATTGCGCGCGGCGTCGGGCGATCCCGAGGGCGGCCCCTAGTTCGGCCACCAAACCAGCTTACGGGCGACCATGAGATACCCGTTCCAGGCGACGAGCCCGGCCAGGAAGAGATGGACTGCGAGGGGTCGAGACCCGGCTCGGCGGATGACCTCCGCGAGCCCAAAAGCCAGGAAAGGGAAAAAGCCGATCAAGCGTCTCATCCCGAAGCTGTGCCCTCCCCACCAGTCGTGCACCAGGGCGTTGACGCAGACCGCGGCCAGGAACAGCGCGAAAAAGACCATCCGCTCCGGCCGGCCCCACCCCCGGTAGACGAAGAGGCCGGCGGTCCCCGCCGCCGCGAGGGGCGTCCAGATGTACAGGCCGTTCCGCGCGGAAAAGAGCGTCCCCCAAAATCCGTCCCAGTCGAGCTGAAAGTAACCCTCCCCGCCCGGGACGACGAAAAAGGCGCCGAACAGGCCCTTCCAGACCAGGAGCTGGGGCAGGCTTCCCACCCAGAAGCCGGCCGCAAGGGCGATCGTCCAGCGGGCGAGGGCCGCCGGGCCGCTTCCCCCCTCTTTTCCGGCCCGCCACACCGCCAGCGCCGCCCAGGCCAGGAAGAGGGCGTTGATCCACCGCACGAGGAACAAAACCCCGACGGCCAGCCCCAGAAAGGCGGAACCCCAGAGGGTCGGCCGGGCCCTCCTGCGGCAACGCTCCGCCAGCGTCAAGAAGGCGGCGACGGCGAAGAAGTCCGTCGCGTGGGCCATGGAAGGCTCAAAGAGCACGTAATAAATGACCGGCGTGGCCAGCAGGCTCGACCAGGCTGCGGCGAAGGCGACCTCCGGCGGGAACCGCGAGCGCAGGAGGCGCTCCAAAAGGAGCGTCCCCGCCAGGCCGTACAGGAAGCTCCCCAGGACCACCGCGAGCTGATAAGGGAAAGAGAGCCCGTCGGCGGGCCACCCCGACTCCCCCGGACGCAGAAGGGCGGCCGCGTGTCCCGCCAGATAGAACGGCGCCCAGAAGACCGCTGGGCCGACGGCGTAAATGTTCCGGGGACGGCCGTCCGGAAGAGAGTCCCGAAGCCAGGACTCCAGGACCGCGGGCGAATAAGACAGCAATCTCTTGTATTCGTTGCGGAAATCCAGGTCCCGGTCAAAGAGCAAGGAATGAAAGTACGAAAAGTACCCCACGCCGTCGCTGAAGATGATGTGGGGGTTCTCGCCGAGCCTCCGCATGGCGAACTGCAAGACCAGGTGCGAGACGAGGAGCGAGAGGACGAGGAGGACCCGCAAGGCGCGCAGCGACCCCGGACACGGCGCCTTCGGACGAAGGCCGCCCTCGCGCCCGATCCCCTGGGCGGGATTTTTCTCAACGCTCATGCGGCGCTCCCCGGCCGGGGAAAGACCCGCGCGACAGGCCCCCGGGAAAAGACGGCGGCCATGATATCCGATCCGCGGCTGAAGAAGAACGCGGCCCTCCCCGGGCGTGGCGTCCGACCGGTGAGATCGGATATCCTGCAACTCCCGCACCCCGATGAGCCGGCGGGCCGGCCCTTCCGCGACCCCGGCCGGGAAGAATGAGCGCATGACCCCGAAGAACCGATGGCTCAGCGAAGTGGACCCGGACGCCCTGGTCCGGACGCTTGTGGAGGCCATCCGCATCCCCAGCCCCAGCGGCTCGGAGCGGGAGATGGGGGAGTACTGCGCCGCGCGGATGCGGGCCATGGGCCTGGAGGTGACGGAGGCCGCCCTCCGCCCGGAAAGCCCCAACTTCGTGGGCCGCCTTTCGGGGAGCCGGCCGGGGATCACCCTGTGCTTTCACGCCCATCTCGACACCGTCCCCCCCGGCGATCTCTCCGCCTGGACGAAAGACCCCTTCGCCGGGATCGCCGAAAACGGCCGCGTCTTCGGCCGGGGCGCCTGCGACGTGAAAAACGACATCGCCGTCATGTTGACCGTGGCCGGGGTCCTCGCCGCGCGCCGGGAGGAATGGCGCGGAAACCTCGTCCTCTGCCTCGCCTCGGGCGAGGAGACCGCCGACCCCGCCGGCACCGAGCACGTGATCCGCGAGGGGCTCCTGGGGGGCGTGGACTTCGCCGTCGTGGGGGAGCAGACCGAGTGCGGTGTGGCGGTGGCCCACCGGGGGGGCGTTCACCTCCGGGTGAGCGCGCGGGGCAAATCGGCCCACAGCAGCATCGCCGACCGGGCCGGCGTGAACGCCATCTATCAGATGAGCCGGGTCGTGGAGGCCATCCGGTCGCGGTACCTGCCCGCCCTTCGCACCCGGCGCCACCCCAGTCTCCCCGCCCCCACGGCCACGGTGTCGATGATCCAAGGGGGCGTGAAGCCCAACGTGGTCCCGGACCGGTGCGAGATGGTCATGGACCGGCGGACGCTGCCCCACGAGACCCCCGAGGCGGTGCGGGCGGAGATCGCCGCCCTCCTGGAGGACCTCCGGCGGGAAAACCCCGACCTGATCGCCGAGGTGGGGGTCCTGCGGGCCATGGCCCCTTTCGAGACCGACGCCCGCAACCCCTGCGTCCAAAGCCTTCTTCGGGCGGCCTCGCGGGTCTTGGGAAGCCCGCAGGGGCCCGTGGGCTACGTCGCGGGGACGGACGCGCGGCTCTTTCCGCCCGCCGGGATCCCCGCCGCGGTCTTCGGGCCCGGGGAGTTCTCCGAGGCCCACGCGGCCGACGAATCAGTCTCCATCGACCAGCTCCTCAAGGCCGCCCACATCCTGACGCTCCTGGCCGCCGACCTGCTGGGCGACCCGCCCGCGTGACGCGGTGACCTCCCAGTTCCGAAGAAAACCAAGAAAAACCTCCCCCGTCTTCGCCCGGACGCGCCCTGCGAGGCGCCCCCTAACCGGACCGCCCCCTCCGCACATCGTGATAGAATTCACGGAATTTCCGATGGGATGAGGAGAGACCGTTTTGCCGGGTGTGACGGAGTCTGCAGCGCGCGGGGAGTGGGGGAGCCGCGCCGGCTTCATCCTGGCGGCCATGGGGTCCGCCGTCGGCCTGGGGAACATCTGGCGGTTTCCCTACATGGCGTACAGCAACGGCGGCGGCGCGTTTTTGATCCCCTACGCCGTGGCCTTCCTCACCGTCGGCATCCCCCTTCTCCTTCTGGAGTTCGGGCTCGGCCACAAGACGAAAAATAGCGCCCCCCTGGCGCTGGCGGAGGGGGGGAGGGGTTGGGAGTGGATTGGCTGGTGGGCCCTGTTCATCGGGATGTTCGGCGTCAATCCCTACTATAGCGTCGTCATCGGATGGACCGTGGACTATTTCGTGTATTCCTTCGGGCTCAGCTGGGGCCCCGACCCGGGGACCTTCTTCTTCCGGGACTTCCTGGGGCAGACCCCGGGGCCGGCGGTCCTGGGGGGCTTCCGCTGGCCGATCCTGGCCGGGACGACGGCGGTGTGGGGGATCACCTGGGCGGTCACCAGCCGGGAGGTCAAACGGGGCGTCGAGCTGGCCAACAAGGTGTTCATGCCCCTCCTCTTCCTCCTCATCGTCATCCTGGTCGTCTGGAGCCTGACCCTGGAGGGGGCGGGGAGCGGTCTCAGGGCGTATCTGACCCCGGATTTCGCCGCCCTCAAGCGTCCCCGCGTGTGGATCGACGCCTACGCCCAGATCTTCTTCAGCCTGAGCCTGGGGTTCGGGATCATGATCGCCTACGCCAGCTACCTCCCGCGGCAGGAGCCCGTCGGCCGCTCCGCCGTGGCCGTCGGCCTGGGCGACACCCTGTTCGCGGTGTTCGCCGGCTTCGCCATCTTCGCCACCCTCGGCTACATGGCGAAGGCCGTCGGCAAGCCCATCGACGAGGTGGTGGCCCAGAGCATCGGCCTGGCCTTTGTCGCCTATCCCCAGGCCATCAACCAGCTGCCCGCCCTGCGGCCGGTGTTCGGGGCGGTCTTCTTCCTGGCCTTGGCCATCGCGGGACTCACCTCCGCCGTCTCCCTGGTCGAGGCCTTCGTGGCCGCGCTGGTCGACAAGTTCCGGATGGATCGCCGCCGGGCCGTGACGCTCCTGTGCGCCGCGGGCTTTTTGTTGAGCCTGGCCTTCACCACGGGCAGCGGTCTTTTCTGGCTGGACATCGTGGACCGGTTCGTGACGCACTACGGCCTGATCACCGTCGGCGTTCTGGAGGCGATCCTCGTCGGCTACTTCCTGAAGCCGCGCTTCGTCCGCGATCACCTGAACCACCATGGAAGGGTCCGCTTGACAGGCCGGTGGGACCTGGCGGTGATGGTTGTGGTCCCGGCCCTCCTCTGTGCGGGGATTATCCTGGACCTTTCCCAGGACCTGCGGGGGCCCTATGGAAACTACCCCTGGGCGGCGATTGGACTGCTGGGATGGGGCTGGCTGGCGGTGCTCGCCGGAGGCGCCATCTGGGTCAGCCGCCAAAGGGGAAACCCGTGAAGGACGGGAGAGCCCGGAGCCCGCGGAACACCCTTGACAGCCGAAAACACACGAATCGATAATGAAGCATCAAAGATAAAAGTTGGGGGGAGAGAGGGATGTGTCCGTCGCGCTCGGCTTGAACGGAAGGGTGACGCCCGCGGGGATGACAGACACCGAAGCGCCTCCGGCCTCTCCCCTTCTTCAGCGGGTCCCTCCTCGCACCCAAGACGCCCCACTTCCAAACCGGCGAGGCCGAATCCCAGGTTCGGGCGCACCCGAACGAGCCGGGACGGTCTTTGCGGGGGCCTCCACGGCGAGCACCCCGAGCGCGCCCGTGAGGCCACCCTCAGGGCAGGGGCCGGGGAGCCGCGGCGCGCCGGGCCGTCCGCCCAAGGGCCGGGATCGGGAAACCGCGGCGGAAAACGCCCCGCCGCCCGGGGGGAGAACGCGACCATGAGCAAGCCGTCCCGACTCCTTCGGACCGGGGTGATCGCGGGGGGGATGGTCCTCCTGGCGGCCTGCGCCGAGTTGCCGACCGAACCTCCCAGGGACGATCCGGCGGCGGGGCGTCAAGCCGCGCACCGGGAGCCCTTCACCGAGTCGGAAATGAAGGCCTACGCCGAGATCAGCAAACGCCTCACCCCCCTGGAGCGGGGGCAGTACCTGAGCCTGCCCACCCAGAAGGCCCGGATGGATTTCCTCCGAGAGCGGGGTCTTCTCCAGTGAGCGCCGCAAGACTCCGCGCACGGATCAGGATCGGGGCTCTCCTCTTCGCGGCGGGGAGCCTCGGGACGCTCATCCAAACCGCGGGGGGGAGCACCGGCGACGTCACCGTGAGCGGGAAAGTGGAGATCACCTCCCACGGCGTCCTCGGCCAGCGCGCCCAGAAAGACGCCAGCGGGGTCGTCATCTGGCTGGAGGGAGGAGACCCGCCCGGCGGCCGGGCGGGCGCCCGCAAGCCGGAGCAATCGACCCTTCTCCAGCGGGACAAGACCTTTTCCCCCCACACGCTGGCCATTCCCGCGGGAGAGAAGGTTCTTTTCCCCAACTACGACAACATCTTTCACAACGTGTTTTCTCTCTCGCCCGCCCAGCCCTTTGACCTGGGACTCTACAAGTCGGGCGAGGTCCCCGAGATCGTTTTCAAGAATCCGGGCGCGCTGCGCATCTTTTGCAACATTCACTCCGGGATGTTCGCCTTCCTCTACGTGTTCGACCAGCCCTATTTCGCCGCCACCCGGGCGGACGGGACATTCGAGATCCGTTCGGTCCCGCCGGGACGGTACCGGGTGATGCACTCTTACCGGGCGCGGCCCGCCCGGCTCCTCAAGACCCTCGACCTGAAGCCGCACGCCCGGGAGACGATCCACTTCCAGATCGACGAGTCCGAATACCGGATTCAGCCTCATCTGAACAAGTTCGGCAGGTCCTACAAGGAGATCACCTACAAGGAAGACACCGGCGGGGCGACTTTCTGAAACCCGCAAGGGCATCCCGATGCGTCTTACGCTTCAGAAAAAAATCTTCCTCTATACGGCCGGGCTGGTCGTGGGGACCCTTGCGATCATTTTCTTCATCATGGACCGCAGGATCGAGGCCGACCTGCGCCGCTTCGCGGAAAGCGATCTGTTGAAGTCCCAGGCCGTCTTCCGGGAGCTGGAAAAGGCCCGCTTCCATCGTCTGGTCTCCTTCACCCACGTCATCGCCGAGATCCCCGTCCTCAAGGCGGTGGTCAGCACGGGAGACCCGGCCACCGTGGTCGAGGCGGCGGTCAACTACCAAAAGGTCGCCGGAAGCGACTTGTTCATCGTGACCGACCGCCACGGCCGGGTCCTGGCGAGGACCCACAACCCGACCCAGCACGGAGACTCCCTGCGGGAAAACCCCCTCGTGGCCAGCGCCCTCAAGGGAGAGGCGGTCGTGGGGACCCTGCTGTACAACAACACGCTCTACCAGACGGTGGCCAGACCCCTGAGTCTCCAGGACCACCTCCTGGGGACCCTCGTCCTGGGATACCGCGTGGACGACGCCCTGGCCACCGAGCTCCAGCGGATGACGGGGACGGAAGTCGTCTTCCTCCTCGGCCCCCGCATCCTGGCGACCTCCCTCTCGGCGGAGCGCCGGGAGGAGCTGGTCCGGCTCCTGGTGAACCCCCTGCGCCAACGAGAAAACCCCTGGGCGCAACCCGCGGGCCGCGCCACCGGCCGGACCTCCCTGGGGGGGGAGCCCTTCCTGGTCCTCCAGGAGAAGGTGACGGAGTCCGTGTCCGGAGCCCCGGTGGCTCTTTCCATCATGAAATCGCTTAGGCCCTCGCTGGCGGTCCGCGAGCGCATCGGCCGGAACCTCCTGTGGATGGGCCTGGGCTTCCTGGTCTCCGCCATGGGGCTGGCGTTCTTCCTCTCCCGGACCATCACCGGCTCCCTCCGTTCCCTGCTCCAAGGAACCCGGCGGATCTCGGCCGGCGACCTGAACCAGCCCATCGAGACGGAGAGAGGGGACGAGATCGGCGAGCTGGCCCGCGCCTTCAACCAGATGATGGAGAACCTCCGAAAGTCCCAGGCGGAGGTGGAGGACTACAGCCGCCACCTCGAGTCCAGGGTGAGGAACGCGATGGAGCGCCTGCGGCAAAGCCGGGACCTCATCCTGAGATCGGAGAAGCTGGCGAGCATCGGGAAGCTGGCCTCGGGGGTGGCCCACGAGATCCTGAACCCCGTGAACGTCATCGGCCTGCACGCCCAATCCTGGCTGCAGCAGCGGGAACTGGAGCCCCAGATCCGCAAGAGCTTCGCGGTGATCAGCGAGCAGGTCCAGCGGACCACCCGGATCACGGAGGGGCTGAGACGGTTCTCCCGGCAGACCGCGCCCCAAAAAAACCGGATCGACCTGAGGGAACTTTTGGAGGAGACCGTCAGCCTGGTGGCCCACGAATTCCGCCTGAGCGCCATCGAAGTCGAGCAGGCCCTGGAACCCGGCCTCCCGCACATCCAAGGCGACAAGGACCAGCTGACCCAAGTCTTCCTGAACCTGTTCACCAACGCCCGCGACGCCATGCCCAACGGGGGGCGGCTGACCATCCGGGCGAAGGCGGAAAGGGCGGACGACGGGAGGCCGGGGGAGGCGCACCGGCGCGGGAGCCGGACCGGCGGCAACGGGTCTCCGGGCTCCGAAGCCCAGGCGGTGGTCATCCGCGTGGAGGACACCGGAGAGGGAATCCCGGAGAACCTGACATCGAAAATCTTCGACCCGTTCTTCACGACCAAGCCGGTGGACAAAGGGACCGGGCTGGGCCTCTTTATCTGCCACAGCATCATCGAGGCGCACGGCGGAGAGATCCAGGTGCAAAGCCGAGTCAACCAGGGAACGGTCTTCACCGTGTGTCTTCCCGCGGGAGATTGAAACGGCCGCCGTCCCGGCCGGCCCCCCCCCCCGGGCCGGGTCCGATCCCGGACGCCGCATCCGTCGGCGCCGGCCCGGAAAAAACCGGGAGGACCGGCGGGGACCGGGTCTACAAATTGAAGTTGACAGCCGCCCCGCTCCGTGCTATCCTTCTCTCCGCTATACGAACGCCGACTCGCCGCAGGGGACAACGAAGCTCGCATCGCCAAACCCTGAGAAAATTCCTCATTCCGGGCGAGCCGAAGCGGGCCGTCTTCCGCGCACTCCGGCCAAGAGGGGGGAAGAGGGATGCCTGATGTCGAGAATCCTGGTGGTGGATGACGAGGTCCGGGCGGTGAGTTTTCTCAAAGACGAGCTGGAGAGGTGGAACTACGAGGTCCTCGTCGCCACCAGCGGCTCCGAGGCCTTGCAGATCGTGGAATCGCACCGGCCTCACCTCATGCTGCTGGACATCCGGATGCCGGGCCTCAACGGCATCGAAGTCCTGCGGAGGGCGAAAGACGTCGATCCGTCCTTGAGCGTGATCATGGTCACCGCGGTGGCGGAGCAGGCGATTGCCAAGGAGGCCCTGCAGGCGGGCGCCGACGATTACGTGACCAAGCCCATCGACCTGAACTACCTGGAGACGACCATCCTGGTCGAGCTCACCGCCCGATCCGACTGATCCTGAAACCCGCGCGGCGGCCCCCTCCCCCCCCACGCGCCCATCTCCCCGGCGCGACGCCGCATTGACACCCGGCGGAAGACCATAGGAAAATTGAAAAAGCCCCGATGGCCATCTTGAGGTCTGTGACCTCTTGAGGTCTGTGACCTCCCCGAACAACCCCGCACAACCCGCCAGGGGCGCCTCAGCGGACTTTGGACACTCGCCCGATGGATGAAATCCGGCAAGAGAAGCTTCGGGCCCTCCCCTCCGTAGACCAGGTGCTTCAGGCCCTTCCCCAGGAATCCCCGAACGGGCTGCCGGCCGAAGTGGCGGCGCGATGCGTCCGGGAAATCCTGGAGGGCCTGCGCCGGAGAATCCTGGAGGCGGCCGACGCGGAGGTCGCCGCCCTAGACGTCGACCGGGAGTCCATCGCCCGGGACGCCCTGCGCGCCCTCGGCCGGGCGCTGGCGCCTCAGCTCCGCAGGGTGGTCAACGCCACCGGCGTCATCCTGCACACGAACCTGGGACGCGCGCCCCTGGGGAGGGAGATCCTAGAGGGGGCCGCCCACGTGGCCGCCGGCTACTCGAACCTGGAATACGACCTGGAGAGCGGGGCGCGGGGCCGGCGGGAAGCCCCCGTGGAGGCCCTCCTGCAAAGGCTCATCGGCGCCGAGGCCGCCGGGGTCGCCAACAACAACGCCGCCGCCGTCCACCTCTGCCTCACCGCCCTGGCGAAGGGGAAGGACGTCGTGGTCTCCCGGGGGGAGCTGGTGGAGATCGGCGGGGGCTTCCGCGTCCCCGACGTGATGCGTCAAAGCGGCGCCCTCCTCCGCGAGGTCGGGACGACCAACAAGACCCGGCTCGCCGACTACGCCGACGCCCTGGGAGAGAACACGGCCCTCCTCCTCAAGGTCCACACCAGCAATTACCGGATCGTCGGCTTCACCGAGGAGGTCTCCGTCTCGGACCTGGTCCGCCTGGGACGGGAGCGGGGGATCCCGGTGATGGTGGACCTGGGAAGCGGCTGCCTCATCGACCTGGGCCGCCACCGGATGAGCCCCGAGCCGACGCCGGCAGAGGCGCTCTCCGAGGGGGCGGACCTGGTGACCTTCAGCGGGGACAAGCTCCTCGGCGGCCCCCAGGCCGGGGTCTTCGCCGGCAGGCGGCGCATGGTCGAGCGGGCCCAAAGCCACCCCCTGATGCGGGCCTTCCGGCTGGGCAAGCTGGGGCTGGCCCTGCTGGAGCGCACCCTGCTGGCGTACCTGGACCCCGATTCCCTTCCCCGGAAAGTTCCCGCCGTCGGGCTGCTGCTGGCGCCGGAATCCGAAGTCCGGGCCCGGGCGGAGCGTCTCCTCGCGGGCCTCTCCGGCCGGGCGAGAGAGCGCCTTCGCCCCCAGATCCTCCCGGGCGCCTCCCGCGCGGGAGGGGGGACCCTGCCCACGGAGAGCATCCCCACCGCCCTCATCGCCCTGCGGCAGAGAGAGCCCGGCGGCCTCTCCCCCGACGAGATGGAGGGGCGGCTGCGCGGCATGGACCCGCCCGTCATCGGACGCATCCAGGACGACGCCCTCCTGCTGGACCTGCGGACCGTGTTCCCGGAGGAAGAGGCGTTCGTCTGGAGCGCCCTGGAGTCCCTGGCCGAAGGCGTGACCCCCTGAGCCCTCCCCCCGCTCTCCGGAGATTCGCTTGAAGCAGGTCGTCCTCGGAACCGCCGGACACATCGACCACGGCAAAACCGCCCTGGTGAAGGCCCTCACCGGGGTGGACACCGACCGCCTCAAGGAAGAAAAAGAGCGCGGCATCACCATCGACCTGGGCTTCGCGTCGCTGGAGCTGCCGGGCGGCATCCGCCTGGGCGTGGTGGATGTGCCGGGCCACGAGCGGTTCGTCCGCAACATGCTGGCCGGCGCCGGAGGGATCGACCTGGTCATGCTCGTGGTGGCGGCGGACGAGGGCGTCATGCCCCAGACGCGCGAGCACCTGGCCATCTGCCGTCTTCTGGAAGTCCGGGACGGCATCGTGGCCCTCACCAAAAAGGACCTCGTGGACGAGGAGTGGCTGGAGCTGGCCGCCGACGACGTGCGGACCTTCCTGCGCGGGACCTTCCTGGAGGACAAGCCCATCGTCCCCGTGTCCTCCCGGACGGGAGAGGGGCTGGAGGAGATCCGCGCCGCCCTCCAGGGATGCGCCGCCCGGGTCCCGGAAAAAGACGCGGACGGCCCCCTGCGGCTCCCCATCGACCGGGTCTTCACCATGCGGGGATTCGGCGTCGTGGTGACGGGCACGCTCTTCTCCGGGCGCGCCCATCTGGAGGAGCGGGTGGTCTTGCAGCCCAAGGGACTGACGGCGCGCGTCCGGGGGATCCAGGTCCACGGTCAGGGTCTCCCGGAGGCGGCGGCGGGCCAGCGGACGGCCATCAACCTCCAGGGGCTGGAGAAGGAAACCATCGAGCGGGGGGACGTCCTGGCCGCGCCCGACAGCGTGCGGCCCTCCTACATGCTGGACGTGGCCATCCACTACCTGCCCGACGCCCCCCGGCCCCTCAAGAACCGGGATCGCATCCGCTTTCACCAGGGCACGGCCGAGGCCATCGGACGCGTGGCGGTCGTCGGGGCCGACGCCCTGCCGCCGGGCGAGACGGGCTTCGCCCAGCTGCGCCTGGAGGCGCCCGTGGTGGTCCGCCCCGGCGACCGGTACGTCATCCGCAGCTACTCGCCCATCACCACCATCGGCGGGGGCAAGGTCCTCGACAGCGACCCGCCCAAGCACCGCCGGCTGCGCCCCGAGACGGCCGGGCGGTTCGCCGCCTTGCTCGAAGCCGACGACCGGGCCAGGGCCGCCCTGTTCCTCAAAGAGGCGGGCCACAAGGGACTCGCCCTGCCGGAGCTCCTGCCGCGCACCTCCGCCAGCCGGAAGGGTCTCCTGGACACTCTGGAGGGTTTGCGAAAAGACGGAACGGCGGAATGGGTCGACGCCCAGGCCGGGTGGGCCGTCCACCGCGACGCGCTTGAAAGCCTCGAGTCTGAAATCCGGGAGGTCCTCGGGAAATTCCACCGGGA
This sequence comes from Candidatus Tectimicrobiota bacterium, assembly GCA_016190025.1. The sequence goes on from JACPRG010000074.1 coordinate 20,063, forward strand.
GAACCCCCTGCGCCCCGGGGTCTCCAAGGAAGAGCTGCGGAGCCGCGTCCCCGGCGCGCCGGACAAAGTGTTCGGCTTCGCCCTCCGGCGGCTGGGCGGCCGTGACCTGGTCATCGAAGGTGACCTCGTCCGGCTTTCCAGCCACAAGGTGAGTCTGGGGGCCGCCCAGAGCGAGCTACGCGAGAAAATCGAGCAGATGTACCGGAAGGCGGGCTTCCAGCCCCCGCGCATCGACGAGGCGCTTCAGCAGCTCGGCATCCCCCGGAGGGAAGACCGCGCGGTGATTGAGGTCCTGGTGGGGGAGGGGGCGCTCATCCGCGTCAAGGACGATCTCCTCTACCACCGCGAAAGCCTGGAGAAGGTCAAGGAGACCCTGGCGGCTCATCTCGCGAAGAACGGGGAGATCTCCGCATC
>JACPRG010000075.1 GCA_016190025.1 Candidatus Tectimicrobiota bacterium
CCTGGAGGGGAAGCGGATGGGGGGGAACCCCGGGGCCTTCGGGAACGTGCTGCTCCCGGCCATGGCCGCCGCCTCCGGCTTTGATCACACAAAGGTGATTCAGAAGACCATGAAGTCTTCCCTGCTCACCCCCGCCCTGCTGGAGGGAAAGGTCGACTTCTTCGCCGGGGCGCGAGGCTCCAGCCTGCCCCGGATGGCCATCCTCGCCAAGCGGCAGGGGCTGAAACTGAATTACCTCTCCTTCAAGGACATGGGCATCGAGACGTACGGCTACGTGATCCAGGCCCACCGGGACCGTATCGAAAAGAACCCCGGCCAGGTCCAAAGGTTCGTCGCCGCCGTCTTCGACGCGTGGGCCTGGTCGATCCGGCATCCGAAGGAGGCCTTCGAGACCTTCATGAAGGCCAACCCCGAGAAGGACCGCGAGATCAGCCAGGCCCAGGTGGAGGAGGGAATCTCAGACGTGCAGGACCCCGAGACGAAAGACAAGGGCCTGGGATACATGAAGGAATCCCAGGTGAAGAAATCAGTCGAGATCGCCAACAAGTACTTCAAGCTGTCGCCGGCCGTTGACTACAAGGCCGCCTACACCAACCGGTTCATCCGGCCGAACCCGGGCCTGTAGAGAGGATGCAGCCGGCGCCGAGCCCCAGGCCCGGCGAGAGAAAAGTTCTAAGGGGGTCTGGGGGGCGTCTTCCAAGAAGCCCCCCAGTTTCTTTTCCCCTCAATCAAACACGATCCCGCCGTCCACGAGGAGCGTCTGGCCGGTCACGAAGTCGCTGTCGGGCGAGGCGAAATAGAGCACCGTCCCGACGATGTCCTCCGGGTGCTCCGACCGCTTAATGGACCGCCACGCGATGTTCATCTCGTCGACGGCCTTGGGGCTCCCCTGGGTGGACGGGGCCAGGGTGAATCCGGGCGCGACGGCGTTGACGGTGATCCCGTGCGGGCCGAGCTCCCGGGCGATGGCGCGGGTCATCCCCACCACCGCCGCCTTCGAGGCCGTGTAATGGACAAAGTCGGGGATCCCGGTGAACACGACGGCGGAGGAGACGTTGATGATCTTCCCGTAGCCCCGCTTTTTCATTTCGGGCGCGAAGGCCCGGATGGGGACGAAGGTCCCCGTGATGTTCACCTTGAGGACGCGCTCCCACTCCTCCATGGGGATGTCGAAGAGAGAGCTCCTCTTGAGCCCCGCGAAGAAGGCCGCGTTGTTGACGAGGATGTCCACCCGCCCGAAGGTCTCCACCGTTTTCTTCGCGGCGGCCTCCATGGCGGAGAGGTCCGTGACGTCCGCCTCGATCCCGAGGGCCTCCGCGCCCTTGCCCTTCAGCTTTTTCACCGGTCCTTGGCAATCCCGGATGTCGTTGATGACGACCTTGGCCCCCGCCTGGGCCAACGCTTGCGCGTACGCCCAGCCGATCCCCTGGGCCGAGCCCGTGACGAACGCCACCTTTCCGTCCAGCCTTCCAGCCATGCGCGTTCCTCCCGCTTCCTCAAAAGGCCCCCCCGGCGGCCCTAAGCCTGCCCTCTGTCCCCGCCTGCGCGGGGACCAGCCCCCGCGAAAGCGGGGGGCAGGGGGCGGCTCAGACCTTCAAGCCGGCTTCCGATCCCAGGGCACAACCCCCCTCCGGGTCTCCTTCTCCTTCCTCATCAGCCGAACGCGATCCCGCCGTCCACGATGATGTTCTGCCCGGTCACGAAGTCGCTCTCCGGGGAGGACAGGAAGATCATCGTCCCGACCAGGTCCTCGGGGTACTGGTGGCGCTTGATGCAGCGCAGCTTGACGTTGTCTTCGTGCCGCTCCCTGGGCAGCGGGTCGTTGGACTTGACGTCCACGTACCCGGGAGAGATCGAATTCACGTTGATCCCGTGAGGGCCGAGCTCGCGGGCCATGGCGCGGGTCATGCCGACCACCGCCGACTTGGAAGCCGTGTAGTGGATGAACGCGGGGATCCCCGTGTCGTGAACGGCCGAGGCGATGTTGACGATCTTCCCCGATTTCTGCTTTTTCATCTGCGCCGCGGCGGCCTTGGTGGCGATCACCAGGCCCACGACGTTCACCTTGAGGACCCGCTCCCAGTCCGTCAGAGAGATGTCGAACATCGAGCCCCGCTCGATGCCGGCGTACAGGGCCGCGTTGTTGACGAGGATGTCCACCCGCCCGAAGGTCTCGACCGTCTTCTTCACGGCGGCCTCCATGGCGGCCGGGTTCGTGACGTCCCCCTCGACCCCGAGGGTCTCGGCCCCGGTTCCCTTCAGCTTCTTCGCGGGGCCCTGGCAGTCCAGGACGTCGTTGAGGACGACCCTCGCGCCCTCTTTGGCCAACCCCTGGGCGTACACCCAGCCGATCCCCTGGGCCGCGCCCGTCACGAATGCCACCTTCCCTTCAAGCCTTCCCGCCATGCCGGCCTCCCCTCGTGTCGGAATGCAAAAAGCCGCGCCGGACATCCCCCCAATGTTCCGGCGCGGGGAATGAAACGGACGGAACCGACGGACCGCGCGGCGCGCGGACAAACAGACGGGCTCCCCTTCCCGGAAGGGGAGCCCGTCGCTCCGTGAGATGGGAATGTTTTACGGTCCGCCGCGGGCCTTGTCAAACCGGAGAGGCGCTTTCCTACGGGCTTACTTCTTCGCTTTCGTCCCTTCCGCCGCGGCCGGCTGCAAGCGCGCGTAGGGCTCGGGGGTCTCCGGGAACGCCATCCTTTCCTTGCCGACGTTCAGGGCCTCCTCCACCTCCGTGGACTCCTTGACCACCGTCACGGGCCGGTGGCTGTAGGCGATGACCTGCTCCAGGACGCCGCCCAGCAGGCGGTCCCGGACGCTGGACTTTCCGCGGGAGCCCAGGACGACGAGGTCGCACCTCTCCCGGTCGGCCGTCTCGATCAGCACCTGGGCGACGGAGCCCTTCAGACACCGGGCGTCCACGGCGTCCAGGTATTGGGCCGCGATCCGGCGGGCCCGCTCCAGGACGGCCCTCGCGCCTTCCTGCTTCCTCTCGTGCACGGGAAGGGCAGGGGTGTCGATGACGTGGACGACGATGAGCTGGGCC
>JACPRG010000076.1 GCA_016190025.1 Candidatus Tectimicrobiota bacterium
GAGCGCCACCTGGCCAGCGTGGTGGAGAGCGCGAACGACCTCATCATCTCGCTGGACGCTGAGGGCGCCGTGCTGACGTGGAACAGCGCCGCCGAGCGCATTCTGGGCTTCTCCTCCCGGCAGGTGGTCAGCCGCCCGTTCTTCGCGCTCTTCCCGGAGAAGACGCAAGAGGATCTGATGAAGGCCCGTGTCGCGCAGGTGGTGCGGGAAGGGGAGGTCCAGGAAGTGGAGACGGGGATGATGACCAAGGCCGGCCGGGAGGTCCTCATCGGCTGGCGCTTCTCGGCCATGCGGGAGGACGGGGGTCGCGTCACGGCCGTGGTCGGGGTCGGGAGGGACCTGACCGAGAAGCGGCAGCTGGAGCTGCGGCTGATCCAGTCGGCCAAGATGGCGGCCCTGGGGGAGATGGCGGGCGGAATCGCCCACGAGGTTCGAAATCCCCAGGCCATCGCCTCCGCCGCCGCACAGATCCTGCTCAAGCGGGGGGACGACCCGGCGCTGCGGCGCGAGTGCGCCGAGAAGATCCGCGCCGCTGCGACGCGCGCCGGCGCCATCATTGAAAACCTGCTCAAGTTCGCGCGTCCTTCCGAAGGCTTGGACGAGCGCGTGGACGTCAACGAGGCGCTGGAGGATACGCTCTCCCTGGTCGGCCACCAGATCTCGCTCCAGTCGGTGGAGATCGAGAAGCGTTTGGCGCCTCGGCTGCCGGCGGCGAATGGCAACAAGAACCAACTCCAGCAGGTGTTCATGAACGTCATCCTGAACGCTTACCACGCCATGCCGGCGGGGGGGAAGCTCACGATCGAGACCGCGCCGGCCGGCGACGGGGAGCAGCGAGGCGTGGAGATTCGGTTGACCGACACGGGGTGCGGAATCCCCGAGGCGAACCTCAGCCGGATTTTCGACCCCTTCTTCACCACGATGCCCGTCGGTCAGGGGACCGGGCTGGGCCTCGCCCTCGCCTACAGCATCATCAGGCACCATCACGGTCGGATCCGGGTCGAGAGCGCGGTGGGCAAGGGGTCCAGCTTCACGATCAACCTTCCGGCCTTGCCGGAGGCCTGAGCGGAGGGGGGCTCGGTGTTCGAGATCCTGGTCGTAGATGACGAGGCCGATATCTGCTGGGCGCTGGAGAGCGCGCTGCGCGACGCCGGCTTTCGGGTCACGCCCGTCAGCGGAGGAGTCGGCGCGATCCGCGAGGTGGCTGAACGGAGGTTCGACGCTGCGATCGTTGACGTCAAGCTCCCGGGCAAGAGCGGCCTCGAGGTCTCGCAGCAGATCCGGGGGCTCGACCCCCGACTCAAGGTGGTGCTGATCTCCGGCTACCACTACGCAGACGATCCGCCGATTCAGACGGTGATCCGGCAACGCGAGTGTCAAGGTTTCATCAGCAAGCCATTCGATCTGGATCAGGTCTCGGCCCTCCTGCGAAGGGTCATCGAGGAGGATCGGGCGAGCCCCCGGCCCGGGCCGAGTCCGGTGTCTAGCGGGAGCAAACTTGGAAGGAGGTGAGTGAGATGGCAGTCGAAAAGGCAATTGCGTCGTCCAGCCTGGTCGAAGTGGTGGACCGGATACTGGACAAGGGCATCGTCATTGACGCCTGGGTGCGGGTCTCCCTGGTGGGGATCGAGCTCCTGGCGGTCGAGGCGAGGGCGGTCGTGGCCTCGGTGGAAACGTACCTCAAGTACGCGGAAGCGATCGGCCTGACCGCTACAGCCGCCGCGCCGGCGTAAGGCCGGGCGACCAGGATCAGCGAGGGTTTCTGCCGGGATGCCCTTGAGCAGCCGATCGCAAAGAGCGTGTCTCGCCAGGATCTCTCTCCGACAACAGAGAGAAGGCCGTTGAGGCCGCGGAGGGAACCATGGCGTTCAGGAGAAAAGCAAAGAAGGCGCCAGAGAAGGCCCCAAGGAAAGGCCCTGAGGCTTTTGGCGTGGAACCCCTTGAAGAAATGGGAGGAGCAATGGGGCTGGCCGAGGAAACGCGAAACCTGAACCAGCAGATCCTCGATTCCTTCGACGCCCGAATGGCAAGGGTCGCGGCCCTCAAGCGCCAGACCGCAGCGATGCTGAGGGGCTTTCGGGAAGAGTTCAGGCGGTTTCGGGAAGAGTCCAGGCGGAAGGCGGCGGACGTCAAGCGATTCCTCAGCAACGCCGAGGGCTCACGGATGAGGCACTTCCGGGCGATGCACCAGGGCATTCGGGCCCAGCAGGAGGCGAGGAGCCGACAGGTGGGATGGATGCGGTCCGGTTTGCGGCGGGAGCGTGAAGCCGCGGCTGGCCATTGGCGGAATATGGTCGCCACGATGGCGAAGAAGCGTGCCAGCGCCGCCTGGTAGGCCAAGAACAAGCCACGATCACAAATGCCGAGCGTCCATGTAGCTGAGGAGCTGGGGTGCCTGGTCCGAGAGGTTATCGCCTCCTTCGAGGCCAGGGTCTCATCGGTGGAGCAGACCACCGAGGTCGCTCACGAAATGCTGGAAACCTTCCGGACCCAGCGGGAGGCGATGAGGGCCCGGCTCAGGGAGGTTCTGGCCCGGGCCGCCTCTCTCAGGAAACGGGACTTCGACGCCATGATGCGACGAATCCTCGCCCGCCAGGAGGAGCGTGAGCAGGCGGTCAAAGAAACGATGAGGGGCTACCTCCGGGAGCAGAGGACAATGGCGGCCGATTTGAAAGAGGCCCTGGCCGGGGCCGGGGCGGAGCGGGTTGGCACGGTCAAGGAGCTGCTGGCCGGGCTCACTGCCAGGCGGCAAGAGCGGGAGCAGGAAGTCAAAGACCTCCTAGCCGAGTACCGACGAGAGCAGGAGGAAATGAGCCGGGCCGTAGGAACGCTTCTGTCCAACGGCGGATCCCTGAGCGTCAAAGAGTTCAAGGCCACCCTCAGAGCCATCCAGGCCCGGCGCTGGTCCGGCCCTCGCCCTGCGCTCCACGCATGACGGAGATATCCATGAGAGGCATAGAGGAACTCACCACGGTCATCGAGCCGGCCCCCCTGCCGGATTTTGTAGAGACGAACTACGTCAGCGACCTCACCGAGCGGGCCCTGGGCTATATCAAGGCTGGCTTCCCGGTCCACTTCCGCGGAGCCTCCGGCACGGGGAAGACCACCCTGGCCCTCCACCTGGCCTCGAAGCTCGAACGTCCAGTGGTCCTGATCCACGGCGACGAGGAGTACACCACCTCGGACCTGGTGGGTGGGGAGTACGGCTATCAGCTGAGGAAAGTGATTGACCGCTTCGTTTCCCGGGTCCTGAAGGTGGAGGAAGACATGGTCAAACGGTGGGTGGACAACCGCCTCACCGTCGCGTGCAAGTACGGCTTCACCCTCATCTACGACGAGTTCACCCGCTCCCGGCCCGAGGCCAACAACGTCCTCCTCGCGGTGCTCCAGGAGAGGATGCTGGACTTGCCCGCGGCCCGGGAGGGGGAGGGGTACCTTCAGGTCCATCCCGACTTCACCGCCATCTTCACCAGCAACCCCGAGGAGTACGCCGGCGTCTACCGGAGCCAGGATGCCCTGCGGGACAGGATGGTCACCCTGGACCTGGACTGCTTCGATGAGGAGACCGAGGTGGCTATCACCCAGGCCAAGTCGGGGCTCCGGCAGGCCGAGGCCGAGCGGATCGTGCGGATCGTGCGGGGCCTGCGGGACTCCGGGACCTGCGAGTTCGCCCCCACGGTGCGCGGCTGCGTCATGGTGGCCCGGGCCCTGCGGGTCCGTAACGGCTCCCTGGATGAGAAGACCTTCCGGCAAGTGTGCCTGGACATACTGGCCGCGGAGTCCAGCCGCGGGGGCAGCCGGGCCCAGACGGCTCGCGTGCGGGAGGTGCTGGGCGGACTCATCGAGCGCTGGAGTCCGGGAGGCGACGGGGCCGTCCCGGCCGATGGCGCCCTGGAAGCCCTGGATCGGGAGGTGTCATGAAGATCGCCACTCGGGCCAAGGGGCTGGGCCATCTACCCACGGTTACATCCAAGCACATCCGCGCCACGCCAGCCCAGCGGGGGACGGCCTACTTGGATATGTATCTGCTCGACACCGAGGAGCGGAGGCTGGAGCAGGAGATGGCTCACCTGGAGGAGCGCCGGAGGCGGAACCAGCGGCGCCGGACGGAGATCCGGGAGAAGATGACGCTGCTCCGCGGGCTGGCCCAGCAGGAGGAGGTGGGGCTGCCCCCCGGTGGCGCCAGCCCGGCGGCCGGTGCTGAGAAGGCAGAGTCCACCCCGGCCGCCAAGCCGCGGTGGCGGACGCTGCCCGCGGCTTACTAGCGCAGCCCCGATGCGCGAACGCGCGCGACTCTGTGAAGAAAGCCGTGGAGGTGCCAAGGTCATGTCTCTGGACCGGCCAGCATCCCTTCGGGGGAGCCTGGAGCCACTCCTCTCCTCTCTGTGGGCGACGAGCCTCGGGTCCCTCACGGGCCCC
>JACPRG010000078.1 GCA_016190025.1 Candidatus Tectimicrobiota bacterium
AGGTTTCGTGATCGTGCCGTCGAAGTCGAACAAGACGCCGCGGTAGATTCCAGCCCCCACGGACCCTCTCCGATTCAAATCGTGTCCACCCGCCAAGCGCGCGGGATCCCCTCTCTCCGCCGACGGCCCCGATTCAAAAAATTTTCCCAATCTCGTCCATGGTGAACAAGGGGAGCGCGTCCTCGCGGCCGCCCCTCCGGATCGCCACCCCTTCTTCCGCGGCGCGCATCTCCCCGATGGCCTGCGCGGGGACGCCCGTCTCCTTCAGCGCGTCCACCAGCCGTCCCGCATCCGCCGGGTCCACGCAGAGGAGGAGCGACCCGGAGGCGAAAGCGCCCAGCGGGTCCAGGCCCAGATGTTCGCAAAACAGGCGCCCCTCTTCCAGCACCGGGATGCTCTCGGCCTCGACCCGGACGCCGAGGCCCGTGGCCCAGGCCAGCTCGTGGATCGCCGTGGCCAGTCCGCCCTCGGTCGGGTCGTGCATGGCGTGGACGGGCACGGCGTCGCACGCGACGCGGGCGTCGCGGACGACGCTGATCCCCGGCTCATAGAGGAACCGCGCCGCGGCCGCCACCCTCTCGCGCCCGAACACCCTCTCCAGGTCCCGCCGCCGTTCCCGGGCCATGATGGCCACCGCCTCCAGGGGGATCCCCTTCGTCAACACCAAGGCGTCTCCGGCCCGCGCCCCCTTCGGCGTCACGAGCCTCTCCCGCTCCACCTCTCCGAGCATCGCGCCGACGACCACCGGCCGCGGCAGGCCGAAGGTGATCTCCGTGTGGCCCCCCACCAGCGACACGCCGAGATCCCTGCAGCCCCGGCGGACGTCTGAAAAAATCCGCTCGGCCAACGCCTCGTCCGCCGACCCGCCCGGCAGGAGAAGCGTGGCCAGGAACCATCTGGGCGTCGCCCCGAGGCAGGCGATGTCGTTGGCGTTGATGTGGACGGCAAACCAGCCGATCTCGTCGGTGGCGTGGGTGATGGGATCGGTCTTGGCCACCAGGTATCTTTCCCCGAAGTCCAGCACGGCGGCGTCCCAACCGACGGCGGGACCCGCGAGGACGCGGGAATCCCCCACGGGCTCGGCCGAAAGGATGAGGGCCAGCAGGTCGGGCGGCAGCTTGCCGGGGAAAAGCCTCGGATTCGTAAAGATTTCTCCCCTCACGGAAAGGGACTCTTCCGGGACACGAAGATGGCCCCCCCCCGCGAGATTCTGGCCCTTTGCACGGCGGCAAATGATAGCAATCCCGGAAAGAACCGGCAACCGGAAAGTGTCGCTCTTTCTTTACAACTTTTGCCGACTTTACAACTTTTGCCGGGATCAGCGAAAGATCCATCCCCAGGGCCAAGGCGATTTTTTATTCCCAGGTCTTTCTGACCAACGGTTGTTTTGAATCGGCTCAACAAATATGTATAATTCAAAAAATGGATTCAGCTCTGTTCGCGAAGGAACTCCTCTGACGGAAGGTTCAGGAGGTAGCTCATGAAGACCGTCATCATCGTCAACCAAGAGGGAATGGGCCATGGGGACGAGGCGCTTGCGCGTCGCCTCATGGTTCCTTTCCTGGAACAGGTCCGGCGCTACGACCAGGTGGAGGCGGTCATCCTCTACAACACCGGCGTCCGGCTCGCCGCCGAGGGATCGGAGCTTCTCCAAAGCGTCGCGGGCCTACACGAAGGAGGCATCGAGGTCTTGTCCTGCGGAACGTGCGTGAAGGCCCTCAGCCTGGAGGGCAAGATCAAGGCGGGACGCGTGAGTAACATGGAGGAGATCGTCAAGACCCTGGTCGAGGCCGAAAAGGTTGTCACCCTCTAAGCCGCCCGCCCCGAAAACCGCCGCCCTTCGCGCGAGGGAAGCACCTCGGCCCGGGACGCAAGGGCAATTTTTGCCTACGCACCCGGAACCGCGCCCAATTCCGCGCCTCGCGTGAGAGGGTTTCTTATCGTCTCCGTGCGGCTTGAGCCGCGTCGGGCGGCCATCCGCGCCACCCACCGGGGCGGCCGTCTCTGTAGGCACGCATATTGCTCAGCCCTTGCGACGGACACGAACGGAGGGTGATTGACGGAATCATGGGAGAACCCGACATGGCCGCCCCGCATCCCGCGCAGCTTCAGCCATCCGCTGACCGCTTCTGGCAGCACCACTGGAACGACCCCCGGGTCGTGTCCTATCTCGAAGAGCGGTTCGATTTGAGCAAAAGGACCGGCGTCAACGTGGCGAAGGTGGAGCTTCTGGGCCAGGTCGTGCGGGAGGGGGAGACCTTCCTGGACGTCGGCTGCGGACCGGGAAGATTCTTCGAGCTGACGCGGCCCTTCGGGGTGAAATACACGGGCGTGGACGTCACGCCGAACATGGTGGCCCGCGCCCGCAGGCGGTATCCGGACGCCGACTTCCGCGTGGACGACGCGTTCAGGCTCTCCTTCGAGGACGGCAGCTTCGACGTCGTCTTCAACAACGATGTCCTCCGCCACGTGCCCCAACCCGCGGCCATCGTCTCGGAGCTCGCGCGGGTGGCCCGCCGGCAAGTGGTCATCATGGATTTCATCCATCCGACCCACGAAACCTTTCTGTGGTACGGCCCCGTCGTCAAAGAGGCGGAGGGCTTCTCCCTGACCTATGTCCGGAACCGGGCGGAATTTGAAGCAATTCTGTCGTCCGCCGGGCTCGTCCCGACCACGGTCGTGGAGCTGGCCACCGAGGAGCAGGGCACGCACCACGCCTACCTCTTCGACAAGGCCCTGGATCGCTGCCGGAAGGGAAACGAGGACTTCGCCCGGGCGGAACTGGCGGCGGCGCGCCGGGCGTACGAAGAGGCCCTGCGCATCGACCCGGCCTGCGCCGAAGCCTTGTACAACCTGGGGATGGCGGACCTCAACGAGGGCCGATGGGACTGCGCCGCCGACCATCTCTCGCGCGCCGCCGCCCTCCGTCCCGAGGACGGCGACTTCCTGAAGTCGCTGGCCGTCGCCGAGCTTCAACACGGGCGCCGGGAAGCGGCCCTGGCCACCATCGAGCGCTATCTGGCCCTCGCCCCGGGGGACGAAAAGGCCATCGCCTTCCGCGACAACCTGCGGCACCCGTAGCCGCGTCCGCGGGGGGTTCATCCCTCCAAAGGCTTTTGCCCGCGCTGCGTGACGGCGGTCCTCCGGATTTACCCGCATTGAGCCTCCGGTGCGCCCCAACCCGTCCCGCCTCCCGGGCCCCGACTTCTTGCAAAACCCTGAGATCGGACATAGACTCTTACCAGCCAGACCTCCAGCCGGGGTAGCTCAGTCGGTAGAGCAGAGGACTGAAAATCCTTGTGTCGGCGGTTCGATTCCGTCCCCCGGCACCACTCATTCTTGCAAGGGATACGCGAGTGTCCCTTTCTTTTTGGATTGACGGTCCGGTGTCTTCCCGCTAGGCTCGGTATGAACCCGGGCGGCTGGATTCATCGCGGGCGATGCTTGGGACTCATTTCGATGGCCAAAGCTGTTCCCCTCCCGATTTTCCCCGATTTTCAAGTGACTCGTGCGAGAAGGCGGAGCTTGGCCGCGTTTTCCCGACCGTCCCTCGGCCCAAGCGCCCGGCCGGGAAAGCGGCGCCGGCATGACCTCGCCCGCCTCTGCGGGGCCTTCCTCCTGCTCTTGTCCGCCGCGGCCGGCTGCGGCATCTTCCGGGAGCGCCCGCCCGAAAAGGACCGGCTGGCTCTGGAGGAGGTCTCGTTTTCCGACCTGGCGGGCTGGGTGGGCGACCGGCACGCCGAGGCCCTCGCCGCGTTCCGAAAGTCCTGCGACCACCTCCTGCGGCAGCCGGACCCTCGTCCCCTGGGCGAGACGCCCGCCTTCGGCCGCGCGGCCGACTGGCGGCCCGTCTGCGCCGAGGCGGTCCGGCTGGAGGCGTCAGGCCCGGTCGGGAGCGACGGGGCGCGCGCCTTTTTCGAGAAGTGGTTCTCGCCCTTCCGGGCCACCAACAACGGCGATCCCAAGGGCCTCTTCACGGGCTACTACGAGCCCGTGCTTCGCGGCTCCCGGACGCGCGGCGGGGCCTACACGATCCCCCTTCACAGCCGTCCGCCGGACCTGGTCACGGTGGATCTGGGCCTTTTCCAAAAGGACATGAGGGGCCGCCGGATCGCGGGCAAGGTCAAAGACGGACAGCTCCGGCCGTACCCGGACCGGGCCGCCATCAACGCCGGGGCGCTCGACGGTCTGGGCGCGGAGATCGTATGGGTGGACGACCCCGTCGCGGCCTTTTTCCTCCACGTCCAGGGCTCCGGACAGGTGGTGCTGGAAGACGGAAACGTCCTTCGTCTCGGCTACGCGGCCCAGAACGGCCACCCCTATCACTCCATCGGGCGGGAGCTCATCCGCCGGGGGATTTTCCCCCGCGAGTCCGTCTCGCTCCAGACCATCCGCGCATGGCTGGAGGAGCACTCCGACGAGGCCCGGAGGCTCATGGAAAAGAACCGGTCCTACGTCTTTTTCCGGGAGATCGGCGGCGAAGGCCCCCTCGGGGCGCAGGGAGTCGTCCTGACGCCGCTGCGCTCGCTCGCCGTGGACCGGCGTTTCATCCCGCTCGGGATTCCCCTCTGGGTGGACACGACGGCCCCGGGGACGAAGCCGGGGGGCGGATTCACGCTTCCCTTGCGGCGGCTTTTCGTCGCCCAGGACACGGGCGGGGCCATTCAGGGGCCGGTGCGCGGCGACGTCTTCTGGGGGCGGGGTCCCGAGGCGGAGGAGAAAGCCGGACGGATGAAGCAGGAGGGGGAATACTATCTCCTCCTCCCCCGGTCTCTCGCCCGCCGACATTTGCCGGTCCTGTGAGCGAAGCCCGGGCTCCCTTTTCATTTGGTCTCCCCGGGGGGATCCCCGCGTGAGCGCCGCGCGCGCCGAGTTTCGGCGGGGACTCGCCGAGTCGGTCCCGGTGGTCATCGGCCTCCTTCCCATCGGCTTCCTCTTCGGGGCGCTGGCGCGGGCCGCGGGGCTCACCTGGGTAGAGGGCGGCCTAATGTCGGCCATCGTTTACGCGGGACCTTCCCAGCTCGTGGCCATCGGCCTGATCCAGCAGGGCGCCGGCTTCTTCCCCATTGTCCTGACCACCTACGTCGTGAACCTCCGTTATGTGCTCTACGCCGCCTCGCTGGCCCCCTACTTCCGAGACAGGAGCCGCCGCTGGCTGGCCCTGATCGGCTACGGCCTGGTGGACGCGGTGTACGCCCTGTCCATCGCCCGCTGCGCGAAGGCCCCCGAGGCGCCCCGGAAGGACGCCTACTACCTGGCCGCGACCCTCTTCATTTACGTGACGTGGATCCCGGCCAGCTTCGCCGGCGGCTTCCTGGTCGATTCGATCCCGCAGGTCCAGGGCCTGGGACTGGAGATCGTCAATTCCGCCGTCTTCCTCGCCCTGCTCATCCCGATGTTGCGGGACGCCGCCCAGGCGGCGACGGCCCTCCTGTCCCTCCCCGTGACGGTGGCCGTCACTTCCGCGCTCCCCCACGTGCACGCCGTGCTCGTGACCATTGTTCTCCTCTCTTTAGCGGGAGGCTCTCTCAAGTGGTTACAGAATCGGTCCTCCTTCTGAGCCTAGCGATGGCGGCCGTGACGTACCTCTCCCGCGGTCCCATCCTGGTGATGGCCTCAAGGCTCCCCCTGCCCGCCTTCGTGCGCTATTGCCTGGAGGCGGCGCCCGCGGCGGCCCTGGCCACACTGACGGTCTCGCTCATCCTGTACCCCGGGGGACAATGGGCGGGCCTGAAGGGAAACCCTTCCGCATACGCGGCGCTGGTGACGCTGGGGGCGGCCCTGTACCTGCGAAACATCTTGCTGATCGTGGGGATCGCCCTGGCGGCCTTCCACGCCTTCAAGTGGCTATTGGCTTGAGGCGCGCGGCCCTCTTCCAGCGGTTTCGCCTCTACGGCGACATCCGGCGGGTCCTGGAGGAAAGCGGGCCCTACCTTCGCGCCAACGGCCTGGACATCGAGACGGTCCGCCAGTCCCTCGGCAACATTCTCTACAACGCCCAGCCGCCCTCTCCCCTCCCTTCCTGAGCCCGTCTCCGGCCCTTCGGGGGCTATGCGTTTCAATGGGGAGAGATTCGGGATAAGATGATGGCGGCATCGTCTCGGACGTTGCGCCCCGCGAGTGTTTGCCGGGAGGCCCCCGAGACGTAACAGGACGAACTCGAGACCTGGAGACCCGAGATGGACTATCAGGCCCTGGCGGAGCGGGCGCTTTTCGGCGAGCCGCCCGGCCAAAGGGAGACGGAGGAGATCCTGGACGCGCCGGACGACGACCTGCTGCCTCTCCTCCAC
>JACPRG010000079.1 GCA_016190025.1 Candidatus Tectimicrobiota bacterium
CTTTTACGCCTCCTATAGGACTTTACTTATGCAGTAACCAATAGTGGCCGGAGTAATACCTCTGAATCACCATCACAACCCCCACCCGCTTTTGATTGGCCGCAACATCAGGGCGCTTTGTCTTTTTTCAGCGGATGCTTGCCGCGCGCCTCGCCCTCGGCGTGGGGCTTGGTTTCGTGTTCCCACAGGAGCTTCTGCATGGTGCGCCGGATGGTTTCGGTCTCCTCCTTGAGTTCCAGCTTCTTCATGCACTCCAGGGCCACGGACAGCGCGTTGTAGTTTGTGGGATACTCGTCCGGGCAGACCTCATATGCCTTGCGGGCCAGCTCCAGCGCCCTGCGCGCGTCCCCGCGATCCAGGGCGGCCTCCGCCGCCTCCAGGTGCTCGTGGCTCAGTTGCTTGGGCGTCTTGTTCTCCATCATCTCCTCCTGGATCAGGGAACCTCTCTCCCCGCGGGCGCCTCGTCCCGCTCCGTTCGAATCCGGCCTTGGGCTCGCGAGCGTCCCTCCTCGGCTTTAGAAGACCCGCGCGCGGGTCTCCCCTTTGCTTCCTTTGGACGAGGGACAGCGAAAGGGAGGGGGACCCGATTCCGCGCCGCGCGGGCCGCCGGGCGATTGGGCGTAGCTGCGGACTTCGTGTCCGCCTTGGCAGAGACAAGCTCTGCCGCTACAGCCCGCCGGGGCGTCCGGTCCCGCGCGGGCCGCCGGGCTCATGAAGCCTCGAGGTCCCGGTCCCAGTCCGAGCCCTCCTCGCTGTCCGTGGGTGTGCCGGCCTGAATGATGTCAATCCACGCCGCCAGGCGTTCGCTCTTGTGCTCGGCGCCGGTGGAGCCGTAAATGGCGACCAGGTTCCGGCACATCCGGGCCAGGATCTCCCGGCTGCCCGCCGGCCGCTCCAGCTCGCCCTGGACGGAGTGGCCGATGGAACGCAGGAAGGCCAGGCACTCTTTGCGGGTGAGCTGCCGGCCGCCGTAAAAGGCGTCCACGTAGACGGGCTCACAGCCCGCCCGGTCTCTTCGGTACCGCAGAAGGAAGTGGCCCGGCGCGGCGATCCCGTCGAAAGGAAGGCCCACCCGCCGCGCGATCGAAAGGTAAACGGAGGAGAGGCTGATGGGAATGCCGAGGCGCCGGTCCAGGACGCAGTTGATGTAGCTGTTCTCCGGCTCGGAGTAGCCTTGGACGTTGCCGCGGAACTCTTTTTCGACGTGGACGTACCGCCTGAGGACCCGAAGGGCTTCGAGGTCCCTGGCGCCCCTGAGGAGCGGGTCGAGGTCGGCCGCCATGGCGTCCAGCTTCCGCCGGTAGTGCCCCGCATCCAGGTCGGGAAACTCCAGGCGCGTCAGCAGAAACCACCCCTCTTCCAGGTCGGGTTCCGGGCCTCCGGGATTGACCCACCGTTTGAGTCTTTCGGTCAGAGTCGCTTCGTGGATTTTGCCGAGGACCGCCCGGGCCCTCGCCCGGGCGATGGCGTCCTGGCCGCGCTCCGCGGTTTCTTCCAGGAGCTTCTGGGTCGCCTCCCCCTGTTTGATGAGCTGTCGCTCCACCGACTGCCAGACCCGGGGGTCCGGGTCGCGCATCAGAGAGATCAGCGCCTCCAGAGAACCGGTGCGCGAAGACGACTGCCTCGTCATCGGGGAGCCTCTCCCTCGGGTCCGCCCGGATCCGGGGCCAAGGACCCTTTGCCCTCTCCGGGGCCGTCCGGCGCCAAGCGGTTCTGACGCGGGTCCGATGCCGAGTACAGGACCCGCACCGCATCGCCCGGCCTGAGGCCGGCCCACCGTTCCCCCCGGAGGGAAGCCTGTCCCTCAACGGACAACCCGCCGGGGGTTGCGAATCGATAGGTGATGCGCGTGACGACCCGGCCCTCTTTGTCCCGAAGCAAGTCTTTCCGCAGGACGCGACCCTCCGCCATCCGGGGCGACTCGCGGGAGGGCGGTTCGCCGAAGCGGGGAAAATACCAGAAGTGGAGAAGGAGCGTGGCGAGCAGAACCCCCCCGGCGACCCACAAGAACGCGAGCCGCCCCCCGCGACTGAGCTTGGGCGAAGGGGCCTTGCCTCTCGTCACCCGCCTCTTCCGAATTCTTTCGGCCCGGCTTCTTCCCCGCTCGGAGACCCTGGGTTGGAATCGGGCTCCTCCCCCGGTGCGTCCCCCCTCCCTTTTCGGACGGGCCCGGCTGAACCGCTGGCTTCCTGGGCTCGAACGGACCGATTATAACACGGGACGGCAAGGTCGCCGAAAGGGGGGGACACCCCGCGGCCTCGCGGCGGCGTTTCGGATTCAACTGATTGATTTTCTTCCGTTTCGGCGGAAGCGGGCCTCCTTGACATTTCCATGGCCGGGTGCTATCTGGATAGTACAATTTCTTTTGTCAAACTCCTCCAGCGCTGGGTTCTTGATTGCCGCCCAGAGGGGGTGAATTCGATGTCCGGACATTCGAAGTGGTCTTCCATCAAGCACAAAAAGGCGGCTGTGGATGCAAGACGCGGGAAGCTGTTCACCAAGCTGATCAAGGAGATCACGGTCGCGACGCGGACGGGAGGGAAAGACCCGAACGGCAACTCCAGGCTCCGCACGGCCATCGCAGCGGCCAAGGCCGCCAACATGCCCATGGAGAACGTGGAGCGCGCCATCAAGAAGGGCGCGGGCGAGCTGCCGGGCGTGGCGTACGAAGAGGCCACGTACGAAGGCTACGGGCCGATGGGCGTGGCCGTTCTGATCCAGGCCGTGACGGACAACCGCAACCGGACGGTCGCGGACCTGCGCCACGTTTTCTCCAGACACGGCGGCAACATGGCGGAGGCGGGCGCCGTGTCCTGGATGTTCGAGAAAAAGGGTGTCCTCCTCGTCGAGACCGACAAGGCCGAGGAGGACGTCCTGCTGGAGCTGGCTCTTGAGGCGGGCGCCGAGGACCTGAAGACGGAAGACCGGAACTTCGTCATCACCACCTCGCCGGAGAACTTCGAGTCGGTCCGGGACAAATTGGCTGAAAGGGAAATCCCGCTCGCTTCCGCGGACTTGACGATGGTTCCCCAGAGCACCATCCAGCTCAACGTCGAGAAGGCCCGGCAGGTCCTCAAGCTGATGGACGCCCTCGAAGACCACGACGACGTCCAGAACGTCTACGCCAACTTCGACATCCCCGACTCGGTCATGGAGGAAGTGGGGGCCTGAGGGCTCGGGTGTCCGGCCGGAGAGTCCGGGAGGGGCGCGGGCCGGCGCGACTCACTTCTTCATGACCTCCTCCGCCCGGCGGCCGCAGGCGAGCTTCCGGCGCAGATACCTTCCAGAGCCCGGCTCGGAGAGGACCTCTCCGTCCCGGATGGCCACCTTTCCCCCTTTGACGACGACCTCCGGCCACCCCTTCAGAATCTCGCCTTCGTAGAGGCTGAAGCCGGCGAAGGAGTGGAGGTCCTCCGGGCGGACCTTCCGCTCGGCCTCCAGGTCCACCAGGACGAGGTCTGCGTCGCTTCCCGCTCGGATGTCGCCCTTCTGGGGATAGATGCCGAAGATGCGGGCGGGGTTCCGGCTGGCCGCCTCGGCGATCCGGACGAGGGGGATTCCCCGCTTGTGGTGTCCCTCGTGCAGCAGGACCGGCAGGTGGGTCCCGACCGCCGCGATGCCGGTCCTGGAGCCCCACAGGCCTCCCTCCAGGTTCTTTTCGGAGCGCCTGCGGGGGGTGTGATCCGTGCCGAGGGTGTCGATGACGCCGTCGCGCAGGGCCTCCCAGAGGGCCTCCACGTCCTGTGGGCCGTGGAAGGCCGGCGACATCTTGGCCAGGAATCCCTTGCTGGAGTCCCGAGTGATGGACAGGTTCGGGGAGGTGGTTTCCACCAGAAGGTTCGGGTTGCGCCGCCTGATCTCGCGCAGCCGCCGCGCCGCCCGGGCGGTGGAGAGGTGGACTACGTACACGCGGCCGCCGGTGACCTCGGAGAGATAGGCCGCCCGCAGGACGCCCGCCTCCTCGGCCACGTCAGGGTGGGTGTCCGCCCAGTCGGCGAGGGTCCCCTCCTTCCGCTCGCGGCGGACGCGCTCGGTCGCCCGGACGACGATGGACTCGTCCTCGCAGTGGACGGCCAGGAACGTGGGCTCTCCGAGCTTTGCCAGGGTCCGCAGGGCCAGGAGCATCAGGCCGTCGTCATCGGACTGGATCATCCCCGGAAGGCCGTACTGGTACATCTTGAAGGCCGTGACGCCGAGCCGGTCCACGTACCGGGGGATCTCCGCCGCCTGCCCCTCGTCGCCCAGCTTGAGGGAGAAGACGATGTCCGTGTGGACGTTCGCCTCGGCGTCCCGAAGGAAGTCCGGGAAGAGTTTCAGGTAAGAGCCCGGCTCCCGCAAGAGGGCCGAGAGGGTCGTCGTGCCGGCGGCCAGGGCGGAGAGGGTCTCCGTCCGGCAGTCGTTGGCGAAGCTCCCCGAGAAACCCAGGTGGACGTGGGGATCGATAATCCCCGGGAACACGTGGAGCCCGGCGGCCTCCAGGGTCTCGCGGGCGTCGGGCAGGGCCTCCTCGAGGGCCACGGAGAAAATCTTCCCCTTCCGAATGGAGATGCCCGCCCGCAGAAGCCCCGCGCCCGGAAGGACGAGCGTTCCGCCGACGATGTTCAAATCCGCCTTCATGCATCGCTCCTCGCAAAAAGTCCGCGCGTCCGCGGACCCGAAGACCTCGGTCTCGAAAAGAGCGCTCGCCCGGCGCTCCCTCGGGCGGAAGAGGAAGGATCGGCCGCCTTCGGTCCTTCTCCGCCCGGGGCCGCACTTTACCCCCCTTGCCCCCCGGAATCCAGTTCCCTCCCGCAAAACCGGCCGCCGGGGGGCCAGGCGCGTCGTTGGCCCCCCTTCCTCGAAACAGAAGTTTTCCCAGGGGTCGGCTTTTCAGGGAGAGCCCCCGGCAAAGATCGCTTGGGCCCCCTCGAGAATGGCGACCGCCCGGACCGGCGACGCGCTCGCGCCCGCAAGGGAGAGGGGAAGGGCGATGAAGACGAAGGGCCGGTCGGCAGCTTGTCCAGGTTGTCCAGGTTCTCCATGTGGTAAAACGCCCTCTCCCGCACCAGCATGTGGGTCGGCTTGTCCGAGAGGCGGTCGATGGTGATGGCGTCCACGCCGAAGACGGAGATCCCGGCGTCCAGCATCCAGCGGACGGTGTCGGGCTCGATGTGGAGGAAATATTCAAAGTAGCGCGGCGTCCCGTAATGCTCCGCGGCTCCCGTCCGAAAAAGCAGGATCTTCAATCCTTCCGGCTCGATCCCGTTCTCGGCGAGCCTCCGCCTCGCCTCCTGCGGCGTGATGGATTCCCCGGCCGACTTGTCGGAGAAGTCCGCCAAGGCAGCCGGGCCCATCATGACTTCCAGGGGGATCTTCTCCGCGGATTCCCCCTTCGGGTTGAAGTGAAGGGTGGCGTCCACGTGCGTGCCGGCGTGGTCACTGAGGAGGAGCAGGCACGACATCGACGACCACGCGGGGGTTCTCGTCTCCTCGTGGCTCCGGAACGCGCCGATGTACGTCGGCGGGTGTCCCGGAAAGACCGGCATCCCCTTGCGGAGGGGCCGGGAAAGATCAACGATGTGGATGCGCTTTCCTTTCACCCTCGTGGTCTCCCGAGGAAATCACTTGCAGTGCCTGCAAGGCGGCCAGTCCCGCGTGTAAATCGGCTGCTTGAGATACTCTTCGGCGCTCCAGGGCCAGAACTGGGAGATGTTCGGATAGGTCTTGATCACGATGTTCCAGAGCTCCGGCTGGGCGTAGCCGAAGAGGGCCCTCTTTTCGACCCTCCGGACGTAGATGTTCTGGACCGGGTTGCCGTAGTCATCGAGCGAGACCGGCCCCCGCGGGCTCTCGAAGCGGACAGTCCGGAACGTCTTCACGAAGTCTTCCTTTGTGAACTTGCTCCCCATCTTCTGGAGGGTCTGGTCGATCCACGCGGCCGTCGTGAAGGTGCTCTCCGAGTGCATGGAAGGCAGCCGGTTGAACTTGGCGCGGTGTCTTTTCACGAATGCCTCGTTCATCGGGGTTTGAATGGCGGTGCTGTAATGCAGCGCACCGACGAACCCGAGGGCGCTGTCTCCCAGGTAGGGGAGAATGAACTCGTCTGTGACGATCCCGTCGCCGATGAGGGGGATCTTGCCCTTCAGGCCCGCGGCGGCGTACTGCTCGAAGAACTTGGCCGGCATAGGCCCGGTCAAGAGCAGGAAGACCGCGTCGGCTTTCCGGTTAATCTGGGCGACGAAGGGCGCCAGGTCCAGCGCGCCGAGCGGAGGCCATATCTTCTGGATCACCTGCCCCCCCGCCTTCTCGAAGGTCTGCTGGAAGCCTCCCACGATCTCATAGCCGTAGGCGTAATCCGCGGAGAAGGTGACCACCCGCCGGTATCCGGCCTCGTAGGCGTACTGCCCGAACACGTGAGGAGCCTGGCTGCTCGAGTATCCCGTCCGGATGACCCAGGGGGACCGCAGGCGCTGGGTGAGGTCGTCCGAGCCGGTGATGGGCATCAGGTACGGGACCTTGTAATTGGCGGCGATGGGGGCCAGGGCGTACCCCACCGAAGCGAGGACGCCCCCGACCAGGATGTCCGCCTTGTCCTGGAGAATCAGTTTGCGGGCCTTGGTCACGGCCGTGGGCGGCTTGGCCCGGGTGTCCTCGATGATGAAGACCACCTTGCGCCCGGCCATCTTGTGGCCGATCTGGTCGAGGTACATCTCGAAGCCGTCGATCATGTTCCGCCCGATCTGCGCCCATCCGCCCGTCGTCGGGGCGAGAAATCCGATCCGGATCTCTCCCTCTGCGGCTTTCCCCGCTCGCGGGCCAGAGAAGGTCAAGCCGAACGTGAAGACCGCCGCCATCAACCAAAACCACGCCGACTTCACTCGTTTGGCACACATGGTCGCACAACTCCTTTCTCCCGAAAAAACAGCGAGAGGAAACACCCGCCCCCTCTCGGCCCCGGGAAAAGGTATTTTTCTCCCATTTCGTCTTGCTACTCTGAATCTTGGTTTTTTCCCTTTGCGTTTCAATGATCCAGGTCAGGTTGGATGAGCCCCTTTGGCGGTTGAGGGGGGTGGCTTCGAGGAGGGTCGAGGCGCACGTTCCGGAAGGGGACCCGGCGGAATCGAGATCTGTCCCGGAGGCGCCGGGGGAAGGTCCGCCGGGTCGGGGCGACGGAGGCCGTTTTCCAGCCCGGATGGCTGGCCGCCTCAGGTCTCCGCCTCGAGTCCCAGGAACGCCATTTCCGCGACCAGGGGAAGCGCCGTTGGGTACCGGGGCCAGTCGGCGTACTTGGGCAGGGCGATCCCCGCCTTGACCGCGTCCAGCCCCTTTCCCCGGGAGCGCAGCGCCCGGACCGCCTCCCGCAGGTCGGTGAAGAACTCCCGCATAGTCCGGAGGATCTCCGGTCCGCCCGGGGGGCCGTGTCCCGGGACGACCCGGCTCGGACCCAGCCCCTCCATCTGGTCCAGGGCCTCGAAGATCCCCGGGCCGACGGGCTCCGCCAGGAAAGGCATCCGCCCGGCGAAGGCCAGGTCCCCCGCGAACAGGATCCTCTCCTTGGGCAGGAAAACGAGCAGGTCTCCGGCCGAATGGGCCCTTCCCGTGTAGATGAGCTCGGCCGCCCCCGCGGGGTCGTGAAGGGTGAGCCGCTCGGAGAACGTGACCGTCGGCAGGCGGAGCTCTAGGCCCGCCAGGTCCAGCCGGCCGAAGCGCTCTTTGAGCGCGGCGGTGTCGGGCCGGGCCCCTTCGATGGCCCGCGCGAAATGCGCCCCGTAGAAGAGTTCCAGCAGCAGGCCGCGGCCGGGATGGGAGCCGGCGGCCCGCAGGGCCTCGGCGGCCGCCTCGTGGGCGATGGCCGGGCAGTCGAAGGCCTGGCCGCCGAAGGTGTGGTCGCCGTGGTGATGGGTGTAGATCAGGGCGCGGGGGGGCAGGGGGGTGATCTCCGCCGCGGCCCGGCGCAGGGCCGCTCCCGCGGCGGGCGTGGGGAGGGCGTCGATGACGATGGGGCCCGCCTCGCCCAGGACGACGCCGGCGTTCGAGCCGCCTCCGGGCTCGATGGCCACAAAGACCCTTTCGTCCAGTCTTTGCAGGGCGAAAGGGGCGTCCAACGGCGCGGATGGTTTTGTCGGGGCCATGTGCGCGTTTGAAACCGCCTTGCGTCACCCCGTGAATTCGAGGATCTCGAGGCCGTCGAAGCGGTCGAGCAGATAAATCAGTCCGTCTTCGTCCACGAACACGTCGTTGCTCTGGACCATGGTCTGGCCCTTGCCGGGCTCGGGGACGAAGGAGCCCACCTCGGTGGGGCGGTAGGGGTCGCGGATGTCCAGGACGCGTAGGCCCCCCGCGAACCACGTCAGGCAGAGGAGGTTGTTTTCGTACACCTGTTCCTGAGGCTGGTGGGCGCCGAACCACTCGTCCGGGTCGAAGTCGTGGTCCTGGGGATACGACCAAGTGGAGACGGGGACGGGGTTGGTCTCCTCGGTGATGTCCACCATCCAGAACCAGCCGTTGGGCTTGGAGGCCAGCCGGTCGCGGATGTCCTCGTCGGTGACCGCCAGGAACTTGCGGCCCTTGATCTCATGGGGGATGGGCAGCGCGGTGTGTGTCGGGCAGACGTAAGGGGGGCTCCAGTCCAGGCGGCTCACCATCTTGGGCCGGCTCATGTCGGAGATGTCCAGGATGACGAACCCCCCGTGCCAGTAGCTGGTGTAGAGCCGGTCGCCCAGGCGGAGTGGATGGTGGCACTTGTGCCGCGTCCCTTCCCAATCGGGCTTCTCCCCGCCGGCGACCCATTGGCCGGGCAGCCACCACCGGCCCACCTCCTCGGGCTTCTCGGGATTGTTCAGATCCAGGATCAGGACGATGTTCCCCCGGTAGCCTTCCATCTCGGGCGAGAGATAGACGTAGCGCCCGTCGAAGTCGAACCGGTGCACGCCGGTGTTCGCCGCGCGGAAGAAGGCGATCTCGCGCGGCTTCCTCGGGTTGGAGACGTCGTAGACCTTGAGCCCGCCCTGGGCCGCGCTCCCCTTTCCGTGCCGCTCGACGTTGGTCACCATGATGCCGTTGTGAGCGCGGACTTTGTGGGTGTGGACCCCCTGCGGGATCTCCACGTGGGAGAGGGTGCGGATGTGCCTGGGATCGGATACGTCCAGAAGGGTGGTGCCGTGGGGGGCCTGCATGTGGCCGATGTAGGCCCGCTTGTCCACGACGGTCACTTGGCCGCCGCCCGGGATGTCCGTCCGCCCGACGCGCCGGACGTTCTTGGATGTGCCGTGGAGGTGTTTGTACTTGGACATGGGTTGCCTCATGAAGGTGCGCTCGAGACGGAGGAAGGCGTTCTCGCAAGACGCGGCATTCTATCACGCGCGGCGTCTTTCCGGGAAGGCCCGGCGGCCCTCAGCGGTAGCACGCGATCACCTCCTCCCAGGGCACGGCTCCCTCGCGAAGGAGGATGGGCCTCTTTCCCCGGACGTCGACCATTGTAGACGGCAGCCCGCCGGCGGTCGGTCCGATATCGACGACGGTTTCCAGGTGGTCTCCCAGGGCTTCGAGGACCTCTTCGGCCGTCCGGGATGGTTTTTCCCGATACAGGTTGGCGCTTGTTGCGGTCACCGGGCCGCCCACCCGCCGGATCACCTCGCGGGCGACGACCGAGTCGGGCACGCGGATGCTGACTCCTTTCCGGATCCCGAGGACGCCCGGGGGAAGCGAGTCTTTGCCGGGGAGGACGAGGTTGAGCGGCCCGGGCCAGAAGGTGGCCATGAGAACGCGCGCGCGGTCGGGGATGCGCTTGGCCACCATCTGGACCATGTCGATGTCGGACGCCAGGAGCCCCACGGGCTTCGTGGTGTCCCTCCCCTTCACTTCGAGGACGCGGGAGACGGCGCTCCAGCTCAGGCCGTCGGCGGCCAGGGCGTAAAAGGTCTCCGTGGGAAGGCCGACGAGGCCGCCGGCCAGGATCGCATAGGCGGCCGCCTCCAGGGCCGAAGGCTCGGGCTTCAGCGGGTTGACCACGAGTCTGCGGGGGGGAGAAGGCGGGACCGGCATCAAAGACCCCCGAGGCGCTTGGACTTCTCCGCGACCGAGGCGGCCGCCTCTTCCCGATACGCCTTCAACCGGGCGGCCAGAGCGTCGTCGCCGAGGGCCAGGATTTCGGCGGCCAGGAGCGCGGCGTTGTGGGCGCCGGCTTTGCCGACGGCCATCCCGGCCACCGGGACGCCCTTCGGCATCTGAACGGTGGAGAGGAGCGAGTCGAGGCCTTGAAGGGCGCTCTCCAGCGGGACGCCGATGACGGGCCGGAGGGTCTCGGCCGCCACGACGCCCGCCAGGTGGGCCGCTCCCCCCGCCCCCGCGATGAAGACCTTCACCCCCCGCGCCTCGGCCTCCCGGACGTACCGTCTCACCCGCTCGGGCGACCGGTGGGCCGAGGCCACGAGGAACTCGTAAGGCACGCCGAGCGCCTGGAGGAGGCCGAAGGCTTCCGACATGACGGTGTGGTCGCCGTCGCTGCCCATCAGGATGCCCACCGGCGGAGCGCTCACTCGTCTTTTCCTTCCCGGCGCGGGTGTCCGTTGTCGCGCGGGGGCTTCAGCCTTGCCGATTTAGTCCCCTGGACCCTCTTATCACGCCGGTTTGGCGCGAGTCAACGCGGGCCCGGCGCCCCCGGTCGAGAAGGAACCGGCTTGACTTGGCGGAGCGCCCCCTCCTAATCTCCTTTCGACGGCCGGAATAGGCTGAGGGGAGCCCGCGATGGTCGAGCCGATGGAGCTGTTCGAACCCCCGGAGCCGTCCGAGTCTCGGCGGGCCGGGGAGGAAGACCGGGCGGATGGGGAATCCCTCCGGCCGCTGGCCGATCGGGTGCGCCCCGAGACCCTTGATGAGTTCGTGGGCCAGCGGCACATCCTCGGCGAGGGGCAGGTCCTGCGGCGGATCATCGAAGCGGACGAGCCGACCTCCATCCTCTTCTGGGGACCCCCGGGCTCCGGGAAGACCACCCTCGCGAGGATCATCGCCCGCCGCACGGGCGCCAACTTCGTGAGCTTCAGCGCGGTCCTGTCCGGGGTGAAGGAGCTTCGGGAGGTCGTCGAGGCGGCCCGCCGGGTGCGCCGCGCCCAGGGGCGGCGGACGGTTCTCTTCGTGGACGAGATCCACCGCTTCAACAAGGCCCAGCAGGACGCCTTTCTCCCTCACGTCGAGTCGGGCCTGATCACCCTCATCGGCGCCACGACGGAAAACCCCTCTTTCGAGGTCAACTCCGCTCTCCTCTCCCGGTGCCGGGTCTTCGTCCTGGAGGCGCTCACGGCCGGGGAGGTCCGCGCCCTCCTGGACCGGGCGCTGCGCTCGCAGAAGGGCCTCGCCCCCCTGCGCGTCGAGGCGGACGAGGAGGCGCTGGAGCACCTGGCCCGGATGTCCAACGGAGACGCGAGAGTCGCCCTGAGCGCCCTGGAGATGGCGGCCCTCGCCGCGGAGCCGGACCCAGAGGGGAGGCGGCGCGTCTCTCTCCTGGACGCCGAGGGGGCACTTCAGCGGCGGGCCCTCCTCTACGACCGGGCCGGAGAGGAGCACTACAACGTCATCTCCGCCCTCCACAAGAGCCTGCGGGGCAGCGACCCCGACGCCGCTCTCTACTGGCTGGCCCGGATGATCGAGGCGGGGGAGGACCCCCTGTACATCGCCCGGCGGATGGTGCGCTTCGCCTCGGAGGACGTGGGGATGGCCGACCCCCAGGCGCTCGCCGTCGCCCTGGCCGCCAAGGACGCCTTCCACTTCATCGGCCCGCCGGAGGGATACCTGGCCCTGGCGCAGGCGGCCGTCTATCTCGCCACCGCCCCCAAGAGCAACGCCCTCTACGCGGCCTACGGGGAGGCCGTGCGGGACGTCCGGGAGACGATGAACGAGCCGGTCCCCCTTCACATCCGGAACGCCCCGACCCGCCTGATGTCCGAGCTGGGGTACGGAAAGGGCTACCAGTACGCCCACGACCGGGAGGGCGCCTTTGCCCCCGAGCAGGCGTATCTGCCCGATAATCTCGCGGGCCGGACGTATTACCGCCCGACGGACCGGGGCTTCGAGAAGACCGTCGGCGAGCGCCTCGCCCGCTGGCGGGAGTTGGTCCACAAGGCGCGAGAGAAGAAAGGCAAGGGAAAAGACAGGGCATGATGTTAGGGGGGCTTTTTTGAAGACCGGCCCCCCTGCAACCCCCCTGGAAAACTTTTTCTCGTGGGGGTCCGCGTTTTTCGAGGGAGAATGAATCATGGCCGCGAAAGCGCAGGTGAAATACGAGCCGGTTCGGGATTCCATCGTCCGGGCGAAGTTCCAGGCCCTCACCCCCAGGCAGCTTCACGCCCTTCGGACGCGGATGGTGATCCGCACGATCGGGGCCTTCCACCGGGGAACCTGGCTCCTCATCGGCGAGAGTCAGAAGGAGGAGCTGGAGAAGCACCTCGCCGGGGTCCTGGCCGAGCCGCCCGGGAGGCCCTTCGTGGTCCCGGTCTACTTCGACTACCAGTCCCAGAACTCCTGGCTGGCCGTCCCCGTCTGCCAGCGGCTGGCGGAGAGACATGACGTCTTCTTCTCCTGGCGGGCCTTCCAGCAGCGCCCCGAGTGGAAGACCGCGGATTCGCCCCCCGCTCCCAAGGAGGTGATGCAGTCCCGCTGGGAGCAGAGCCGCGCCGTGGCGAAAGAGCTGGGGGTCCTCCTGGCGGAGACCCGCTCGCCCCACCGGATGAACACCCGCCGCCTCCACATGTGCACGGAATACGCCCGCCTCCAGGGGAAAGAGATGGACCTCATCCGGGCGCTCCTCGAGGCCTGGCACGGAAAGCACGAGAACGTCGGAGACCCGCAGGTCTTCGACAAGATCGCGGAGAGAGTCGGCTTGAACGTCCCCGAGATGGACGAGGCGGTGGAGTCCGGCGTCTTCGAGGGGATCATCGACCAGCACCGCGCGGAGGCCGCCGAGGCGGGGGTCTTCGGCGTCCCGACGTTCGTCGTGGACGGCCAGCTCATCTGGGGGCGGCAGACGATGGACGAGGTGGAGGAAGCCCTGAAGCAGGCCGGCGCGCCGAGGCGGGGAAGAAGGGGGTGAAGACGAGGAGCTCGTAGCGCGGGGTGTAGGGGCGACCGGCCGTCGCCCCTACCATCCCCTCCAAAGCTCCCCGATCGTCATTCCCGCGCAGGCGGGAATCCAGCAGGGGGGTGGACGGCGCTTGCTTGGGGTCCGGCGGACTGGGAAGGATCGCCTCCGGCGTCTGAAATTCGTCCACGCATCCGTGGATTTACCTTCTCTTTTTCTTTGCCTTTATCCCGACGGGTCGGTATGATCAGATTCGTCGATTCGGCATGCCGTCGTGCGGCGCAGATCTGATCTGCGATTTCGCTCGGGACCATCGGCAAGAGGGGCGTGCGAGGAGAGCCGGGATGAAACGATGTGGCCTCGCGGTTCTGGTTCTTCTCTTGATTGGCGGCTCGGCCTGGATCGGCTTTTGGGGAGGGCGCGCCGCGCTCGCCCAAGGGAAGGCCGCAACTGACGAAATCAAGAGACTCATGGAACGCGCGGAGAAGGGCGACAAGGATGCCCAGTTCACCCTCGGCGTGATGTACGCGAAAGGCCGGGGCGTTCCGCGGGACTACGCCGAGGCCGTGAAGTGGTTCAGGAAGGCCGCCGACCAGGGGTACGCCGAAGCCCAGTTTACCCTCGGCGAGATGTACGACTTAAGCCGGGGCGTTCCGCAGGACTACGCCGAGGCCATGAAGTGGTACAAGAAGGCCGCCGGCCAGGGGTACGCCAAAGCCCAGTACAACCTCGGCGTGATGTACCACGATGGCCAGGGCGTGCCGCGGGACTACGCCGAGGCCGTGAAGTGGTTCAGGAAAGCCGCCGACCAGGATCTCGCCGAAGCCCAGTACAACCTCGGCGTGGTGTATGCCAATGGCCGCGCCGTTCCGCAGGACTACGCCGAGGCCGTGAAGTGGTACAAGAAGGCCGCCGATCAGGGGTACGCCAGTGCCCAGTACAACCTCGGCTTGATGTACGCGAAAGGCCAGGACGTGCCGCAGGACTACGCCGAGGCCGTGAAGTGGCTCAGGAAGGCCGCTGGCCAGGGGTACGCCAGTGCCCAGTACAACCTCGGCGTGATGTACTACATAGGCC
>JACPRG010000080.1 GCA_016190025.1 Candidatus Tectimicrobiota bacterium
CAGCCCGTGAACGGAAACCTGGCGGACTACTCGGTCCCCAAGGCGGAAACGGTCCCCGCGATCCGGCACGCCTTCATCGAGTCGGACGACCCCCTGGGCCCCTACGGCGCCAAGGGCTGCTCGGAGGGGCCGGTGAACCCGGTCGCCGCGGCCGTCTCCAACGCCGTCTACAACGCCGTGGGCGTCCGGTGCCGAAACGTCCCCATCCGCCCCCCGGAACTGCTCAAGGCCATGCGCGAGAAAGGGCTCTAGCCCGCGGAGGCGTCCGGACCCGGCGGCGATGGGCGCGGGGAGGCTCCCTGCGCCCACGGCGCGGAGGGGGCCGGACCCTCCTTCGCCCGCCCGGCGGAAGGGAAGGTCCATGATCATCGACTGCCACGTGCACGTGGGAAAGCTGGGGGAGCACTACCCGCAGTGGTGGGTGGCCGAGCTGTACCGGGCCTGGGGCGGGGTGAAGCAGTGGGGCGGCCGGCAGGACCTGAGCGTCGGCGAGCGGATGGTCCAGACGATGGACGCGCACGGCGTCGACGTGATGTGCGTCATGACTTCCGATCACCGGCGGGCCTACCCGGACAAGAAAGGCCCCTTCTGCCCCAACGACTTCCTGCTGGAGGTCAAGGCGGCCGCGCCCGAGCGCTTCGCCCTCACCTGCAGCGTCGATCCCCTGCGGGACGTCTATGAGGCCGTGCGGGAGGTCGAGCGGTGCATCCGCGAGCTGGGGATGAACGCCGTCAAGGTCTATCCCTCTTACGACCACTTCGATCCGCGCGACCCGCGGCTTTTCCCCCTCTACGAAAAGATCGTGGAGATGGACGTCCCCATGCAGTGCCACATGGGATGGACGCCGTGTCTGAACGCCCCCATGAAGTACCAGCTCCCCCACCTCCTGGACGAGGTCGCCTACCGCTACCCGGAACTCAAGATCGTCGTCTGCCACCTGGGCTGGCCCTGGGTGGAGGAGTGCATGGCCCTCATCGCGCGGTACGACAACGTGTTCGCCGATCTGGCCTACTGGGGGTGGTTCACGCCGGAGGAGAACCTGCGGACGATCCAGCGCTTCGGCCGGCTCTGCGGGTTCGACAAGCTGCTCTTCGGCTCCGAGAACTCCCACACCCACATGGCGGCGGAGCTGATGCTCGGCCTCAACCGGGAGGCCGAGCGGCTGGGCCTGGAGCCCATCGCCCCGGAGGACCTGGACAAGATCCTGTGGAAAAACACCGCCCGGCTCTGGAGGATCGAGGTCTAAGCTCGCGCGGGCCGGGACGCCCCGGACCGATGCGGGCGCCCGGAAAGGCCGAGGTCCCGCGGGCCGGCCCGCGCCTCGCGCCGCCTTGTTTCTCCCGCGCCCCCGTCTCTGAGGAGAAACCGACATGGACCGTCCGAAAGCCTTCTTCGCCTCGCTGTTCGACTTTTCCTTCGAGACCTTCATCACCAAAAGGGTGGTCAAGGTCGTCTACGGCCTGTCCATCGCGGCGGCCGGCTTGTGGGCGCTGTTCCTGATCGTCTCCGGGTTCCGGGACTCGGCGGGGACGGGCGTTCTGATGCTCCTCATCGGCGGCCCGCTGGCCTTCCTCGTGGTCGTGATCTACGCCCGGGTGGTCCTGGAGGTCCTCCTGGTGATCTTCCGCATCTCGGAGCAGACCTCCCGGCTCTCGGAGGACGTCGCCAAGGTGGCGGAGCGCACCGGCAGGCTGGTGGAGATGAGCAGCCGGCCGCCCTCGGCGGCCCCGGGGCCGCCTCCAGGGCCGGGCGAGCCGCCGGGGTATTGAGCCGGACGGCGCCCAGGCCGCAGGGGGGATGGGAGCGGAGGTCCCGATGCATTACCCCTGGTGGCACATTCCCCACCTGACCTCGCCCATGCTCATCGCCGTCGTGGCGGTGCTCCACGTCCTCGTCGCCCACTATGCCGTCGGCGGCGGGCTCCTGTTGGCGGTGGAGACGCGGCACGCCTACCGCACGGGCAACCGGGCGTACCTGGCCTACCTGAAAGAGCACGCCCGGTTTTTCATCCTGGTGACGGTGGTCTACGGGGCCATCACCGGCGTCGGGATCTGGTGGACCATCGGCCTGGCCTCCCCCCTGGCGACGGAGACGCTCATCCGTACCTTTCTCTTCGCCTGGGCGATGGAGTACGTCTTCTTCCTCCTGGAGCTCACCTCGGCGTTCATCTTCTATTATTTCTGGGGGCGGCTGGACGCGAGGACGCACGTCGCCGTCGGGTGGATCTACGCCGCCTCCGCCTGGATCAGCCTGGTCCTGATCACCGGCATCACGGCCTTCATGCTGAACCCCGGCGCGTGGCCCGAGAGCCGGGGTTTCTGGGTGGGTTTTTTCAACCCGCAGTTCGCGCCCCAGGTGCTGACCCGCACGGGGGGGGCCTTTTTGCTGGCGGCGCTGTACGTGTACCTCCACGCGTCCCTCAAGGCGAAGGACCCCGAGGTCCGCAACCTCATCGAGTCCCGCTCGGCCCGCCCAGCCCTCGTGGGCTCTGTCCTGATCGTCCTCGGCGGGATCGGCTGGCACCTCTTTCTGCCTGAATCGGCCCAGGCCGCGCTGGTCGAGGCCAGCACCCTCAACATCTTGGCGATTCTGATCCTCGTCATCACCGCGGCCGTGTTCGTGACGTTCTACCTGGGTCCGTACCGCAACCCCGGCTGGCTCTCCCCCGGCTTCGCCCTGCTCTTCTTCGTGTTCGGCCTGGCCGCCGTCACCACGGGCGAGTACATCCGCGAGGCCGTCCGCAAGCCCTACATCATCTACAACGTGGTCCTGGGGAACCAGATCTTTCCCGAGGAGATCCCGAGGCTGCGCCGCACCGGCTACCTCGAAGGGGGGACGTGGACGCGGGCCTACGTCGCCGCGAGATACCCCCAGGTGATGGCCGGCGGGACCATTGACGAATCCAGGCTTCTCACCCTGCCCAAGGCCAGCCGGCTGGAGCTCGGGGAGGTGCTCTTTCAGTATCACTGCAACAACTGCCACGCCGGGCCGAAGGGATTCTCGGCGGCGGGCCCCCTGGTCCGCGGCTGGCCGCGGGAGATGCTCCGCCTGCTGGCGCTCCACCCTGAGAAGGTCCACTTCTTCATGCCGCCGTGGGCCGGCCGGCCGGAGGAGGCCGAGCTACTGGTCGAGTACCTGGAGTCCATCCAGCCCCCCATGCCCTCCGGCATGTTCTTCGGGGAGAAAAGATAGCCCATGGACCCCCAATCCCTCATCGGGCCCTCCAGCCCCCTGGGTCTCCCGGCCCCCCTGGAGCTCCTCGTCTTTTTCAAGGTCCTGGGCTTCACGCTCCACATGGCACCTATGAATCTCTGGTACGTGGGGCCGCTCCTGGCCCTGGGGATGCGCTGGAGGGGCGGCGAGCACGCCGGCCGCCTCTCGGGCCGCCTGATGCGGCAGATGCCGGTCATCGTGGCCTACGGCGTGAACTTCGGGATCGTCCCGCTCCTCTTCACGCAGGCGGCCTACCACAAGGCGTTCTACCCGGCCACCATTCTGATGGCTTGGCCCTGGTTCAGCGTCATCGTCTCCCTCGCGCTGGCCTACTCCGGGGTCTACCTCTACGCCGGCGGGCTCAAGAACGGCGGCGCCCGCATGACGCCCCTCCGGCGCACGGCCGGCTGGCTCTCGGCGGTCCTGTTCCTCTGGATGGGGTTCCTCTTCGCCCACGGCTTCAGCCTGATGGAGAACGTGGCGGCGTGGCCGGACCTCTGGCAGAGGACCAGCGTGGCCGGGGCGCCGACCGGGACGGCCCTCCACACGGCAGATCCCTCCTTGTGGCCCCGCTGGCTGATGATGATCGGCCTCGCCCTCACGACGACGGCGGCCTACGTCGTCGCGGACACGGGCCTTTTCGCCCGGCGGGAAAGCGACCCCTACAAGGCCTGGGCCCGGGGCTTCGCCTTTCGGCTCTACACGGCGGGGACGGTCTGGTTCGCGGCCACGGGCGCCTGGTACGTCTTCGGGACCTGGAGGCCGGAGGTGCGCGCGCTGATGCTCGGCGGCCCCCACGCGGCTCTGACCGTCTTGACGGCGCTCTCGCCCGGGCTCCCCTGGCTCTTGATCCTCGCCCAGCGGAAGGGGATCACCCCCAAGATGTCCCTCCTCACCGGCCTGGCCCAGCTTCTGGTCCTGCTGCTCAACGCCGTCAGCCGACAGGTCGTCCAGAACGCCAAGCTGGAGCCCTTCCTCCGCCTGACCGCGGAGCCGGTCAACGCGCAGTGGAGCCCGGTGATCCTCTTTCTGGTCCTCTTCGCCGGGGGTCTGGCGGTCGCCGTCTGGATGATCCGCAAGGCCGCGGCCGCCTCCCGCCAGCCGGTCCCATAGCCGTTCAGCCATCGTCCCCGCCGAAGGAACCGCCCCTTGGGAACAACGTGTGAAAGCGGGTGAATCGGGCTATAAATTTCTGGGGGAGGGGTGGGGGTTGCTCATGCATTCGTCGCGAACGGCAACGGATTCCGTCCCGGGTTACGTCCGGCTCCACGAGTCCGGCGAGCTGAGGCGGCGCGCCGAGGAGGCCCTGGCCAGTCTGGAGAGGTGCCGGGTCTGTCCCTGGGACTGCGACGTCAACCGCCTTCAGGACGAAAAGCGGGTCTGCCGGACGGGGCGCTACGCCCGGGTGGACAGCTGCTTCCCCCACTTTGGCGAGGAGGACTGCCTGCGCGGCTGGCGGGGGAGCGGGACCCTCTTCTTCGGCTGGTGCAACCTGTGCTGCGTCTTCTGCCAGAACTTCGACATCAGCCAGCGGGAGGCCGGCCGCGAGGCGCGCCCCGAAGAGCTGGCCCGCATGATGCTGAGGCTCCAGGACTGCGGCTGCCACAACATCAACTTCGTGACGCCCGAGCACGTCGTCCCCCAGATCCTCGAAGCCCTCCCCATCGCCGTCGAAGGCGGCCTCCGCCTGCCCATCGTCTACAACACCAGCGCCTTCGATTCCCTGGAGAGTCTCCGCCACATGGACGGCGTCGTGGACATCTATATGCCCGACTTCAAGTACTGGTCCGAGGAGAAGGCCA
The DNA here is from genome assembly GCA_016190025.1 of Candidatus Tectimicrobiota bacterium. The sequence continues at coordinate 5,016 of JACPRG010000080.1, forward strand.
GGCGCTACCTGAAATCGCCCCGGTACCCGGCCGCCGCGCGCGCCGCCATCCGGGAGATGCACCGGCAGGTGGGGGAGCTGACCTTCGACGAGCGCGGCCTGGCGCGGCGGGGCGTTCTCCTCCGGCACCTGGTCATGCCCGGGGGCCTGGACGACACCCGGGAGATCATGCGGTTTCTCGCCCGGGAGGTCTCGCCCGACACGTACGTCAACCTCATGGGCCAGTACCGCCCGGCCGGGAAGGTGAGCGCCGAGAGATACAGCGAGATCAACCGCCCCATTGACCCGGAGGAGGTCTCCGAGGCCTACCGGATCGCCCGACAGGCCGGCCTGCACCGCTTCGACTTCCGGCGGCGAAGGCTGACGGGGTTCCAGGTCGCGGGGCCGGAGCTCTCGGTGTTCGACAACTGACGGCCGGCCTCGGGGCGGCGCAAAGGGTGTGGGGCCTTGGGGGGTTCGGGGAAAACCGGCTACAATAGCCGCTCGTGACCCCCCTGAACCCGAGGGAAGAAAGCCCATGAAGCTCGGCATCGACCTGGACGGACGGATCTCCCCGGCCCTCCAGTGCCGCCTCAAGGTGATCTGACAGAGTAGGAAAGGCATGGGACGCCCACGGATTGAAATCCCCGAAGAGAAAATCGCGGAGTTCTGCCGCCGGTGGAAGATTGTGGAGTTTGCCCTCTTCGGGTCGGTCCTCCGGGAAGACTTCGGGCCGGAAAGCGACGTGGATGTTCTTATTGAGTTCGCTGAGGACACGGGCTGGAGTCTCTATGAATGGGTGGACATGATCGATGAACTGAAAGCCACCTTCGGCCGGGACGTCGATCTGGTCTCAAAAGGGGGCTTAAGAAACCCCTTCCGCCGCCACGCCATTCTCACGACGCGCGAGATCGTCTATGCCGCCTGAGACGGGTTCGCCATGAAATTCAAATTCGACGCGAACCAGGAATATCAGATCTGCGCAGTGGAAGCGG
>JACPRG010000081.1 GCA_016190025.1 Candidatus Tectimicrobiota bacterium
CGAACCTTTGGACCTGGCCGGGGTTCTTTTCGATACGGTCCCGGTGGGCCTGGATCACGTAGCCGTACGTCTCGATGCCCATGTCCTTGAAGGAGAGGTAATTCAGTTTCAGCCCCTGCTGCTTGGCGAGGATGGCCATCCGGGGCAGGCTGGAGCCTCGCGCCCCGGCGAAGAAGTCGACCTTTCCCTCCAGCAGGGCGGGGGTGAGCAGGGAGGACTTCATGGTCTTCTGAATCACCTTTGTGTGATCAAAGCCGGAGGCGGCGGCCATGGCCGGGAGCAGCACGTTCCCGAAGGCCCCGGGGTTCCCCCCCATCCGCTTCCCCTCCAGGTCCTTGGGCTTTTTGATCCCTGTTTTCTCCAGGGACAGGAAGGCGCCCCCCTGAAAGACTTCGCCCACGCCGGCGGCCCGGTTCTTGCCCCCCTTGGAGATGAGGTGGGTGGCTGCGAGGAGGTCCCCGTAGCTGTATTCGACCTGCTTTGTGTCCACGTCCGTGGCGGCTTTGCCCGAGCCGCGCCCCTGGAGGAGGGTCACGTCCAGGCCGTTCTTCTTGAAGAACCCCCGGTCGCGGGCGGCGAAAAAGGCCACGTGCTGTCCGCCGAAGACCCAGTTCATCAGGAATTTGACGCTCTCCGCCGACGCCGTCGCGTGGGCTCCGAACACTGTGCCCGCGGTCAGCGCGCCCGCAAAGAACGCCGAGGCGAATTTGGATTTCATGTGCAGGGTCCCTCTCTCCGTTTCCAGGCCGAAGAACAACGCATCGAACGCCCAGGGCGCCTCCCGGCGCGCTCTGCGATCCCTCTCCTCGCCGGAGCCCGCGCCCCCCTCACCCGCGATTTTTCCCGCCATCCGCGTTCGTACATTTTTGCCCAGTGTAACATGGCGGGGCGGGAAGTAGGAACGCAGTCAAGCCGGTTATTTGTCCAAGACGCCAAGGACGCCCGTCTTGAGCGACCGCGCCTCCAGCCGCAGTCTGGCCGGCACGCAAGCGCCCAAAAAGCGCCACCTGGGATGTTCTCAGTCTCGAAGAAGAACTGGAATTGGATCGAGGATTTGGACTTCTCTTCTTGTGACCCGGCACCGGAGGGCCTGGGCCTTGACGCCGGCGGAGACGGCCTCGCGGAGGGCCCGGCCGAAGGCCGGGTCGTTCTCGTCATGGGGGCGGAAGCGCCTCGCGTCCGAGCGCAGGACGATGAACAGGACGGCCGCGCGGCCGCCCGAGGACGCGTGCTCCGCCAGGTGGCGCAAATGGCGCGCGCCGCGGAGCGTGGGCGCGTCGGGAAACATCGCCACCCCGTCCGCCACCAGCGTCACCGACTTCGTCTCGACCCACAGGGGCGGAAGGTCTTTCCCCGTGAGGCAGAAGTCTATCCGTCCGCCGGGGATGCGCCGCTCCGGCGTCACTTGCGCGTAGCCCGCGAAGCCCGGAAGGCGGCCCGCCTCCAGGGCGTCTTTCACCAGCCGGTTCGGGACGCGGGCGTCCATGCAGACCCATCCGCGCCCGTCGGGCCTTCTCGCCAGCAGGAGGTCGTGGGAGGTCTTCCGCCCGACCTTTCCGGCCGGAAGGAGGACGACGCGGTTCCCCGGGCAAAGGAGCTCCCGGAGCCTGCCGGAGTTCGCCACGTGGACGCCCAGGGTTCTCTCCCCCGCGCGGACCTCGGCCCGGAAGCGGTTGGCGCGGCGGAGGAATTCACCCTCAATCGTCCCATCCGCAATTCGCATTCCCGTGTCCGGTTTGAGCCAATTGGGGCCGATCTTGAGCCAGTTCGTGCCGACCCGGGAGAATTCAGATGAGCCCGGGCCGGTTCAGGGGGCCTTCGCCGCCCGGCCGATAGGCCGGACCTTCCGCGGGGCCGCGATCCAGATGCCCATCGCCGAGAGGATGAAGACCAAAAGCATCCCTTCCAGGGCGGGCAGGTACGTCCCCCAACGGTCGTAGATGAGGCCGGTCAGCCACGGGCCGAGGGCGGCTCCGATTCCGGTGGCGGCCTGGATGACGCCGAAGATGACGCCGAAGCTCCTGCCCTGGAAGATGTCGGCATGCAGCGAGGAGGAGACCGTCCCCGTGGCCCCTGCGCCCAGGCCGTGAAGCACGGCGAAGGCGTAGAGCAGAACGGGAAGCTCGGGCCCGGCCAGGATCAGGGAGAGGATGCCGAGGATGGACAGGAGGGTGAAGGCCGTGTATGCGGACTCGCGTCCGATCCGGTCCGAAAGGTATCCCCCGATGATGCCGCCTCCGGAGCGGAACACCGCGGTCATGCCGAAGACGGCGGCGGCGAAGAGCTTCGAGTATCCGATGTCCGCGATGTAGGCGACCGCATGCACCACCAGGGCGGAGAAGCCCAGCCCGTTGATGACGCCGACGAAGGACAGCGCCCAGAAGCGGTGAGACCGCATCGCCTGGGACAGGGAAAGGCCGGCCTCTTCCGGCCGGGCGGCGTCCCGCTCGCCGGGCGGGGCCTCCGGGTCGCCGAGCCGGGTCAATCCCTTCTCCGCCGGCTTTCCCCGCTGAAAGAGAGACAAGAGGGGAAAGAGCACGATGAACACCACCGCGCCCAGGAGCAGGTAGGCGTTCCGCCACCCGACTGTCTGGATCGCGTACTGGATGAGCGGGATGAGGAGGAGGGCCCCCGCGCCGCGGCCGGCGTTCGCGATGCCGATGGCCAGCGCCCGGTGCCGGAAAAACCAGTTGGAGATGATGATGACGTTGGGAAGGAAGCCGATGTGGGTGATGCCGACGGCCATCAGCACGCCGTAGAAAAGGTACAGGTGCCACAGGGAGGAAATGAGGCTCGAGGCCAGAACCCCCGCCGTGAGGACGATCACCCCGAGCGGCATGACCCTCCGGGCGCCGAACCGGTCCAGGAGATAGCCCACCAGCGGGCCGCAGACGCTGAAGAGCAGCATGCTCAGGGAGAAGGCCCCGGCCGTGTCGGCCCGGCTCCAGCCGAACTCTTCCAGGATGGCCACGTAAAAGACCGAGAAGGAGCCGTTGGTGGACCCCCCGACGGCCAGCGTCAGGAAGGAAATCCCCACGACGAACCAGCCGTAGAAGAACCGGGATGAATGCGGGGAGGTATGGCGGGCCGATCCGCTCAAAGCCGTCTCGCTGAGGTTCGCCGTTCGGCCTCCGGGGAGCGGGATCTCAGGGGGTGGTCTCCCCGGAGGGGCCCGGAGAGGTCAGGCAGTTGGGAGTGGGAAGGGTCCCGGACGCCAGGAGGGGCGCGCCCCGGCCGCTACACCCTCATCGGCATCACGACGCAGTAATAGTCCTTGCTCTCGCCGGGCGAGAGCAAGGTGGAGCTCAGCGCGTCTTTGAGCTCGATCCGGAGCGACTCGTCCTCGACGACGTTGAGAAAATCCAGGAGATATCGGGAATTGAATCCGATGACCACTTCCTCGCCCTTGTAGTCGATCTCCAGCTCCTCGCTGGCTTCTCCCTGCTCTGAGGTGTCGCTGAACAGGGAGAGCACGCGGTCCCGAAAACGCAGCTTGACCATCCGGGACTTTTCGTTGGCCATCAAGGACACGCGCCGCAGGCCGCCTCCGAGCTCCTCGCGCGAGACGCGCGCCCGCTTGTCGTTCCCCTTCGGGATGACCGCCTGGAAGTTGGGGAACTGTCCCTCGATGAGGCGGGACACCAGCGCCAGCGAGTCCGTCTTGAACAGGACGTGGTTTTCCTGCCGCTGGAACTGGACGGTCTCCTCGGCTTCCGCCAGCACCTTGAGGAGCTCTTGGATGGCCTTGCGGTGGATGATGATGCCCAGGTCCTCGGTCAGCGCCTCGCACCGATGGGAGACGCAGGCCAGGCGGTGTCCGTCGGTGGCGACCAGCGTCAGCGTCCCCCCCTTGGCCTCGAAGAAAATGCCGTTCAGCGCGGTGCGCGTCTCGTCCGTGGAGACGGCGAACTGGGTCTTGCGGATCATCCGCGCGAGGTCCGCCGCCGGGAGGGGCCAGTACAACGGCGCGTCCCCGAGGGCGGGGATGGCCGGGAAATCGTCCGGCTCGAGCCCCGGGAACCGGAACTTGGCCTTGGCGCACGTCAGCCGCACCCAATGGTTGTCCTCTTCCTCCAGGTGGACGTCGGCGTCGGGCAGCTCGCGCACCACGTCGAAGACCTTGCGCGCGGGGAGGGTCACGCGGCCGGGCTTTTTGACCTGGGCCTTGTATTCGGCGCGCAGGCTGATGTCCAGGTCCGTGGCGGACACGCGGACGCCGTTCTCCTCGGCCTCCAGCAGGACGTGCTGCAGAATCGGCATGGCGCTGCTTCTGCTCTCCGCGATCCCCTGCGCGCGGGAGAGCGCCTTCTGAAGCTCGGCCTTTGCAATGAGAACGTCCATGGCTCCTCCAATTGAGGTCTGTGACCTCCGGGGCTTTCCCGCCCTGAGTTTTTCGCCGAAGGAGGTCCCAGACCTCAAGAGGTCCCAGACCTCAAGGCGAATTCCAAAAAAACGGAAGGTGCCCCTTTTAATTCTCGGGTGAGTCCTGGCTTTTGGGAATCACCACGGGAAAAATGACCTGGTCCCCCACATTGACGCCCGACTGGAACAGACTTGGATTATAGCGGGCCATGAGCCAGAAGGGAACCTCGTACACATTCTGGGCCAGCGCCCACAGGTTTTCTCCCTTCTGGATGGTGTGGCGATCCAGTTCGGTCACCTGGTAGTTCTCGAAGAAGTCGTCTTCCAGGCCCTTGTGGTATTCCAGGCGCTTTTGCTCGAAGGCCTCGGGGGCGACTCTGTGGAAAGACAGGATCAGCTTCTGTCCCAGCCGGATGGATTGTCCCCGCCGCAGGCCGTTCAGCCGCCGCAGGACCGAGGGAGAGACTTCCAGCCATTCGGCGATGTGGCCCAGCGTCTCCTCCGGCTCCACGTGCGTCCAGCCCTGGGTTGCGGATTTGCCCGCCGTGTGAACCCCGGCCAGGTTCCGCCACGCGGGCCGATCCGCCTCCTGCTCCGGGGCCTTTTTCCTCTCGGCGGGTTCCGCGGGAGCCCCGACTTTGGGCGCGGGTTCCCGGCTTGCCGGGGCGGGGCCGGGTTCGGACGCCCGTTCCGGTGCGGCGGGCGCTTTCCGGGCGGATGCGACCTCCAGGGGTCCAGCCCTGCGGGAGGGCTCGGCGGCGCCGTCTCTTTTCGTCTCGGGCGGCTGGGCGGCGGCGACCTTGACTTCGGGTTCCCGGGCGGGGGCCGCTTTCTTGGAGCCGGGGATGGCCAGGATGGCCCCCACGCGGATCATCCGGGGATCGCCGAGGTTGTTAGCGGCGATGAGGGCCGGTATCGAGGTGTTGAACCGCCGGGCGATCTCGGACAAGGTGTCGCCCCGCCTGACCTGGTACCGCAGGGCCTGCTTCTGGTCGGCGACCTTGACTTCGGGTTCCCGGGCGGGGGCCGCTTTCTGGGAGCCGGGGATGCCCAGGATGGCCCCCACGCGGATCATCCGGGGATTGCCGAGGTTGTTGGCGGCGATCAGGGCCGGTATCGAGGTGTTGAACCGCCGGGCGATCTCGGACAAGGAATCACCCCGCCTGACCTGGTACCACCGGGCCTGCTTCTGGCCGGGGAACTTCAGCGGAGAGGGCAGGGAGGCGTAGAGGAGGCGGATGCGTTGGAATCGATCCGCGGGCACCCGGAGGACGTAGTCCTTGGGGACGTAGCGTTCCCCCCGCAGGATGGGCGGGCGGAGCGCCGGGTTGTAGTCCTGGATGTCCTCCAGGCTCAAGGGAAGATGCCGGGTCAGGGTCTCCACCGAGATGTAGTGGGGCAGCGCGAAGGTCTTGTACTGGATCGGCTTCATCGGGTGGAGGGGGCCGAAGTGCTTTCGGCTGTTCTTGACGGCGATGCGCGCGGCCAGAAATTCGGCGTAGAAGTTCTTGGAGGCGAACCCGAAGACCGGGCCGTCGTATTTGCGGATGATGGTGGGAAGGTGCGCCGTCCCGACGTTGCGGACCGCCCGCTGCATCCCCGCGGGGCCGTGGTTGTAGGCGGTGATGGCCAGCGGCCAACTGCCCAGATCCTGGTAGTTCTTGCGCAGGAGCCTGGCGGCCGCGTGGGTGGCAAGGAGGGGGTCGCGCCGTTCGTCCACGTCGTAGTTGATGTTGAGAAAGAGCCGGCCCGTGGAGCGGGTGAACTGCCAGATCCCGGCCGCCCCGAACCTCGAATAAGCGCGGTAGTCGAACGACGATTCCACGTGGGGGAGGATCGTCAAATCTTCCGGCAGGCCGTATTGGCGGAAGATCTCCCGCATCCGGTCGATGTAAAGGCCCGAACGGATGATCCCCTCCCGGAACTTCTCCCGCAGGCCCTGCTGGGCGCGCACGTTCCGGGCCGCTTCGGACAGGGGATACCGCAGCCTCCGGATTTCCAGGTAGATCCGGCGCTCTTTGGCCGGGAGGCTTTCAGGGCGCGGAGGGGCTGAGGCCCACCCGCGGAGCAGGCGGGCGTAGCGGTCGCGGGCCTGGCTGGCCGCGCGCCATAGATCGCGGCTGCCGTCGCCCCGTAGGCGCTGATCCGGCCCGACCCGGTCGTACACGAGGCTCAGGTGTGTTGTGTCGTGGAGGACGGCCTGCTTCGTGCTGTACTGGGTGAAGACGTTGAGCCAGAACTCGACCGCGTCCTCAAGCCCCTTGGGAATGGGAAACGGGTCCTTGGCCAGGACCGGGCCTGACAGGGCGATCCACAGAAGGGTCCATCCGACAAAAAGAACTCCGCTGCGCCGGAGTTGCATGGAAAGAGACATTCTCCCCCCGATGGGCGGGGCAGGGGAAGGCCCACAGAGCATGGCAGTCACGACCGCCAGCCTTTCCGGCCGGTCGGGGAAGATTAGCAGAGAGGCTCTGCGCGGTCAAGGGAGTCCAGGTGGAGTGATCCCCAGTTTTGAAACGAGTTCGCGTTGGCGTTGGGGGTTTCTGTGCGGCCGGGAGGGAAAGTCCTCCCGGGCCGGGGGAACTGCGGGCGCCGGAGAGCACCGGCGGGGGCCATCGCGCCCTTTGAGGCCGAGGGCGTCCCGCGGTGGAATCGGAGTAATTTTCCGCCCCTCTGTTCACGTCTACGGGGAACCTCAACCCCGCCCCTCAGTCTCCCAGCCCCCTGGGCAGGCGGACCTCCCCCAAAGGAGGCAGCTCATACTTGGACCACTCTTGCCGGACCTTGTCCAGATAGCGGCGGGGCGGAAAGGAGACCTCCGGATACGTCCATTTTTTCGTGGCGTCGATCAGGATCTTGGACCCCGTGGGCGGCTTGCCTCCCCTTTCCGGATCGAAGGAGGAAGGGTCGAGCTCGAGCGGGCCCATGTCCTCCAGGATCCGGATGTCCTTTTCCGGGCGGACCCGGTAGCACAGCGCCCACTCGCGGATGAAGGGATCCCGGATGTCGATGTCCTCGTCCGCCGCGACGATCCACTTGAAGTAGCTCATCCCGCAAAACCCCATCGCCCCGGCCATGAGCTGCTCCACGTGCCCCGGATACGATTTCCGGACGCTCATCCACAGGGCGGCCGCGCTCCCGCCCGCCTCCGGCATGTGGAGGTCGATGAGGCCCGGGATCTTCAGCGTCGCGGTCAGGTGGCGGTGAATGGACGTCTCCAGGAAGTGACGCTTGAGCACTGTGCTCTCGTTGGGCGGGAACTGACTGATCAGGCCGACCAGGATCGGGTCGCGCCGGTGGGTGACGCACGTGACGCGGAAAACGGGACACTCGCGCCCACCCGCCATGTACCCCGTGAACTCGCCGAAGGGGCCCTCGGGCTCGACCCGGTCCGTGGCGATCTCCCCCTCGGCGACGAACTCGGCCGCGGCCGGCACCTCCAGGTCCACCGTCTCGCATTTCACCAGCTCCAGGGGCGCCCCGCGGATGCCTCCCGCGACCTCCAGCTCGTCCATCCCGTAGCGGCCGGGCCCGACCAGGGCGATGACGGGGTCCACCCCGCTGAAGAGCGCCGCTGGCATCGGCTCGCCGCGCTCTTTCCATTTCGCCCACTGAACCGCCCCGTACCGGTCCGGGGCGGCGAACTGGATGCCGGTCGTCCTGGGCCCCTTGACCTGGCAGCGGCGGATTCCGATGTCCCGGACGCCCGTCTCCGGGTCCTTCGTCACCCACAGCGGCGTCAGGTAGGGGCCTCCATCCTTGTCGGGCGTCCAGACCGGGACGGGAAACGCCGTGAGGTCGGCCTCCTCGCCCCGCAGGATCACCTCCTTGCAGGGCCCCGTCTTCACCATGACCGGAGGGACGGGGTTGCGGATCCCCCGGCTCACCCGCTCGAAGATCGCCGGCGGCTCCGGAGGCGTTTCGAGGGCAACGGCGATCTGCGCCGAGGAGATGGCCGTGACCCCGGTGACGATCCGTCCCCTCGGGCGGCCCCGCAGGTTCCGGAAGCCGAGGCCGAACCGGGCTTCCTCCCGGTATCCCCTGAAGATCATCCTGGAGAGCGCGGAGATCTCCCAGGCCGGGTCCACCTCGTTCTCCACCCAGTGGAAAAGCCCCTCGCGTTCGAGGGCGCTCAGATAGGCTCTCAGGTCCGCATAAGCCAATGGGTGTTCTCCTCTGCGATGGGACGCGATTTTCCGGGTGCGAGCCGCCGCCCAAGAGCGTCCAGGACCTCGGGGAGGGTCAGGGGAGTCCCCGCGCCCCCGCCCCTTGCGAAGTGGGCGCGCACCGCGGACTCCGCCGCCGGGACGCCCGCCCCCCGCAGACGCCGGGCCAGGCGGGCCCGCGCCTCGACGATCTCCTCCGCCCCCGGCGCGACCTCGACCAGGCCGGGCGCCAGGTCATTCACCCCGATGAGCCCGAGCGTCTCTCCCCCCGCCCTCCGCGAGGGCGCGATCCCGTCGGCCCGCTTCTCCTCCCGGCTCGTCAGAAAGCTCCGGTGCGTCAGCTTGGGGCTGACGTAGGCGATGAAGCGCTCGTACCGGGGACGGAGCCGGAGAAGGGCCCGCGTCATCCGCTCTACAAGGGCGTTGTGATAGAGGACGTAGGCCCTCCGCTCCCCGGGTCCCCAGGCGTATCCGCCCCTCCTCCAGGCGGCGGTGGAATCCTTTCGCCACGGGCAGACGGCGTTGCGGCGGCGCTCGAACAGGCCGGGGTCGTCGTAGCGCGAGACGGGCGAGAGGCCGCCATTGAAATAATAGAGGTATTCATAGGGGACGAGGCCCATCGGCTCGGAGATCACCATCCGGTGGAGACAGCGGGTCCCTTTTCGAAGGGGCGAAACCTCCAGGAGGCGCTCGGCCACCCCTTCGGGGAGGGCCAAGTCCGCCGGCCGCCGCGTGCGGGCGACGGGCCGGAAGCCGAGGCCGTCCAGGTAAGCGTTGATGGCCAGGTGTTCCGGACTGAGGATGTAGGGTTTCACCCGGGTGCAGGGCAGGATCAACAGCACGGCCCGGCCGGAGAGCCGGGGCGGCCGGTAGCGCTCCAGGACGTGGCGGTGAAAGGCCGCCACGACCGGATGCCGGAGGGACTCCAGGTTTTCCTGCGGGCAGTAGAAGGTCAGCCCTTCGTCGAGCAGGTAGGGCGGCGCGGTCTTCCGACGCGACCGCTCGACCCGCTCGGCCCGGTTCAGGCTCCCAAGATTTCGTCTGCGGTCCATCCCCGCGTCCGGCGCCTCACCCCCCTGGGTCGCCGCGTGCCCCCTGCCTGCCGGCAGGCAGGGGGAGAACCGTGCCCCCCGTCACTTCCCCTTGTCGCGCATCGCCCGAAGGACCCTCTCGGGGGTGAGGGGCAGGTCCCGGATGCGGACGCCGATGGCGTCGGCGACGGCGTTGGCGATGGCGGGGGCCGGGTGCATGGCGCAGGATTCGGCCACGCTCTTCACCCCGATCCCCGAGGGGTCGACGCTGTCGGCGAACTCCACCCGGGCGGCCGGGACGTCGAGCGTCGTCGGGACCTTGTAGTCCGCCATCTGGCCGTTGACCAGGCCGCCGGAGTCCGGATCGACGACGAGGTGCTCGGTCAGGGCGAGGCCGACCCCCTGGGCGAAGGCCCCCGTCACCTGGCCCGCCGCCCCCAGGGGGTTCACGACCCGCCCGATGTCGTGGACGTTCACCATGTCGAGGACTTCCACGACCCCCGTCTCCACGTCCACTCCCACCTTCACGCACTGCACGCCGAAGGGGGGAGGGTTGCCAGGCGGCGTGGTGCTGGCCGATCCGATGATGGTCCTCATCTCTTCATAGTGGGAGTGCGCGGCCACCTCCCGGAAGGCCAGACGCTTGTCCCCCGTGCGCGTCCGCACCTCCCCTTCTTCCAGGACGAGGTCCTCCGGGCGCTCTCCCAGCATCCGGCCCGCGACCTCCAGCAGCTTCGCCCGGGCCTCCAGGGCCGCCCTGTGCGCCGCGTAGCCCGAGACGTACGTGATGCGGCTGGCGTGCGTGGCCACGTCAAAGGGCGCCGAATCGGTGTCCGAGGGCGCCACGATGACGTCCGCGACCGGTATGCCCAGCGCGTCCGCCACAATCTGGGCGAGGACCATGCCCTGGCCGGCCCCCTGCTCGACCGAAGCGGTGATCAGGTTGACCGTCCCGTCCTCGTTCACCTTCACGACCGCCCCCGAGTACTCCAGGATCCTCTCCGGCCGGTCCTCCGCGCCGTGGACGCCCGTGTTCCGCATGTTGCTGAAGGCGACCCCGAACCCCACCCGGACGGCCGGATCCGGGGATTTGCGGGCTTCGGCGTCGTCCCAGCCGATGAGCGCCCGCGCGCGGCGGGCGCACTCCGGCAGGGCGCACGACTCCACCCGAAAACCCGAAAGCGGCGACACGTCCCCGACCCGGTAGGCGTTCCTCAGACGGAACTCGAACTCGTCCAGCCCCAGCTCGGCCGCAATCCGGCTCATCTGGCACTCGATGGCGAAGTTGGTCTGGATGCCCCCGTAGCCCCGCATCGCCCCCGACGGGAAGACGTTGGTGTACACCGCGTAGCCCTCGTACAGATAGCGGGGGGTGTTGTAGGCCCCCATGAAGATCATCCCCCCCACCAGGACGACGGAGGGACCGTGGTTGGCCGACGCGCCGCACTCCATCCACGCCTTCATGTGACGGGCCGTCAGCGCGCCGTCGGCCTTCACCCCCGTCCTCAGCCAGACGCGCGCCGGATGACGGGACGTGGCGTAAAACTCCTCCTCCCGCGTGTACTCGATCCGAACCGGCCGGCCGGCCCGCAACGCCAAAAAGGCGCAGATGACCTCATTCGCGGCCAGGTCCAGCCCCTTGCCGAAGGCCCCCCCCAGGGAGGGGCGAATGACGCGGATCCGGCCGGGGGGCATCCCCAGGGCCTCCGCCAGGCAGGAGCGAAGGCCGAAGATGGACTGCGTCGTGGAGAGAACCACCAGCCGCCCGCCCGCCTCCGGCCAGCAGAGCGCCACATGGGGCTCCAATGCCGCCTGATTGATCCGCTGCGTGGTGAACTCGTCCTCGAAAACGCGGTCCGCCTCCTGGAAGCCCTCGTCCAGAACGCCCCGCCGGAGCGTGATGGGATGATGGGCGTCCCGCCAGCCGAAGGCGACGTTGCCCTCCCCTCCCGGCCGGACCGCGGGCGCGCCGGGCCGCAGCGCGTTCTCCATGTCGAACACGGCGGGAAGCCCCTCGTACTCCACCTCGATGAGCGACAGCGCCTCCTCGGCCTGCTCCGGCGTCTCCGCGGCCACGGCGGCCACGGGCTGGCCGATGTGGCGCACCTCGGCGTCGAAGACGACCTCGTCCTTCACCAGGAGATCCGTGTGGGGATTCGACTGGTTGTAGATGGGGTTGTAGCGATGTCCCGCGCTGTCGCCCACGCCCGCGACGGCGTGGACGCCCACGACCCGCCGGGCCCGGTCCAGGTTGAGGCGCTTGACCCGCCCGTGGGCGACCGAGCTGCGGAAGACCCTCCCCACCAGGGCGTCCGACGGCAAATGATCGCTCACGTAGCGAAGACGACCCGTGGCCTTTTCCACGCCGTCGATGCGGGGAAGGGGTTGCCCGATGGCGCTTTTCATCTGTCTCCCTCCTCCCCCCGACGGCTCAAGCCGGTCCAAACACGCAACACCGGACGCCCCCGGTCCCGCGCCGGAGACTGCGCGTCCCCCCGTTCATCCTCCGACGGCGGGTTCCTCCCGGCCACCCAGTTTGAAATTGACACGCCCTTGCGCGGTCGGCTAATTTTACAAGTTGAAAACACGTTTTTCCATCCGAAACCCTGAGCAAAGCGGGCGTCCGAATGAAATCGCCCTTGCGATGCGCGACGACGACCTCCACGCACCCACGGCCGAAGGCCCCCCCGCAGAACGGCCCGATGGGATGTGAGCGCCGATAGGACCGCGACCGTCGCCACCGAGGAGGGAGAGGGGGGCTTCGTGGGCGTTGACCGCCGCACGGCGGAGTGTGCGGAGTTCCCTGCGGCCGTCTGTCCGGGGGGCGCGGTCGGGCCGGGGGCCTGGCGCACCGAGAGAGGGACAGGTGTCTGAATCGCTTTTGATCCAAGGCTGCGGCGTCCTGGACCCCTCCCGGAGCGGCCGCATCGTGGAAGCGCAAGACATCCTCATCGTCGATTCGCGGATCGCCTCCATCGAAGCCACGGGAAACCGGAAGGCCGGGAAGGTCATTTCGGGCAGGGACCGCCTGGCGATTCCGGGTCTGATCAACGCGCACACACATTCCGCCGAGAACTACCTGAAGGGGATCAACGACCGCCAGCCCCTGGAGATGTGGCTTCCGTTCATCTTCGGGACGGCGGGGACGTACTCACCCCGGGATGTCTATCTTTGCTGCCTGATCGGCGCCGTCGAGATGCTCAAGACCGGCAGCACGAGCGTCATCGACCACTGTTGGATGTCTCCCGCCATCACGCCGGACCGGCTGGACGCCGCGATGGAGGCCTATCGCGACGCCGGGATCCGCGCGCACGTGGCGCCCCTGGTCAGCGACACGGACTACGTGGACCGATACGGCGGGGAGCGAGGACACCC
>JACPRG010000083.1 GCA_016190025.1 Candidatus Tectimicrobiota bacterium
GGCCCAGGGGGCAACCTTTCCGAACGCCTTCCTCGTCCCCTCCCCGCGTGACAACGCCTTTTCCGTCTGCTACAGTCGCCCGGAGTCTTTGACGCTGCCCTCCTCCGGAAATGGACGCGCGGGAAAGCGACGGACCCGCCGGCAATGAAGGGAAGCAGGATGCTTTACGGTCCGGTCGCCCTCGCCCTCTACGCCGCCGCCAGCTTTGCGGTTTCGGACTTTTCAGTCCGCCTCGGGCTCCGCCACTCGACACCCTACACCGGCTCCCTCGTGCAGGCGGTCGTCCATCTGGCGATCTTCGGCTTCCTGTTCTTGTGGCTCTTCCCCGAGACAGGGATCTTCAACCGGGGGTCCTGGTGGTATCTAGCCTCGGGCGCCGCCGACCCGGGGATCGGCGTGATGTTTTACTTCCTGGGCATCTCCCGGCTGGGCGTGGCCCGCGGGGCCACCGTGATCGGGACCTCTCCCCTGTTCAGCGCGGCCGGGGCCATGCTTCTTTTGGGCGAGCGTCCGAACGCCTGGGTGTGGCTGGGGACGCTGGCGATCGTCGTGGGAATCGGGGTGCTGGCTTACGAGCCGAGGGGAAGCGTCCGGGACAAATCCGGCTTCCTCTATCTGCTCTTCGGCGCCCTCTTCCTGGGCATGGCGAACCCGCTCCGGAAAATGGGGCTGGCGTTCATTCCCTCCTCGGTCGTGGGGATGGCGGTCGCGCAGGTGGGGGCCATCCTCACGTTGTTCCTGATCGCCCCTCTGCTCCCCGCCGGAACCCGATTCAACGCCAACCCCAAGGGCTTGGGCTACTACTTTCTCACCTCCCTGGGGATCGGCCTTGCCCTCTTTTTCGCCTTTGAAGCCCTCCGGCTGGGCGCGGTGAGCGTCGTCGTGCCCATCGTCCACATCTTCCCCCTCATCGTGATCCTGCTCGCCTGGATCTTCCTGAGGGAGAAAGAGCGGATCAACTCCCGGCTCCTGACGGGGGCCGTCCTCATCGTGGGAGGCGTGGCGGCGATCACCAGCCTGGGTCACTGAGCGGGCGCAGGGGGAGGCGGCGACCCCGGAGGAAGCGAGGGGCTGATTCACAAACCGACCCACGGCCACTGGATGGCAGGGCAGTGACAAACGGGCGGCAACTGTGATACACCCACGGTGACAAGGGTCGCGGGGGGGAAGAGAGGCAGGCCGTGGAGGAGCCCGAACACCCGAAGGGGGCGCTCGCTTTCATCTTGATCTACCTGCTTCTCCTCGTGCTCCTGTGGGCCAACGCCTACTTCCAGCTCTGGAGGGGGTGAAGCCGGTGAAACGGGGCAGCCGGGTTTACCTCTACGAGCTGGCGTGGATCCTTCCGAGCATCGCGATCCCGGTGGGGATGCTGGTCGCGCTCCTCCTGACTGCCTTCGGCGTGGGGGTCCACCTCCCCGCCGACGAGGGGCGGGTGAACCCTGCCGCGCTCGCGACGACGGCCCCCTTCAACAAGCCGGGGGTCCATCCGGTCGCGCCCGGACGGTACGAGGTCCGGATGCTCGCTGGCATCTGGTTCTTCGCGCCCAATGAGATCCGTGTGCCCGCCGGCTCGACCGTCGAGTTCATCGCCACCAGCCGAGACGTCGTCCACGGCCTCCTTATCCAGGGCGCCAACGTCAACGTGATGCTCCTCCCGGGCCAGGTGTCGCGGGTCACGGCCCGCTTCGAGCGGCCCGGAGAGTATCCCTTCGTCTGCCACGAGTACTGCGGGATCGCGCACCACACCATGTGGGGGAGGGTGATCGTCGAGCCGCGGCCCGCAACGCAACGCCCCACGGGAAGTTAGGCAGGATGACCTCGGCGGGTGGAACAAACGCCCCGGCTTTCGAGAACCGGCTGACGGCCGCCTACCTCATCGTCGCGCTGGCGAGCCTCTTCGGCGGCGTGGCGACCGGATTTTTTCAGGCCCTCGAGTATGCCGGGATCGACCTCTATCCCAGGCTCGCGCCCCTTCTTCGGTCCTATTACCACGGGCTGAGCATCCACGGGGTGCTGAACGTCCTGGTGTGGACGACTTTTTTCATCAGCGGGTTTTTGCTCTTCCTGACCCCTCGGGCGCTGGGCGTGCCGCTCGCCGCCCGCCCGCTGGCCTGGACGACCTTCTGGCTCATGACCGGCGGGCTCGTCCTGGCGGCGGTTCCGCTGCTGGGGAACGAGGCGACGGTCCTGTTCACCTTCTACCCCCCCATGCGGGCCCACTGGGCTTTCTACCTCGGGCTCACGCTGGTCGTCGTCGGCACCTGGCTGGTCACCCTGAACCTGGTCCTCACGCATCGGGCCTGGCGGGCGCGGAACCCCGGGGCCCGGACGCCGCTGGCCGCCTTCATGGCGCTGGTCACCTTCGCGATGTGGACCCTCGCCTCGCTCGGCCTCGCCGCTGAGATGATCTTCATGCTCATCCCCTGGTCCCTGGGGCTCACCGCCGGGACGGACGCGCTGATGGCGCGGGTCCTCTTCTGGTTCACCGGGCACCCGATCGTGTACTTCTGGCTGCTCCCCGCTTACATTTCCTGGTACACGCTGGTCCCCCGTCAGGCGGGAGGCCGCCTGTTCAGCGACCCGCTGGCCCGCGTCTCGTTCCTCCTGTTCCTGCTCCTCTCCATCCCGGTCGGTTTTCACCACCAGTTCACCGACCCGGGCATCGGGGAGGGTTGGAAGCTGCTTCACGCCTTCCTTACCTTCGCGGTCTTCTTTCCGAGCCTCCTGACGTTTTTCAACGTGGTGGCCTCGCTGGAGAGCGGGGCGCGGGCGCGGGGCGGGAGAGGATGGTTCGCCTGGTTCGCCAAGCTCCCCTGGGGGGACCCGTCCCTTGCGGCTCAGGTGCTCGCCATGGTGCTCTTCGCCTTCGGCGGGATAGGCGGCCTGATCAACGCCTCGTTCAGCCTGAACCTGGTGGTGCACAACACCGCGTGGATCCCGGGACACCTCCACCTGACCGTCGGCACGGCAGTCACCCTCACGTTCATGGGAATCACCTACTGGTGGGTGCCGCTGCTTCGGGGACGCAGGCTCTGGAGCCGGCGCGCGGCGCTGGCTCAGGTCTGGCTGTGGTTCGTCGGGATGGCGATCTTCTCCAACGCGCTCCACCGCCTCGGGCTGATGGGGATGCCCCGGCGGACGATGATCGGCGCGGCCCCCTATCTCCAGCCTGCGTGGCAGTCCGCCCTGCCGCTGGTGGGGATCGGCGGGACGATTCTCTTCCTCAGCGCCATCCTCTACTTCGTCAACATCGTAGGCACGGTGGCGGCCTCCAGGGAGCCCTCGACCGCGGAGGTCGCTTTCGCCGAGGCCCTCTCGGGCCCCGACGAGGCCCCGGCGATCCTCGATCGGTGGTGGCCGTGGCTCGCCGGAGCGGCGGTGCTGATCGCGATTGCCTACGCCCCCACCATCGTCCGGCTCGCGGCCACCTCGTCCTTCAACCTGCCCGCTTTCCGCGTGTGGTGAGCCAGCCCCGGCACACCTGCTCTCCCCCGCCCGCAAACGAGACCCGACAGCACCGGCCCGGCGGAATATTGCGTCTAAATATCTATTTTCCTTTCAATAGGTTAGAAATAGGCCATTGAGGCTTTAAATTAAGTTTCAGCCTTTTCCCCCTGCCACCCTGCCGCGGGAAGTACCAGGCGTCTCACGGAGACGAAGGGGCCGGCGCGGCGGGAGCCGGGGCGAGGGCCGGCGCGGGGGTCCCCTCCGGCGCGCGAGGCGCCGACAGCCTCTGCCACTCGGCCGCCTTCGCGACGCGCCAGTCGGCGTCCTTCGTCTTCCATTCCTCCAGCGTCCCCAGGCTCGCGCCGGTCAACTCGCGGATGGCCGCCACCGCGCGCAGGCGGATCTCCAGGTCCGGGTGCATGAGAAAGTCGAACAGGGCGGAAAGCGCCTCTTTGACCTTCAGCGACCGGAAGTAGGCGACTGCCTCGGCATGGGTCTTCTCGTGAGCGGGAAGGTCGGCCGGGTTCTTCGTCGTGCGCTGAACGACCTCCAGGACCGCCTGGGCCGCCTGGGCGACTTTCAGCTTCGTCAGCGCGTCGATGACGGCGGGGTAATCGCGGGGGTCCTTTCCTTCGGCGAGCATCTCGGCCAGGTAGGGCCAGGTCTCGCGGGCGTCCAGGGCCACCACCGCCTCGACCGCCGCCAGCCGGACCTCCCGGTCCGAGTCCCTCAGCGCCGCCCGAAAGGCGGGCAGGGCCTTTCGGTCCTGCAGGAGCGAGGCGGCCCGCATGGCGTCGGCCCGGACGCTCGCGGCGTAGCCGGGGTCCGCGATGACCTGGCGCAGGGCGCTCTGGGCCGCCTCCGAGCCCTGGGCCAGCAGGGCTTGAACGCCGTAATCCAGGTTCAGCCGCCGCAGGTCGAGCGAGAGGGGGTCGAGGGCGCCCTTCTCCCGCATGAACCTCAAAACCCGGTCCACCGTGCGTGGGTCGCCGGACTCCCGGAGGACGTGAAGCCCCTGGATCTGCTGAAGCCTCGAGTTCGAGGACAGATAGCGCTCCGCCAGCTCCCAGCGAGCCCGGTTGATCTCGCTCCGGAAGCTCTCCGTCAGCTCCTTCGCCTTGTCCTGAACAACGGCGTCCAGACGGCCCCCCACGAATTCCCGAACCGCCTGCGGGATCTCCTTTTCCCGGAGGCGCCGCTCTATCGACCCGACCTCCCGCCCGATCGTCCGGTCCATCAGAAACCAGCCCCCCATCCCGATTCCCAAGGCCAGCAGAACCAGGATCCAAAGCGCGACCCGGAGGGTTGAGCCGAGAACCCCTCTGCGCACGCGCGTCTCCAGCAACTCCCGGTAGTCCTGCGGGGAGAGGACGGCGGAGCGCCTTTCTTCCTCCGGGGCCAGCCGGGCGGAGAGGGCGTCGATCCGCTCCCGGAGAGATTCCACCAGACTGACCAGCCGGCCGAGCTGCCTGTCGTTGGGTTCCATCGTCCGATTCCTCGCGATGCCGGGAAAAACTTCCCCCCTCCGAAGCGGGCGCCGAAACCCGGCTAACCCGGATAAGAGTAAAATCCCCTTCCCGTCTTTCTGCCCAGCCAGCCGGCGGCCACCATCCGCCGCAGGAGCGGGCACGGACGATATTTGGGGTCCCCGAACTCCCGGTGCAACACCTCCAGGACCGAGAGGCAAACATCCAGTCCCACCAGGTCGGACAGCGCCAGGGGACCGATGGGGTGGCCCATCCCCAGCTTCATCACGCGGTCGATGTCCTCGGCGGACGCCACCCCTTCGGAGAGGGCGAAGACGGCCTCGTTGATCATGGGCATGAGAATGCGGTTGCTGATGAAGCCCGGGGCGTCCCGGACCTCGACCACAGTCTTTCCCAGGCTCTCGGCCCACCGCCGGGCGGCCGCCGCGGCCTCCTCGCCGGTCTCGAGCCCCCGGACGAGCTCGACCAGCTCCAGAACGGGGACCGGGTTCATGAAGTGGACGCCCACCACTCTCCCGGGCGACCGGACAGCGGAGGCGATCTGGGTGATGGAGAGGGAAGAGGTGTTTGTGGCGAGAACGGCCTCGGACCTGGCGAGGGCGTCCAGCCGGGAGAAGACCCGCCGCTTGAGGTCGATGTCCTCGGGAACGGCCTCGACGATGAGGTCGCAGTCCTTCAGGTCATCCAGGGAGCCCGTCGTCTTCAGCCGGGAGAGGGCGGCGTCCCGGCTCTCCGGCGTCAGGCGGCCTTTTTCGATGCTTCGCTCCCACCCTTTCAGGATTTTCTGGCGGCCCGCTTCGAGGGCGTCCGGGAACTCGTCGAACATCCGCGTCTCGTAGCCGGCCAGGGCCGAGACCCAGGCGACACCGTGGCCCATCGTCCCGGCGCCGACGACGCCCACGGTCTTGACCTGCGCTATTCTGACCCGCGCCATCAGGGGACTGTCTCCTTCGGACCGGTGATCCGCCGGAGGCCGGCCTCCGGACGGGCGTCCAGCGGCCGGGCCCCTTCCCTTCTACGACGCCTTCGGCTGGTGGACGCTCAGACCGCGGACGGCGTGGGCGGCCTCCATGACGGACTCGGAAAGGGTGGGGTGGGCATGGACCGTCTCGGCCAGCTCGTCCACCGTCAGCTCCCAGCTCATCGCCACGGCCGCCTCGTGGATCAGTTCCGCCGCGCTCGCCCCGATGATGTGAACCCCCAGGATCTGCCCGGTCGCTCCATCGGCCACGATCTTGACCTCGCCCGCGATCTCCCCGGCCGCGTGGGACCGCCCCAAGGCCCGGTAGGGGAACCGGCCGACCTTGACGCCGCGCCCCGCCTCCCTGGCCTGGGCCTCGGTGAGACCGACGCTGCCGATCTCGGGGTGCGTAAAGATGCCGGCGGGGACGGTCTCGTACCGCATCGTCCTGTCGCCCCCCAGGGCGTTCGTCATGGCGACGATGCCCTCGGCGCTCGCCTTGTGGGCGAGGAGCTTCCCGCCGGCCACGTCCCCCGCAGCGTACACGCCGGGCGCGCTGGTCTCCATCCGCGCGTTGACCCGGATGTGCCCCTTGTCCGCCAGGGCAACGCCCGCGGCCTCCAGGCCGATGCCCTGGGTATTCAAGGCCCGGCCGATGGAGACGAGGGCCTTCTGCGCCTTCACCGTCTCACCGCCGGCCAGCCTCGCCTCGACGAAGCCGCCCTTGCTTTCCACCCGGTCGATCCTCTGGTTGACGATGAGGCGGACCTTCTCCTTTTTCAGCTCGCGCTCCAGGAGTTTCGCGATGTCCTCGTCCTCGGTGGGGAGGGCCCGGGGAAGCATCTCCAGCACCGTGATCTCGCTCCCGAGGGCGCTGAACAGGAAGGCGAACTCGCACCCGACGATGCCGGCCCCGACGATGAGGAGGCTCTCGGGGACCTCCTTCAGGGCGACGGCGTCGTCGGAGGAGAGGATGTCCTTGCCGTCCGTGGGAAACGAGGGGATCTGGGCGGGGCGGGAGCCGGTGGCCAGGAGAACCTTGTCCGCGCTGACCTCAGAGGTCTTTCCGTCCGGCCCCTCGACCTGGACACGGCCCGCCGACTTCAACGCGCCGCGGCCCTCGACGCGCGCGACGCCATGGCTCTTGAAGAGCCCCTCGATGCCCTTGACCAACCCGACGACGATCTTGTCCTTCCGGGCCATCATGGCGGCGAAATCGGCCCGGACCTCCCCCTCGATGATCACGCCGAACTCGGCCGCCCGCCTCGCCAGGCGAAACACCTCCGCCGAGGCGATGAGGCTCTTGGTGGGAATGCAGCCCCAGTTGAGGCACGTCCCGCCCACCCTCTCCGGCTCGATCACGCAGACCCGCCCGCCGAGCTGGGCGCCCCGAATCGCGGCCACGTACCCCGCGGGCCCGCCGCCCAGAACGGCGACATCAAAATCGGCCATGCCCTCTCCTTTCTCGTTCTTCCGATCCAGTCCTCCCGGCGAGCCGAACCGGACGCCGCCGCCCGTCGCCGACCCCTGTCCCTCACCCCGGCGCTCTCTCCGCGGGACTCCCCGGGAGGCCAGTCTACCAAAATCAGCCCGCGCGCGCAGGACGGCGCGCACCGCCCCCCCGGCCCTACAGGCGACTCTGGCCTTCCCGGCAGGATGTGGTAAATTCTGAGGGCTTTGGGCGAAGGGGAAAACGGCGGCCCGGCGCTGGATACAAAGGGCCGATCTCAAATCCGAGCCGACGGATGGGCCATTGAGCATCAGGGTTCTGGTCACAGGGGCGACCGGCTTCGCAGGCAGGTTCCTGGTCGAGCACCTCCTGGCGCAGGGACAGGAGGTGGCCGGAACCC
>JACPRG010000084.1 GCA_016190025.1 Candidatus Tectimicrobiota bacterium
GTGCACGTCGCACTCAACTCGCACGGCGTCGCCTCGTCTGAGCCGGAGCTGTTTCTCCACCTTCCGCCTGAGCTTTGGCTGGGAGATGTTCCACATGGAGCGGCGGGCCGAGCCGATCAGCTCGTAGGCGTGGATGTTGTGATGGGCCGGATCGCTGTTGAGGATGGTGACGTTGGCGCCGTTCGCGGCGACCTGGAGAGCGGGGACATATGCGCATTTCTGCTGGTCAATGACGGGGTTCATCGCCTCTTTGGAGAACGGTTTGCCCTTCTCCACCTTCTCCAGGTACACCACCGCGCCGCGCAGCGCCCCGTCTTTCACGTCCACCTCTCTGCGCTCGATCTGTCCCTGCCCGCAAGCGGGGTGATCCTTCGTGATGAGGAGCTTGACGGCGGGAGGCGGCTCTCCCTGAAAGGCGATGCGCCCGGCCACCGCGCCGCCGTCGGCGACAGCCCCGGTTTCGTACGCGCCCGCCGGCCAGGGGGTGAGGAACAAAAGGGTAAAGGCGATGACGCTTCCGAGCGTGTGAATCATCAGGACAAAACCTCCTCTCGGCGGCCCCGCCCGGAGGGGCGTCCCTAGGGGCCGAATCGTTGAAAGAAGCCGGAAAACCGGGTCTTTCTTTTCAGCGAAAACGCGGCCGCAATCGGCTTGTGCTTACCGAACTTGTACCGTTGATGAAATTTGAAAAAGGAAACTCCCCCCCTCTTGAAGTGCTTGGTTTGGATGCGGGATCAGGCCCGCTGGTCTGAGACAACGCTTTTGTGAGAGTCTGGGCAAAATTCGGCCTTTAACAGGTTATTTTACCCTTTCTTCCTGACCTGAGACATGATCCAGATCAGATCCGGGGAGGAATTCCCAGAAAACATCTCGCCCGGCGGTTGACGTGACTGAGCCTTTTCCCAGGTCCCCCATGGAACTTCCGCGCCCGCCCCGCGGCGCCACAAGGCCAATATGCGCCGCGCGCCCTTTTTCGCCCATCGGGAATTTAAGGACATGCAAGGGTGGCCCCGGACCGCGCCGTCTCGTTGACGCCCGCTCTTTGACATCCGCTCCCCGGCCGGGTACACCTGAGGTGCGCGAGCGCGCGCGGGATGAAAACCGGTCGAATCGGGTGTGTCGCTCGCGCTGCTTCCCGGGAGACCGCCGATGAAGAGAGTCCTCGTCACGGGGGCCCTCGGCCAGATTGGCTCGGAGCTGACGCCCGCCCTGCGGGAGCGCCACGGGAGCGACCGGGTGGTGGCGTCCGACCTGCGGATGATGCGGCCGGGCGCGCCGGAGGCCGACGGGCCGTTCGAGCACGTGGACTGCACCGACTTTCACCAGATCCAGGAGGTGGTCCGGAAATACGACGTGGGGACCATCTACCACCTGGCGGCCTTGCTCTCCGCCGTTGGGGAAGAGAAGCCCCACGTGGCCTGGAGCGTGAACACGGGGGGCGTTTACCACGTGCTCGAGGTCGCCCGGCAGAGCCGCTGCGCGGTCTTCTTCCCGAGCAGCATCGGCGTCTTCGGGCCCTCCACCCCCCGCGAGCGCGCCCCCCAGGAGACCCCCCTGCGCCCCATAACCATGTACGGGGTGACCAAGGTGTCGGGCGAGCTCCTGTGCGAGTACTACCACGCGCGGTTCGGCCTGGACACACGGGGCGTCCGGTACCCGGGCATCATCTCCCACGTCGCCCCGCCGGGCGGCGGGACGACCGACTACGCCGTGGAGATCTTCTACGGGGCCATCCGGCACAAACGATACACCTGCTTTCTTCAGGCCGACACGCGTCTGGAGATGATGTACATGCCCGACGCCGTCCGGGCGGCGATCTCGCTGATGGAAGCGGACCCCTCGCGGCTCCGGCACCGGAACGCCTACAACTTGGCGGCCATCAACCTGACGCCGGAGGTCCTGGCCGCCGAGATCCGAAGGCACGTTCCCGACTTCTCGATCCGCTACGCGGTGGACCCGGTCCGGCAGGCCATCGCCGACTCGTGGCCGCGCTCCGTGGACGATGGCGCCGCCCGGGAGGACTGGGGCTGGAGGCCGGATTACAGTCTCGAAACGATGACGCGGGACATGCTGGAGAAGCTGGGGGAGAAGCTGAAGGCCCACGCGTGAGCCCCTCCACCCATGAGCCGCGGCCTGTCGCCGGGGAAGCGGGCGACGGAGAAGCGCCCTTCCGTTTTGCGCCTCCTCCTCACCTGCTCCCCACCCGGGCGAAAGCGGAGGCCTTTCCCCTGTCGGTGAACTCCACCGTCAGACGGAAGTTCTGCCCAGGCCTGAAATAGCCGGAGTCATGCCCGTAAACTTCGTAGGCAACCCTTCCCTGGACCGGGTCTGAGATGGCCTGGTCCCGCGGGTTGAGGCGACGGTTGCTTCGATAGACTCCCAGGATCCGGTTGGTCCCTCCGGGGGAGGTGTCCCAGCCCCCTGCGGCAAAGATGCGGTTTCCCCGGGCGTCTACCGCCTCGAGGAGGAGATACTTGACAACCCTTGGGACACCCCCGGTGTCAAAGGTCAGGCTGAAGTGACCATCCATCTTGCCGTCCGGTGTGGCCTGGCTCCCCGGCCCCACGACGTCACCGCCCTTCCCTCGATAAAGGGCCGAGATCGAGGCCAAGCGGACCTCGTAAAGTGTGACCTCCACCGTGCTCCCCACGGACACCTGGGCCCCCGCCGCGGGAACCTGAGCCGCGACGCGGTTGTTGAGGGCGGGATCCCGCGTCTCCCGATACCCAGCCACCCGGACATTTAGCCGGACCTGGGACAACATTTGGCCTGCCTGAGGGTAGGGCTGATTCACCACGCTGGGCGCCGTGACCCCACCGGCCGCAGGTTGCGTGCCCGCCGGGGCCTGCGCGAAGCGGAACACGGTGAGGTTGACCACCGTCCCCCGGTTGACGCGCTGGCCGGGGAGCGGGCTCTGGCTTGCCACGCGGTCCTGCTGGGCCTGATTGGACGTGCTGGCCTGCCCTGTCACGCGCGAGTTAAGGCCCTGTTTCGA
>JACPRG010000089.1 GCA_016190025.1 Candidatus Tectimicrobiota bacterium
CTGGACCGGGTCTTCGGCGACGAGATCAGCCTGGCGGGCGGCAGCTTCCTCACCACCGACAGGCGGGGGCGCTTCCGCTACGGGTCGGACCTCATCCACATCTACGCCGACGGGACCCTCCCCGGGGCCCTGGGCAGCTACGGGTACGACGACGAGGGGGTCCGGCCCAGGCGCGCGCCCGTGGTGGAAAACGGCGTCTTCGTCGGGTACATGACCTCCCGGGAGGCCGCCGCCCAGCTGGGCGAGGAGAGCAACGGCTGCATGCGGGCCGATTCCTGGCTGCACCTTCCGCTCATCCGCATGGTGAACATCAACCTGGAGCCCGGCGGCCGGGGGGCACCCACGCTGGAGGAGCTGGTGGCGGACACCCGGCGGGGGCTTTACCTCGAAACCAACAAAAGCTGGAGCATCGACGACCAGCGGCTGCACTTCCAGTTCGGCTGCGAGCTCGCCCGGGAGATCCGAAACGGCCGCCTCGGCGCGGTCTACAAAAACCCCATCTACTCGGGCGTCACGCCGGAGTTCTGGAAGTCGTGCGACGCCGTCTGTAACGCCTCCGAATGGAAAATGTGGGGGCTCCCCAACTGCGGCAAAGGGGTGCCCCCCCAGATCGCCCACGTGGGCCACGGGGCCGCGCCGGCCCGCTTCCGGGGCGTGCGGGTCCGGAGCGGCTGATGGCAGCGGGCGGCTTCACCCGGCTGGGCCGGGACCGGCTCCTCTCCCCGCTGGAAACCCTGCTGAAAGACCCTCCCGCGGACCGGGTCGAGGCGTTCCTCGTCCGCCGCACGGGGGGCTACGCCCGGTGCGCCCGCTCGCGCATCCACCAGAGCGCCGAGGAGTCCAGACTCGTGGTCTCCATCCGGGCGGCCGAAGGCCGGCGGGTCGGGGTCGCCTCCACCAACCGCCTGACGCCCGAAGCCGTCCAGAATGCCCTGGAGAGCGCCCTTCAGGCCGCCCGGGCCTCGCCGGAGGCCGGACACCTCGGCCCCCTGGCCGAGCCCTGGGAAGCGCCCGAGGGATACCTGGACGAGGAGACGGCGTCCTTCCCTCCGGCGGCCCGGGCCGAGGCGCTCTCCCGGGCATTCGAGGCCGCGGGACGACGCGGCCAGACCCTGGCGGGGGTCTTTTCCACCTGGCTGGAGGAGCGGGCCGCGGCCAACTCGGCGGGGCTCCGCGCCTACGCGACCCGGACCTCTGCAGAGGCAAGCCTTATCGCCGAGGGCCGGCGGGAGGGCCACTACACCCCGTCCGGCTACGCCCACGGGATTTGCCGCCGGGTCGGGGACCTGGACATCGCCGTCCTCTCCGAGCGGGCCGTGAAAAAGTGCGCCCTCTCCGTCTCTCCCCGGATCCTCCCCCCCGGGCGCTACGTGGCGCTCTGGGAGCCCCCCTGCGTCGCGGAGGTCCTGGAGTGGCTCTGCTTCACCGGTCTGGGCGCGCAGGCCCACCTGGACGGGCGGGGCTTCATGAGCGGGCGCATCGGACAGAAGGTCACGGGCGAGGGGTTCTCCCTCTGGGACGACGCCGCCGACCCGGAAGGGCTGTCTTTTCCCTTCGACGCGGAGGGGAACCCCAAACGGCGCATCGACCTCATCGAGAGGGGGGTCGCCCGGGGGGTGGCCCTGGACTCCGCCCAGGGAGCCCGCGCCGGTGCGCCCTCCACGGGGCACGCCGGCAGCTTGAACCTCGCGGCCGAGCCCCTTCCCCGGCACCTCTTTGTCGCCTCCGGCGACGCGCCGATGGAGGACCTGTCCTCCCGGATGGAGCGGGGGATCTGGATCACCCGGTTCCACTACGTGAACGGCTACCTCCACCCCCCCACGGCCCTGATGACGGGAATGACGCGGGATGGGACGTTCTGGGTGGAAGACGGCCGGATTCAACACCCCCTCTGCAACCTTCGGTTCACGCAGGGGATGCTGGAGGCCTTCTCCCGCATCCGGGCGGCGAGCCGCGAGAGACAGCGCGTCGGGGCCACGTGGGACGCGGGGGTGACCTGCGTCGTCCCGGCTCTCCTCATCGACGACTTCCGCATCACCGGCGCCATGCCCAAGGCGGATGCGTAAGAGGCCAGGCGGGGCGCCTTTACCCCCCGCATCTTCTTTCCCTCATCCTTCCCCGAGCCAACGGTCCAGCGTGAAGCGGGGGGCGGGCTTTTTCCAGAGCCAGACGGCCAAGGCGAGGAGGGCCGCGTCTCGCGCGAGGGCCACGGGCGGCGGCTCCCGAATGCCGAATCCGGCGAAGCACCCGCAGTCGGTGAGATCGATCCCGCGCGCCAGGGCGGAGGCCAGCGCGCCGATGAAAACCACCAGCTGGACTCCCACCGCCGCCAGCGCCGCCCGGGTGAAAAGACCCAGGAGAAGGAAGGTCCCGCTGAGGAGCTCCACCCAGGGCAGGACGTGGGCGAAGGGACGGACCCAGGCGCCGGGAAGCGCCTGGTGCTGTCTCAGAACGGCCTCGAACGACTCCGGCGAGATGAGCTTCGAGACAGCCGAAAGGACGAACACCGCCCCCAGCGCGACGCGGCAGAGAAGCCGCAGGGCCTCTCGCGGCTGGGACGTCCCGCTCATCGGGCCCGGCCGGATTCCTGAAGCGCGGCGCGAACCGCCCGCTCGTACTCGGCCGGGGGAAGATACCCGACGAACCGCCTGTCGTTGATGAAGAAGGTGGGGGTGGAATCCACGCGGAGCGACTCGCCGAGGGCGCGGTCGCGCTCCACCTCTCCCCGCGCGGCGCGGGCGTCCACGCAGGAGGCGAACTTCTGCGGGTCGAGCCCCAGGTCCGCGGCCATCCGGTCAAAGGCCCTCCGGGGCGCCGGGGCTTGCGTCCAGTCGCGGCTCGTCTGGAAGAGCAGGCCATGGTACTCCCAGAACTTCCCCTGGCGCCCGGCGCACCGCGCGGCCTCCGCGGCCTGAAACGTCAGCGGGCGCAAGGGAAAGTCGAAGTGGGCCAGGCTGACCCGGTCCCCGTATTTCTTCAAGATCTCGCTCGTCACCGCCTGGAGAGCCCCGCACCACGGTCACCCGTAGTCCGAGAACTCGCGGATTTGAACCGGCGCCTCCTGGGCGCCTTTGACGTAGAGGGAGACGAGGCGGTCGGCGGAGGGCCGGCTCCAGTATCGCCAGCCCAGGACTCCCCCGACCAGAACGGCCACGACGAACAGGGCGGCCCACAGCCTGCGTCCGGTTCCTCCGGAAGGGGTCCGAGAGGCGCTCTCCTTGGACCTGGGGGGATGGGCGGATGGCTTTTTCCGGGTCTTCTTGGACACGGGGGAGTCTCTCTCGGGGTGCGCCTCGGGCGACTCAGCCGCGCGCCTGGAGCGTGACGAAGGCCCGGTAGCGGCCCCGTTGCACCAGGAGGACCACATCCCGCTCGTACTGGCCCGTCGCCATGGCCTTCTGGAAGTCCTGGAAACCGCGGATTTGCAGGTTGTTCATCCGGCGGATGACGTCCCCCGGCTGCAGACCCACGCGCGCGGCGGGGCTTCCCTGAAGGACCTGGACGATGACCACGCCGTCCCGGACGGGGATCTGGTAGCGCTGCCTCACGGGCGCAGTGAGGTCGCGGGCGATGATGCCCAGCCGGTCCTGGGCCATGAGGTCGGCCGCCTCGGCGGTCATGGCCTGGGCGACCACCCGGCGCTCGATGACCTCTCCCTCCCAGAACAGCTGCAGAACCATCTCGGAGCCCTGGGTATAGCCGGATAGCTCGGACAGATAGTCGATACGGGATTCCACGGGCTTGCTCCCGATCCTCATCAGGATCATGCCCGGCCGGACGCCAGACGCCTCCGCGGGGCCGTTCTGGATGACGCGGCGGATGAACGCCCCCTGCGCATCAGGATAGCTGAACTGGCGGCGGATAGGCCCGGTCAGGTCCTGGACGACGAGGCCGATCCACCCGTGCTGGATCTCGCCGAACTGGACGAGGTCGTTCACGATGCGCCTGACGCGGTCGATGGGGACGGCGAAGCCGATCCCCTCCGCCTGGGCGCGGATGGCCGTATTGACGCCGATGAGCTCGCCGTTGATGTTGAGCAGCGGGCCGCCCGAATTGCCCGGGTTGATGGCGGCGTCGATCTGGATGAAGTCGGACCGGACCCCGCCCGCCAGCGCGACGGCCCGGTGGATCCCGCTGATCACGCCCGTCGTCACCGTATGGCCCAGGCCGAAGGGGTTCCCGATGGCGATGACCGTCTCGCCCGGCATCAGGTCCTCGGAGGTGCCCATCCGGACGTAGGGAAGGGGCTCCCTGGCGTGGATCCGGATCACAGCGAGGTCAGAGCGCGAGTCCGCCCCGATGACCTCGGCCTCGAACTCCCGCTTGTCGATCAGGGCGACCTGGATCCGCGTGGCCCTGCGGATGACGTGCTCGTTCGTCAGGACGAAGCCCTTGGGATCGATGATCACCCCGGACCCCAGGCTGCGCCGCCTCTGCTGCTGGGGAGAGCCGAATCCGCGGAAAAACCGCTCGAATTCCGGCGGGAAAAACTCGGGGAGGGAGGAGAAGGGAGACCTCTCCAGAACCTCTTCCGTGTTGATGTTGACCACGGCGGGCCCCACGTTCCGCGCGGCCAGCACCACGGGGGTCTCCCGGGAGAACTGGGCCGCGAGGGAGGCGGGGTCCGCGCACAGGGCCAGAAGAACCAGCGCCCAGACGGCCCGCCAGCGGCGGGCGGATGAAAACGGTGATGGCTGCATCGGCGCCGCAAGGTGGAAAAGGGGGATCAGGACGATCGCACCGCCACGAAAATCGAGTTCCGGTTGCGCCGGATCAACAGCAACACCGACTCCTGTTCCAGCGACCGGCGGATCAAACGCCGATAGGCGCGCAGGTCGTAGACGGGATTCCGGTCGATCTCCAAAACGACGTCTCCTTCCTGCAGCCCGGCCGCCTGCGCGAGGCTCCCTTCTTCCACCGAGGCGACCACGACGCCCGACAGAGACTCCAGGGCCATCCGGCTGGCCAGATGTTTCGTCAGGGGGGCCACCCGGAGGCCCAGCCGCCGCCCGGCCTCTTCCTCCGTCTCCCAGGCGTCGTCCGCCGAGCTCACGTGAACGGCGACCTCCAGCGGCCGGCCGTCGCGGAGCAGCTTCAGGCGCGCCCGGGTCCCGGGCCGCTGGGCGGCCACCCATTTCGGCAGATCCCGCATGGCCCGGACGGGCCGTCCGTTGAACTCGAGGATCACGTCTCCCTTCCGGATCCCCGCCACCGCCGCCGGGCTCGACGCGGTCACCTCCGACACCACCGCCCCGTCCCGCCCGTTCAGACCCAGGCCCTTCGCCAACGCGGGCGTGAGTTCCTGGAGGGCGAGGCCGAGCCACCCCCGGCGGGGGCTCCCGTACATCCTGAGATCGGGCAGGACGGCCTTGACAACGTTGATCGGAATGGCGAAGCCGACCCCCAGACTCTCGGCGACGATGGCCGTGTTGATTCCCACGACTTCTCCCTGGGCGCTCAGGAGGGGCCCGCCCGAGTTGCCCACGTTGATGTAGGCGTCGGTCTGGAGGTAATCGTCCAGAGGACCCGAACCGATCACGCGGCCCTTGGCGCTGACGACGCCGACCGTGACGGTGTGGGACAGGCCGAAGGGGCTCCCGATGGCCATGACCCACTCCCCGACCTCCAGACGGTCGGAGTCCCCCAGCCGGCCCGTCGGCAGGGGCCGTCCCGCGTCGATCTTCAGAAGAGCGATGTCGGTCTTGGGGTCGGTGCCGACGATCCGGGCCTCGTATTCGCTCCGGTCTTCCAGCGTGACCTTGATGACCCCCGATCGCTCAACCACGTGGTAGTTGGTGAGGATGTACCCCTTGGGGTCTACGATGAAGCCCGAGCCCAGGCTGTGGCGGGGCTGGCTTTGCCCGCGGGCACTGAAGTCGGGCGCGAACCGCTCGAGAAAGTTTCTCCCCCGTTCTCGCTCCCCCCAGGGGGCGAAAAAGCGCCCCAGGTGCGGCAGGTTCCAGCCGCGGAGCATCTCCGTGGTGCTGATGCTGACCACAAACTGCTTCGAGGCCCGGGCGACCCGGACGAAGAGGCGGCTTCCGAAGGGGTGTTCCTGGGCGGCGGCCGGACCCGAAGAGGCCGCGAGAAACAAAAGGACCGCCAGGGCCGCACTCCACCCTCCGGCGCGCCGGTCCCGCGTCCCCAACGTCAAAAGCCGGATCGGCCCGAGGGGGAGAGAATTTGGAACTTCCGTGCTGCGCGACACGCGTAAGCCACCCTTTTTTCTTGAACCTGCGCATCGAATGTGCACGGTTTGACAACTTACCGGTCGGGCACTACCTTGACTTTACCCTTTGGCCGCCCGGCTGTAAAGGGATTTTTTTCGGCAAGATCCGGCGCGACCGGCAGATCCATCATTTCATGCCCGGGGGAGAGAGCCCAATGGCGGAGAAGCCCCACCAGGATGCGGACACCCTGGACGACCCGGGAGAGGTCGCCCGCCGGGACCCCAACGGCATGTTCACGCTCCTGCGCCGGTGGCCCGAACAATGGAAGGAGGCCGCGGCGCTGGCGAGGGAGGCCCGGCTGCCGGGGGGGGCGCCTCCCGGCGGCTTCCGCCACGTGGTGATCTCGGGCATGGGCGGGTCGGCCATCGGCGGAGACCTGCTCCGGTCCCATCTGGCCGATTCGCTGGCGGTCCCGCTGGTCGTCAACCGGTCCTACGCCTGCCCCGGCTTCGTCGGCCCGGACACCCTCTTCGTGGCCGTGAGCTATTCGGGCAACACGGAGGAGACCCTGGCCTCCCTGGCGGACGCGCTCCACCGGGGAGCCGAGGTCGTGGGCGTCACGAGCGGGGGCGCGCTGGGGGAAGAATGCCGCCGGGCGGGCAAGACCGTGCTCATCATCCCCCGGGGGCTCCCGCCGCGTCAGGCGCTGGGGCACCTCTTTCTGCCGGCCCTCGGACTCTTGGCGGGGCTGGGGCTGGCGCCCGACCCGAGCGCCGCCATCGAAGAGACGGGCAAGCGGATGCGCGAGTGGGTCCGGGCGTACGGCCCGGAGGTCCCGGCGCGGGAAAATGAGGCCAAGCGCCTGGCGGCTTCCCTGCGCGGCCGGGTCCCGGTGGTGTACGGCGTCCAGGACCGGACCGACGCCGTGGCCCTGCGCTGGCGGGGCCAGTTCCACGAGAACAGCAAGAACTGGGCGTCCTCCAACGTGTTGCCCGAGCTGGACCACAACGAGATCAACGCCTGGGCGTCCCTCTCCGAGCTGACCCGGAGGTGCGTCACCCTGATCTTTCTGGAGGACGAGGAGGACGGCGGGCGCATGGTCCGGCGGAGGGAGATCACGCGGGAGCTGATCGCCCCCCACGTCTCGGCGTGCCTCAGCGTCCGGTCTAGCGGCCGGTGCCGGCTGGCGCGCCTTTTTTCCCTCATCGTTCTGGGCGACTTCGCGAGCTGCTATCTCGCCGTCCTGAACCGGGTGGACCCGCTGCCCGTCCCCGTCATCGAAGACCTCAAAAAGGCCCTCGCCGCGCCTTCGCCCACAGAATGAACCTCTCCCTCATCCGGAACTTCTCCATCATCGCCCACATCGATCACGGGAAGTCGACCCTGGCCGACCGGATGCTGGAGATCACCCAGACGGTGGCGGCCCGGGAGATGGTGGACCAGTACCTCGACTCGATGGACATCGAGCGCGAGCGGGGCATCACCATCAAGGCGCAGACGGCTCGGATGGTCTACCGGGCGAAGGACGGCCGGGAGTACGTCCTGAACCTCATCGACACACCGGGCCACGTGGACTTCAGCTACGAGGTCTCGCGCAGCCTGGCTGCCTGTGAGGGGGTCCTCCTGGTGGTGGACGCCGCCCAGGGGATCCAGGCCCAGACCCTGGCCAACGCCTACCTGGCCCTGGACGCCAACGTGGCCATCCTCCCCGTCCTGAACAAGATCGACCTGCCCACGGCCGACCCCGAGCGGGTGGCGCGCCAGATGATGGACCTCCTCGGCTCGAAGGAAGGGGAGATCCTCCGCGTGAGCGCCAAGGCGGGGTGGGGCGTCCCGGAGCTCATGGAGGCGATCATCCAGCGCATCGGGCCGCCCCAGAGCGACGGCCAAGCCCCCTTGAAGGCCCTCGTCTTCGACTCCTGGTTCGACCCGTACCGGGGGGCGGTCGTCCTGGTCCGGCTGTTCGACGGGGAGATCCGCCCCGGGATGAATATTGAAATGATGGTCACCGGCCAGCGCTACGAGGTGGACGAGGTGGGCGTGCTCACGCCGGCGCTGCGGCCCGCCGAGGCGCTCTCGGCCGGGGAGGTGGGCTACGTGATGGCCGGCATCAAGGAAATTGGCGACGTCAAGGTGGGGGACACGGTCACGGAGGCCCGCCGGCCCACGGCCTCTCCGTTCCCGGGGTACAAGGAGCCCAAACCCATGGTGTTCTGCGGGCTCTATCCGGTGGAGGGGACCGATTTCGAGTCGCTCAAAGCGGCCCTGGAGAAGCTCCACCTCAACGATACGGCCTTCACCTATGAGCCGGAGACATCGGCGGCCCTGGGGTTCGGCTACCGGTGCGGCTTCCTGGGCCTGTTGCACATGGACGTCATCCGGGAGCGCCTGGAGAGGGAATACGACCTGACCCTCTTGACCACCTCCCCAACCGTGGCCTTCCGGGTGACCACCACCGACGGGCAAACGACCTTCGTGAACAACCCCATCGGGCTCCCTCCGGTCGGCCGCATCGCCAAAATCGAGGAGCCCTACGTCCTGGGTTCCATCGTGGTCCCCTCCGAGTACCTGGGGGCCATCATGAGACTCTGCCAGGAGAAGCGGGGCATCCAGAGGCGGCTGGAATACCTGGACGCCCAGCTCGCCCTGCTGGAGTACGAGCTCCCCCTGTCGGAGATCCTCTTTGACTTTTACGACCGGCTGAAATCGGTCAGCCGGGGATACGCCTCGTTCGATTACGCGCCCTGCGATTTCCGGCCCTCGGACCTGGTGAAGCTGGACATCCTGCTGAACGCGGAGGCGGTGGACGCCCTCTCTTTGATCCTGCACAAGGAGAAGGCCTACTTTCACGGCCGGGCCCTGGTGGAGAAGATGCGGGACATCATCCCCCGGCAGCTGTTCGAGGTGGTGATCCAGGCGGCCATCGGCAGCCGGGTCATCGCCCGGGAAACCGTCAAGCCCCTCCGCAAGCACGTCACGGCCAAGTGCTACGGGGGGGACGTGACCCGCAAGCGCAAGCTCCTGGAGAAGCAGAAAGAAGGCAAGAAGCGGATGAAGCGGGTGGGGCGCGTGGAAGTGCCGCAAGAGGCCTTCATGGCGGTGCTGAACGTCTCGCAGGGCGCGTCGAGCTGACGCGCCCGCCTCTCGCCCCCCGGGGCCGGAGAGCAGTATAATGGCAACCCGGACCGAAAGGGAGCCCCCTGCGCCGGTGATCGCGGGCGCCAGCCTTTGAGCCCGGCGTGGCCCCTCACATTTCGCAGCGAGATCGGTGACGACATGGCAAAGGTGAACTCGTCCAAGGCTTTAGAGAAGCGCGCCCTCCCCTCCCAACCGGAAAAGGTGAAGACCAAGAAGAGGAGCGTCCTGCGGGAATACACCGAGGCGATCCTCTTCGCTCTGCTCCTCGCGCTCTTTCTGAGGGCGTTCGTGGTCCAGGCGTTCAAGATCCCGTCGGGGTCCATGAAGGAGACCCTTCAGGTCGGCGACCACATCCTGGTCAACAAACTGCTCTACCGGACGTGGAACAAAGAAGACCTGGCGGAGATGTTCGAGGTCGTGCCCATCCTGGGGGACGCCATCCGGAGCCTGACCCACCTGCTCCCCTTCGATTACCACTTCCGGTTCAAGGACGTGCAGCGCGGCAACGTCGTCGTCTTCAAGTTCCCCCGGGACGAGAGCCGGGACTTCATCAAGCGGGTCATCGGACTGCCGGGCGAGGTCGTGGAGGTCCGCGGCCGGGAGGTCCTGATCAACGGCAAGCCCCTCGATGAGCCCTACGCCAAGTACGACGAGGTGGGGGAACAGGGCGCCTTCCCGACGCGGGAGCGCTTCGGCCCGGTCCGCGTCCCCGACGGCCACCTCTTCATGATGGGGGACAACCGGGACAACTCGCTGGACAGCCGGGCCTGGGGATTTCTCAGCCTGGACAAGGTCCGGGGGGAGGCGTTCATCATCTACTGGTCCTGCAAAGAGCCCGGCCTTCCGTGCCTGCTCCCCCAAAACGTCCGCTGGGAGCGCTTCGGCCACCTGCTGTTCTGACGCCCAAAAGGCGCGCCGAGCGGGAAGGGGCCGGGAAAACCGGCCGTTGACGGACGCGCCCCCATCGGTTACACTGTATTTTGAGTTCGGCGGCGCGAGGGAACGCGGTGGGCCGGAACTTCGGCGAACCCGCGGCTGCCCCGCAACTGTGAACGGGGACGAAACCCGCAATCTGCCACTGCCCCATCACCCGATGAAAAGGGGCGGGAAGGCGCGGGAAGTAGGGCGATCCGTGAGCCAGGAGACCTCGGCCGGCGAAACCTGCGGGAATCCTCCCGAGGGGGAGAAAGCAGGAATTGTCCGAGAACCCGAGTCCCAGCGCCCCACAGGGCACACGATCCCTATTCCGAGGCCCCCGGCGGGCCGCCTCTTTCGGGGGGACGGCGCTTCTCCTCTTCTGGGCCGCCCTGAACCTTCACCGCTCGATCCAATCGCTCCCCCCCGTCTGCGCTCCGTCCCCCTCCAAGCCTTCCCGGATCGTGAGCCTCAGCCTGGGGGCGGATGAGATCCTGCTGGACCTGGTGCGCCCCGAGCGCATCGCGGCCCTGACCTACCTCTCGGCGAACCCCGAGTTTTCCAACGTAGCGGACCGCGCCCGCTCCCTTCCCCGCCACTCGGCGGGGAGCATCGAGGAAGTGGCGCGCCTGCGTCCGGACCTCATCCTGGCCTCCACGTTCAACGACCCCGGGAAGGTGGAATCCCTCCGGGCGCTCGGCTGCCGGGTGGTCACCCTCTCCGGGTTCGATTCCCTCGACGGGGTCCGGAAAAACGTGCGGCAAGTCGCCGCCGCCGTCGGGGAGGCGGAGCGGGGCCGGGAGGTCCTGGAACGGATGGAGCAGACACTGGAGGAGGCGGCCCGGCTTCACCGGGAGGGGGCCAGGAAGCCGCGCGTCCTCTTTGCCGGTCCGGGAGGCCACACCCAGGGACGCGGGACGACCGTGGACGACCTCATCCGCAGGGCCGGCGGGGTGAACGTGGCCGCCGAAAGGCTCTCCGGGATCGGCAGGCTGACCTCGGAGGAAACGCTCTCCCTGAAGCCCGACGTCCTCTTGAGGATCTCCTTCACGCCCCTCGACCCCCTCCTGATGGAGCTTTTCCGCGCGGCCGGAAGGCGGCCGGGGCCGGCGGAGGTGGTGATGCCCTCCAGGCTCCTCACCTCCGTCTCCCCCAGCGCGGCCCGCGCGGTCCGCGTCCTGGCGGGCAAGCTCCGGGAGGCTGCCCCGTGAAAACCCACGCCCTCTGGCTGGGCCTGGCCGCCCTGGCGGGGGTGATCCTCCTCGGGGTCGCCAGCGGCCCCGTGCCCATCGACCTCGGCAAGACGGTCAAGACCCTGCTCTGGGCCATCGGCTTCCCGGTGAACTCCGGGGCGACCCCGGAGGAGACGGCCATTCTTCTGCGGCTCCGGCTCCCCCGCGCGCTCAAGGCGGTCCTCGTGGGAGGGGGGCTCGCGGTCTGCGGGGTCTGGATGCAGGCCGCGTTCCGGAACCCGCTGGCGGACCCGGCGCTCCTGGGGGTCTCGGCCGGGGGAGGGCTGGCGGCCGTCCTGGCCATCTTCCTGGGGCTCGCCTTCGCGGGGCCCTGGACCACGCCCCTCATGGCCGCCCTGGGGGGCTGGGGCATCTCCGTCCTCGTCCTGGCCCTGGGACACGCGCGGCGCGAGGAGCACCTGCTGGTCCTGCTCCTGGCAGGGCTCGCCGTCAACTCCCTGTGCGGCGCCCTCATCTCGCTGACCCTTCTCCACACGAGCCAGGTCGAGGGGCTGCGGGCCATCCTGTTCTGGCTGGCAGGGGACCTGGAGGTCCGGGGCTGGACGGAGGTCGGCGTGCTGGCGGCCTTCGTTCTGGCGGGCGTCGTCCCCACCCTTTGGGCCGGACGGGCGATGAACCTCCTGCTGCTGGGCGAGGACGAAGCCCGGAGCCTCGGCCTTCCGGTCCGGCGGTTCCGGTGGGTCCTGTTGGGGCTGAACGGCCTGGTGACCGGGGCGACCGTGGCCTTCAGCGGGATCATCGGATTCGTGGGGCTCATGGTCCCCCACATGGCGCGCGGGGTGGTCGGGCCGGACCACCGCCGTCTCCTGCCGGCCAGCTTTCTGGGAGGGGGCGTCCTCCTGGGCCTGGCGGACTGGCTCTCGCGGATCGCCGCCCGGCCCTACGACCTCCGGGTGGGCGTCCTCATGGCGCTCCTGGGCGCCCCCGCCTTCCTGGTCCTTCTACTCCGGCACAGGGAGGTGCGGGGATGAACGGCGGCCGGGGGCTCGTCGTCCGGGGGATCTCCGCATCCCTGGGGAGGAGGGCCGTCCTCCGGGACGTGAGCCTCGCGGTCACTCCCGGCCGGACGGTCGCGGTCGTCGGCCCGAACGGCGCCGGGAAGACGAGCCTGCTGCGGTGCCTGGCGGGACTGCTGCGGCCCTCTTCGGGGTCGGCCTCTCTCGGCGGCCGGGACCTGCTCTCTCTGGGGGACCGGGAGCGCGCCCGCTGGGTGGCGTACCTCCCGCAGCAGGCCCACGTCACCTTCCCCTTCACCGCCCTCGAAGTCGTCCTGATGGGGAGGCACCCCCACCTGGGGTGGCGGGACGCCGAATCCCCCAAAGACTTCGACATCGCGCGGGAGGCCCTGGAGGAGACCGGCGCCCTCGCCCTCTCCAACCGGCCGGTGACGCAGCTCTCCGGGGGGGAGAGGCGGCGGGTCTTCTTCGCCCGGGCACTGGCCCAGCAGCCCCGCCTCCTCCTTCTGGACGAGCCCACGGCCGACCAGGACCTTCATCACGCGCTCCTTTTGCTCGAGCGCGCCCGCCGCGGCGCGGATACGTGCGTGGTGGCCGTCCTCCACGACCTGAACCTGGCGGGGCGCTTCGCCGACCGCATGCTTCTTCTCCACGAGGGGCGGATCGCCGCGGAAGGCGAGCCTTCCGAGGTCCTCGTCCCCGAGGTCCTCGGCCCGGTCTACCGGGTCGCCGTCTCCGTCATCGCGGACGGGAAGCGCCGGATGGTGATACCCGAGCGGCCGCCGGGGCCGAAGGGGGAGACGGCGTGAGGCCGGAGAGGGGAAGTTCAACCGTGGGGAAAAAGGAAAAGATCGTCCTCTCGTGGAGCGGGGGGAAGGACAGCGCGCTGGCCCTCTTCGAACTCCGCCGGAGCGGCCGTTACGAGATCCACTCCCTGCTGACGACGGTCGCCGGGGGGTATGACCGCGTCAGCCACCACGGCGTGCGCGCGGAGTTGCTGGAGCGGCAGGCGGCGGCCGTCGGGGCGCCGCTTCACAAGCTCTACCTCCCCGCGGACCGGTGCAGCAACCAGGACTACGAGGCCGCGATGGAAGAGGCGATGCTCGGGTACAAAGAGGACGGCGTGCGGACCGTCGCGTTCGGGGACATTTTCCTGCGGGACCTGCGCGAGTACCGCGAGCGCAACCTGGCGAAGGTCGGCATGAGCGCCCTCTTCCCCATCTGGGGACGCGACACGGCCGAGATGGCGCGGACGTTCATCGGCCTGGGCTTCAAGGCGTACCTCTGCTGCGTGGACGCCCGGAAGCTGGGAGAGGGCTTCGCCGGCCGCGCGATGGACGCCGACCTGGTCCGCGACCTGCCCGAGGGCGTCGACCCGTGCGGAGAGAACGGGGAGTTCCACTCCTTCGTCTACGATGGACCGGTTTTCCGCCGGCCCGTCGGCGTCGGCGTCGGCGAGGTGGTGTTGAGGGACGTTCGCTACTTCGCCGACCTGCTCCCCGTCGACGCCTTGCCCGTCAGCCCCCCGCGGGCCGCGTCCGCCGAAAAAACCGGCAACCCGAACGGGAACAAAGGAGCGCCGAGATGCTGAACGAACGCCTTCCTCACACGCGCAGGGAATGACGCCTTGCCACGATTTGCCGGACGCAAGTTTTTTCCGGGGTCGGAACGAGGGAACGCGGTGGGCCGGAACTTCGGCGAACCCGCGGCTGCCCCGCAACTGTGGACGGGGACGAAACCCGCAATCCGCCACTGCCCCAACGGGCGGGAAGGCGCGGGGAGTAGGACGATCCGTGAGCCAGGAGACCTCCTCGACCCCACCTCCAAGTTTCTTTCCGAGGGGAAAGGAGCAAGACCGTGCCAAACCAACGCCGCATCCCTCAGGCCGTCTCTCGAAGCTCATCCGGTCATCCCTGGCGAAGGGCCGCCCTGTCGGTCCTCTTGTCTTGCATGACAACCCTCTGGGCCCCCCCTTCCGCCCTGTCTCAGCAGGACGTCCTCTTGCCCGAGGTGGTCGTGACGGCGACCCGGACCCCGGAGCCGCTGGAAAGGGTCGCAAATCCGGTGACGGTCCTCACCCACGAAGACCTGCGGGCGGCCGGGACGGACATCCGTGACGCGCTCCGCCGGGTGCCCGGCTTCGCCGTCGTGGGGTCGGGGAGCCGCGGCGGCGCCACCTCCGTCTTCTCGCGGGGCGGCCAGTCCGACTTCAACCTGGTGCTCATCGACGGCGTCAAGGTCAACACGGCGGGGGGAGAGTTCGACTTCTCCGACCTGAGCGTGGACAACATCGAGCGGATCGAGATCTTGCGCGGCCCTCAGAGCGCCCTGTACGGCTCGGAGGCGATGGCCTCGGTCATCCAGATTTTCACGCGCAAAGGCCGGGGCGCCCCATCGGGCGAGGTCTCCTTCCAGGGAGGCAGCTTCGAGACGTTCGAGGAGCGGGCCGGCTTCCAGTTCGGCCAGGGGGATTTCGGCTTTTCCCTCGGCGCCGGACGGACGGACACCGACGGAATCCTGAAGGTGAACAACGCCTTCCGGAACACCGCCGTCTCCTCCATGGCCCATTACTCCGCGGGCGAGCGGCTCGAGGCGCGGCTCTCCCTGCGCTACTCCGAGTCCCGTTTTCATTTCCCCACCGCCGGCGCGGGAGACCGCTTCGACACCCCCGACCCCAACCAGTTCACGGACCGCCAGCGCTTGCTTGTGGCCCCGCGGGCGGAGGCCCAGGTCTTGCCCTGGTGGCGCCACGTCCTCCATCTCGGCTACTACCATGAGAACCGGGTCTTCGACGACCCGGCGGACGCCGGCGTGGACCTCTTCGGGAGCTTCCGGTCAGACACCGACGAAGACAGGGTCTCGGCCGACTATCTCTGGCACTTCGGACCCTGGGCGGCTGAGGAGTGGGAAACCCGGCCGACCCTCGGCTTCGCAGCGGAAAGGGAGTCCTTCGACCAGACCTCCGTCAGCGCCGGAACGCGGAGCGCCCTGGACGAGTCCCGGACCAACTACGCCCTCTTCAGCCAGGTCCAGCTCTCCTTTCAGAACCGGCTCTTCTTCACCCCGGGCTTCCGGTTCGACCACAACGGCAACTTCGGCGGCGCGACCAGCCCCAAGCTCTCCCTGGCCTACCTCATCCCCGAGCGGGGGACCAAGCTGCGGGGCGTCTACGCCGAGGGCATCAAGGCGCCCACGTTCGCCGAGGTGTTCGGGGGGAGCGGCTTCACCGGAAACCCGGGCCTGGACCCCGAGCGCTCAAAGAGCTGGGAGCTCGGCCTCGACCAGGACCTGTGGGAAAGGCGGGTCCGCCTGGGCTTCACGTATTTTCACAACCGCTTCACCGACCTCATCACCTTCGTGAGCGGGGCGACGCCGAACTTCGTGAACGTCCAGGAGGCGGAGGCCAAGGGCGTGGAGCTCACCCTCACCGTCTCTGCGGGCCTCGGCTTTTCCCTCACCGGAGGCTACACGTACACGGACTCCGAAGTCCTGGACGATGGAGGGGTGGGAGGCGCGGCCTTCGCCAAGGGGGAGGAGCTCATCCGGCGGGCCAAGCACCGGGGGTCCTTTCAGATCGCTTACCGGGGCGAACGGCTGAGGGGCGCGCTCACGCTCCTGGTCGTCGGGGACGCGGCGGACGCCGATTTCTCCTCCTCCCCGGCCCGGCGGGTCACCCTGCCGGGGTACGAGCGGGTGGACCTCAGCCTCTCCTACCTGCTCCCCTGGAAGCCGCCCGGGGTCCAGGCGTTGCGGCTCGAAGTCCAGGCGCAAAACCTCCTGGACGAGGGTTACGAAGAGGTCTTCGGATTCACCGCGCCCGGCGTCGCCGTGCTGGGAGGATTCAGGATGGAGTTCGGAAGCCCCAAGTAAAGGGAGGCGGCGGAATCAGTTGATGAAACGATCCGGCCCCCCGTTGCAAGGTCGTCTCACGTGGGTGATGGTGGGCGTTTCGGCGGTCCTCCACGCCCTGGCGCTCCCCTGGGGAGCGGCCCTCCTGGACTTCCAGGGGCCGCCTGCGCTCAGGGTCCGCCTGAGGATCGAGCCGGCCGGTGAAGCGCGGGCGGCCAGGCTGGCCGGAAAGGCCGCCAACCCGCAAAGACCGGAGGGCGCGCCCGATCCGCCCCCCGGCGCGGCGCGGGAAGCGCGGCGGCCGGCGAGCCGGCTCGAGGCCGCGCCGCCCGCCCCCACCCTCCTGCGCGACCTGGCGACGGCCAAGGCGAAGAGGCCGGACATCCCCCCGCCCCGACTGTCGCGGGCCGGCCCGCAGAAGCCCCCGCCTGCACCGGGAAAGATAGCCGCCCCGCCACCGCGGGTCTCGCGCGGGTCCGGCCCGACGGAAGCCCCGCCGGCCGCAGAGCCCCCCCCTCCCCCGCTGCGCGCGGCCCGAATGGTGGATTTTTCTATCTCCGCGGCGGACACCGCAGGGGCGGGAGCGGCGCTGAACGGTCTTTCCCGCTCCTCTCGGACGGAGCACGGACAGAGCGCGGCCGTAAGCCCCGCGGGCATCCGGGTTCTCAAGAAGACCCTCCCGCCTTACCCTCCCGACGCCCGGAGACGCGGAGAAGAGGGGAGCGTGCTTTTGCGCGTGGAGGTTCTGCCCGACGGGCGGGTCGGGAGGGTTCTGCTCGCGCAGTCTTCCGGGTTCGGGTCGCTGGACCGGGCCGCCGCCGAATCGGCCGCCTCCTGGCGGTTCGCTTTCGAAGGGGGCCGACCAGCCCGGAGCGCCTGGGCGCAGATCCCCGTCCGCTTCCGGATCATCGAGCCCTAAGTTTGGATAAAAAGAGGACGCGCGTTGCCTCAGATCTGGGTGGAGGTCGAAGAAAATCCCAACTGCCC
>JACPRG010000082.1 GCA_016190025.1 Candidatus Tectimicrobiota bacterium
GGGCCGCCGAGGCCGGGTGCCACGCGAAGCGCCGCCGCAAGGCCGCCCAGGCCATGGCCAAAGGGGAGAAGAAAGAGAACTGGATGAACATCAGGGCCGACGCCGGGACGCCCTCCCGCGCGGCGAGCTTGTAGAAAAAGGAGAGGGTGCCGAGGCACGCCAGGGCCGTCAGGCCGAAGCTGTACGACTGATAGACCAGGAAGGTCTCCGGCACGGCCCCCTTGACCTGCGCGCGCTTGTAGACGCAGTCGCTCAGGGACTGTACCGCCATCGACGCCAGGGCGAGAAGGGCCGGGGGGACGGCGATCTCGATCAGCCTTTCTCTTTGGCCTCTTCCCAGAGGGCGTCCAGCGTGGCGAGGTCCACCTGGTCGGGCGTGAGGCCCCGCTTGGCCAGGGAGGCCTCGATGCGCCGGAAGCGCCGCATGAACCGGGCGACGGACCCTTGCAAGGCCCCCTCGGCGTCGATCTTCAGGTGGCGAGAGACGTTGACGACGGAGAAGAGGAGGTCCCCCAGCTCCCGGGCGAGGGCGTCGCGGTCCCCGGCCCGGAGGGCCTTCTCCACTTCGGAGATCTCCTCGCGGACCTTCTCGAGGGCCCCCTCGGGCCTTTTCCAGTCGAAGCCCACGCGCCCGGCCTTGGTCTGCACCCGCTGCGCCTTGAGGAGGGCGGGCAGGGAGGCGGGGACTCCGTCCAGGACGGAGGGCGGCGGCGCCCCCTCCCCGTTCTCCCGGCTCTTTTCCTCCAGCTTGATGGCCTCCCAGTTGCGCAGGACCTTCTCCGGGGTGTCCGCCTCCACGTCGCCGAAAACGTGGGGGTGCCTCCTTACGAGCTTCTCGTGGATCCAGCCGATGACGTCCCAGATGGTGAACCGGCCCTCCTCCTCGGCGATCTCCGCGTGGAAGACGACCTGGAGGAGCAGGTCGCCCAGCTCCTCGCGGAGCCTCTCGAAGGAGCCGCGGTCGATGGCCTCGATGACCTCGTGGGTCTCCTCGATGAGGTAGGGCTTCAGTGAGGCGTGCGTCTGCTCCCGGTCCCAGGGGCACCCGCCCTCCCCGCGAATCCGGGCCATGATCCGAACCAGGTCTTCGAACGGCCGGGGCTGAACCATAGATTCGCTTTCCTTTCGAGGCATGAGGGCCTATATTTCTTTGTATCGCAACCCTTCTTCCATTATACGGGCCTGGCCGCGGTCCGCAAGGAGATGCAAGAAGAATACGACATTTTGTATTTTTTTAAAGAGTTGACACAATATCTTGTATTTTTCTCTTGACACGGCTTTTCCTACGGTTGTATCTTCCGTGAAAATCACACCAGGACGAACCGCGCGAAAGGCCCGCAGTCGCCGGAGAAAAGGACGCATGGAGGCGCGGATCCACATTATGCCCCCACCGCTGGCGAACCAGATCGCCGCCGGCGAGGTGGTGGAGCGTCCGGCCTCGGCGGTGAAGGAGCTGATCGAAAACGCCCTGGACGCGGGCGCGCGCTTCATCGAGGTCGAGATCGCCGGCGGGGGGCTGAAGCGCATCCTCGTGACCGACGATGGAGAGGGGATCTTCCCGGAGGACGTCTCCCTCGCCTTCCGGCGCCACGCCACCAGCAAGGTGCGGCGCGCCGAGGACCTCCTCTCCCTCGCCACCCTCGGCTTCCGCGGCGAGGCCCTGCCGAGCATCGCCTCGGTGGCCCGGGTGACGCTCATCACGCGCAGGCGGCCCTCCGGTGAGGGCGACAGGGCTGGAGTCAGGATGGTCGTCGAGGGGGGGAAGGAGGTCGAGGTCCGCGAGGCCCCGGCGCCCCCCGGCACGGCCGTCGAGGTCCGCGACCTCTTCTTCAACACCCCGGCGCGGATGAAGTTCATGAAGACGCCGGGGACCGAGCTCGCCCGGATCGTCGAGGCGACGACGAGCGCCGCCCTGGCCTCCCCCGGCGTCGGCTTCCGTCTTCGGAACGAGAGGCGCGCCCTGCTGGACCTCCCCCCGGGCGACCGGGAGAGCCGGGTCCGGGCGCTCCTGCCCGAGCGGGAGGCGGAGGGCCTGTTCGCCCTTCCCCCGAACGGGG
Organism: Candidatus Tectimicrobiota bacterium; assembly: GCA_016190025.1. The sequence goes on from JACPRG010000082.1 coordinate 2,058, forward strand.
GGCCTGCCCTTCGCGAAGGCGGGGGGCCGATCCGCGTCGAGGGCTTCGCCTCCCTCCCCTCGGTCAGCCGGGCCGGCCGGTCCTGCCAGCACGTGGTCATCAACGGCCGGTACGTCCGGGACCGGGTGGTCCTGAACGCCGCGTACGAGGTGTACCGGGGCCTGATCCCGTCGGGGCGCCATCCTCTCCTCTTTCTCTACCTGACGGCGGGCCCCGGCGAGGTGGACGTGAACGTCCACCCGGCCAAGGCGGAGGTCCGCTTCCGGGATGGGGGGCGGGTGTTCGCGGCCGTGCGGCGGGCGCTGGCGGAGGGGCTCATCCGGGCGTCGGGCGCGGCGGGGTCCCCCGTCGCGGACGAAAGGGCGGTCGGCGGAGGCGAGAGGGCGGCGCAGGGCCCGGCGAAGGTCTATCCCCTCCGGCGGCCGGCGGACCGGCCCGGGGACGGGCGGCCGGGGGTGGCCGTGAACTGGGCCGTGTCTTTCTCCGGAAGGAAGAGAGGCCACCGCTCTCCGGCCCTGGCGGCCCAGGCCCTGGAGAGAGAGCCCGCCGAGGATCCTCTGCCCCTTCTCCAGCCCGCGGCGCCGAAGGCCCTCCTTTCCGACGTGAGGGTCCTGGGACAGCTTCACGAGACGTTCATCCTCCTGGAACACCCGTCGGGCCTCCTGGTGGTGGACCAGCATACGGCCCACGAGCGGGTCCTCTTCGAGCGGCTTAAGGGGAAGGCCGACGCCGGGGGGGTGGAGCGCCAGGCGCTCCTCCTCCCCGCGGACGTCGAGGTCTCCCCGTCCGAGGCCCTTCTGCTTCAGGGGCGCTTGGGCGACCTGGCGAGGCTGGGGCTCGGGGTCGAGCCCTTCGGCCCGTCGTCCTTCGTCGTCCGGGAGGTCCCGGCGCTCCTCGCCCACGTGAACCCGGCCTCGCTGGTGCGGGACGCCCTGGAGGGCCTCTTTGAGGCGGGGCGGAAGGAGTTCTCCGACCTGGCCGGGCGGGTCCTCGACAAGATGGCGTGCCGGGGGGCCGTGAAGGCCGGCCACCGCCTCCGCCGGGAGGAGATCGAGCGCCTGGTGGAAGAGTGCCTGGAGTTGGACCTGCTGTTCACCTGCCCCCACGGGCGGCCCATCGCGCTGGTTTTACCAAAGGAAGAGGTCGAGCGGCGGTTTCTGCGAAGGTGATCGATGAGCGCGGCGGTCTCGGAGTTGAGGCAAAGAAAAGAGAGCGGGGCGGCGAGGCCCGTTTCTCCTGCGCCCTTCCTCAAGTGGGCGGGGGGAAAGACGCAACTTCTCTCCCAGTTCGAGCCTTTCTTCCCGCAGGGGATCGAAAGATACATTGAGCCTTTCGTCGGAGGCGGGGCGGTGTTTTTCCACGTGGCGGAGCGCTTCCGGCCGGAGAGGGTCGTCCTTTCCGACAGCAACGAGGAGCTGATCAACGCCTACGTTGCGGTCCGGGATAACGTGGAAGGGGTGATCGAGGCCTTGAGAGAGCACCGCTGGATGCACAGTCCTGATTATTACTACAAAATGCGCGCGGTGAAACCCAGAACCCGGACGGGCCGCGCCGCGCGCTTCATCTACCTGAACAAGACCTGCTACAACGGCCTCTACCGTGTGAATGCAAAGGGGGAGTTCAACGTCCCCGTGGGGAGCTATAAGAATCCGAAAATCTTCGACGCCGAGAACCTCCGGCTGGCAAGCGAGGCCCTCCAGGAAGTAGATATTCAGGTTCGGCGCTTCACGGATTTTGTCCCTTCGGCGAAGGGGGGGGATTTCTTCTATTTCGACCCGCCCTATCACCCGATCTCGCGGACTTCCAGCTTCACGAGCTACACGCCGGAGGCGTTCGGAGAAGAAGACCAGGGGCGCCTCGCTGAGGTCTACCGGGCGCTCGACGGGAAGGGGTGCAGGCTCATGCTCAGCAACAGCGACTGCGGCTTCGTCCGGGGGCTCTACAGGGGCTTCCGCATCGAAGAGGTCCGTGCCCGGCGGGCGATCAACTCGAACGGAAGGGGCCGGGGCGAGGTCTCGGAGCTCCTGGTCCTGAATTACTGAGGGAGAGACGTGTTGGGAGTCAGGCGATGGACATGGAATCGATTCCCGAGATGCTGACGTTTGACGACGTGATGCTGCTGCCCGCCCGGTCGGCCGTGGCGCCCCGGGAGGTGGACCTCACGACCGAGCTGACGCGCGGCCTCACGATGAACATCCCCCTGCTCTCCGCCGCCATGGACACGGTGACCGAGGCTCGGCTCGCCGTCGCCCTGGCCCAGGAGGGGGGGCTCGGCGTCATCCACAGAAACATGTCCCCCGAGCGCCAGGCGGAAGAGGTGGACGCGGTCAAGCGCTCGGAGAGCGGGATGATCCGGGACCCCATCACCATGGGGCCGGGCCAGACCGTCCGCGAGGCCCAGGACCTCATGGCGCGCTTCCGCATCTCGGGCGTTCCCATCGTGGAGGGGGAAAGGCTCGTCGGCATCCTGACCAACCGGGACCTTAGGTTCGTCGAGGACGGGGGCAAAAAGGTCCGCGAGTGCATGACCAAGGAGAACCTCGTCACCGTCCCGACGGGGACGACGCTGGACGCGGCCAAGGCCATCCTCCAGGAGCACCGCATCGAGAAGCTCCTGGTGGTGGACGAGGGCTTCCGCCTGCGGGGCCTCATCACCATCAAGGACATCATGAAGCGCAAGAAGTACCCCCGGGCCTTCAAGGACGAGCACGGCCGCCTGCGGGTGGGGGCCGCGGTGGGGACGGGCCTCGACGCCCACGAGAGGGTCCGCCTCCTGGCGGGCCGGGGCGCGGACCTGATCGTCGTGGACACGGCCCACGGCCACTCGGAGGCCGCCCTGCGGACGGTGGCCTGGGTGAAGCGGGAATACCCGGAGGTCCAGGTGGTCGGCGGGAACATCGCCACCCCCGAGGGGGCCGAGGACCTGATCCGCGCGGGGGCCGACGCCGTCAAGGTGGGGGTGGGCCCCGGCTCCATCTGCACGACGCGGATGGTGGCCGGCGTGGGCGCGCCCCAGTTCTCCGCCGTCTGGGCCTGCGCGAAGCGGGCCGAGGCGCTCGGCGTCCCCGTCATCGCCGACGGCGGCGTCAAGTACTCGGGGGACATCGTCAAGGCCCTGGCCGCCGGCGCCCGCTCGGTCATGATCGGGAGCCTGTTCGCGGGGACCGAGGAGAGCCCGGGCGAGCGCGTCCTCTACCAGGGCCGGAGCTACAAGGTGTACCGGGGGATGGGGTCCATCGGCGCCATGGCCCAGGGGAGCGCGGACCGCTACGGCCAGTCGGCCGAGCCGGAGGGCCCTCCCAATGGCGCCGGCGCGGAGGGGGGCGCGAAGCTCGTGCCCGAGGGGGTCGAGGGCCGGGTCCCCTACCGGGGGTCCCTGGCCGACAACGCCTTCCAGCTGATGGGGGGCGTGGCCGCGGGGATGGGGTATTGCGGATGCCGCACGCTGGCGGAGCTCCGGGAGAAGGCGCGCTTTTGCCGGATCACCTCGGCGGGCCTGCGCGAGAGCCACGTCCACGACGTCGAGGTCACGCAGGAGGCCCCCAACTACCGGCGGGAGTGATGAGTCGAGAGGGATTGTGGGGCGCCGCAGCGACCCGACCCTGACGGCGCTCCTTGGGAACGAGCGGGGAACGGGCGCCCCGGTTGGGACGTTTGATGGAAAGGGAGCGGGGGAAGGCCCCCGCGCCACGCCGCGAAGCGACACGGAAATGGGGGCGATCAGGAGCTACCCGTCGATGACGGCGCTCATGAAGGCGGAACGGGCCGGTGTGGACTACGAGATCGAGGTCATCGAGCGGGACTCGCCCGTGGCCGTTTTGGCGCTGCACGGAGGGGCGATCGAGCCGGGGACGGACACCCTGGCCCGCGCCGTGGCGGGGGAGGAGTTCAGCTTCTACGCCTTCCGGTCGCTGGCCCCCGAGAAAGGGAGGCTCCATCACGTGACGAGCCACCGGTTCGACGAGCCGAGGTGCCTGGCGCTGGCCCGGCGGTCGCGCGTGGCCCTCTCCATCCACGGGCACGACGGCGCCACGCCCTGGGTCTTTCCGGGAGGGCGGAACCCGGCCCTGCGCAGGATGGTCATGGACGCCCTCATCCGCAGCCGCGTCCCCGTGCGGTTCTCCCCCCGGCTGATGGGCCTCCATCCCCGCAACGTTGTCAACTTGCCCGAGACCGCGGGCGTGCAGATCGAGGTGACCTGGGGCCTGCGGTCGGAATCGGTCTCGCCCCTGTCTGTGCCGAGGTGGCAGGAGGGACGCCTGACGGACCGGGGAAGGGCCTTCGCCGCGGCCCTTCACGAGGTGTTGCGGGCGGTCGGCCGGAGGCTGGAGACAGCAGAGAAGGCCGGAAGGCTTGAGGGAGCGCGGCCGTGAACCTTGAGTCCCAGGGCTTGAAACAGGTCATCCGCGAGGGCTTCCGGGAGTATCGGGAGGTCGAGGAGTACAAGTCCCTGCGGGCGGCCTTCGCCCACCTCAACGGCCAGCGGGTGACGACGATGACCTACGCCCTGACGCTCTTCGGCGCCATCCTGGGCTTCATCTTGCGCGGCCAGCCCCCCATCCCGTGGGAGTATGAATCCGTCACGCTCCTGGTGATCCTGGGGGCTTTCAGCCTAAGCCAGCTCCGCTTCAGCCGGTACGCCTGCATGATCGCCGCCTACATCATCGTCCACCACGAGAGGGACTATCCCGTCCTGGGCTACCACACGCGGATGGGGCGTTTCGAGCCGTTCCGCAAAAGTGTCTACCGGTACAACTACGCCGTGGTCTACACGGCCCTGGGGCTGGTGGCGGTGGGGCTTCCCCCGCTCGTCGCGCCGGGGGCGGGGACGGTCATCGCGTGGGGGCTGATCGGCGCCGTGACCGCCGGCTACTTCGCCTTCAACGTCCACATGTATGGCAACGAGTTCCCGCTTCGGACATACATCGTCGAGTGGGAGAAGGTCCGCGCGGGGGAAAAGGAAAAGGGAGCGTGAACGGATGACCTCCCGCGTCCTCGTCCTCGACTTCGGCTCGCAGTACACCCAGCTCATCGCCCGCCGGGTGCGGGAGCAGCGCGTCTACTGCGAGATCCTCCCCTGCACGGCCCCCCTCCAGAAGGTCCGGGCCTTCGAGCCCCAGGGCCTCATCCTGAGCGGGGGGCCCTTCAGCGTGTACGAGAAAGACGCCCCCCCGTGCCCGCCGGCCGTCCTGGACCTGGGCGTCCCCGTCCTGGGGATCTGCTACGGCCTTCAGTTCATGGCCCATCACCTGGGCGGAAAGGTCCATCCGGGCGCGAAGCGGGAGTACGGCCACGCGGACCTTTTCATCGTGAACGGGAGCGACCTCTTCCGGGGTCTCAAGGACTCGACCGCCGTCTGGATGAGCCACGGCGACGCTCTCGATTCCGCCCCGTCGGGCTTTGACGTGATCGGAAGGACGGCCAACTCGCCCGTCGCCGCGGTCCGGGACGGGAGAAGAAAGCTCTACGGCCTTCAGTTCCACCCCGAGGTCGCCCACACCCCCCAGGGAAAGCAGATTCTCGCAAACTTCCTTTTTGAGATCTGCGGCCTGAAGCCCGACTGGACGATCGCCTCCTTCATCGAGACCTCGATTCAAAAAATCCGCGAGGAGGTGGAAGAGGGGGGCGTGCTCCTGGGCCTGTCCGGGGGCGTGGACAGCGCCGTGGCGGCGGTCCTCCTCCACAAGGCCGTGGGGGACCAGCTGGCCTGCATCTTCGTGGACAACGGCCTTCTGGGGAAAGGAGAGGCCGGGCGGGTGCTCGGCCTGTTCCGGGACCGGATGGGCTTCCACCTGCGGTTCTCGGACGCTTCGGAGAGGTTTTTGCGCGCGCTGGCCGGCGTGACGGACCCGGAGGCCAAGCGGAAGGCCGTCGGCCGCGTCTTCATTGAGGTCTTTGAACTGGTGGCTGAGGAGGTCGAGCGCGAACGCGCCGGAAGGCCCCGCCCTGCGCCGGTCACCCATCTCGCCCAGGGGACCCTCTACCCCGACGTCATTGAGAGCGTCTCCTTCCGAGGCCCCTCAGCCACCATCAAATCCCACCACAACGTGGGAGGGCTTCCCGAGCGCATGGGACTCAGGCTGCTCGAGCCCTTCCGTGAGCTGTTCAAGGACGAGGTGAGGGAGCTGGGCCGCGAGCTCGGCCTGCCCGACGAGGTGATCCTCCGCCAGCCCTTCCCGGGGCCGGGCCTCGCCGTCCGCGTCCTGGGGGAGGTCACCCGCGAGAGGCTGGACGTCCTGCGCGAGGCCGACGCCGTCCTCCTGGAGGAGGTGAGGAAGGCGGGCCTCTACGAGGCCGCCTGGCAGACCTTCTGCGTCCTCCTGCCCGTCAAGACGGTGGGCGTCATGGGGGACAGCCGGACGTACGAGAACGTCGTGGCGGTCCGGGCCGTCACGAGCCTGGACGGGATGACGGCCGACTGGATGCGGCTGCCGGACGCGCTTCTGGCGGCCGTCTCGAACCGGGTCATCAACGAGGTCAGGGGCGTCAACCGCGTGGTGTACGATATCACCTCCAAGCCCCCCGGCACGATAGAATGGGAGTGAGCCGGTAGAATGGGGAGGACCGTCCGGGGGGCCGCGCGGTCCCGGAAGCGAGACGCGGCGCCCCGGTCCCGACCGCGCAGGGAGGAAGCCCAGTGGACAAGCCGGCGGAGGACAAGACCGTCTTCATGATCAACGTCATCGCCGTCCCGGAGGCCCAGGCGGAAGAGTTCCTTGCGCGCTGGGACGGGATCACCGAATACATGCGCCGCCAGCCGGGGTTCCTCCGCACGGACCTCTACCGCCGCTTCGACAACCCCGAGCGGTGGATCAACGTCGCCGTCTTCGAGTCCACCGACGCCATCCGGGCGGCCTTCTCCTCGGAGGAGTTCGACCGCGCGGCGGAGGGGCACCCCGGCTACCGGGACATCGGCCTGTACGCCCGCATCCGGTCGGCCGAGCACGCGTGAGGACCCGCCTTCCCGAAGGAGGCGTTTCGTGAAGCACGCCGATTTCGTCCACCTCCACCTGCACACCCAGTACAGCCTGCTCGACGGGGCCAACCGCCTGGACGCCCTGCTGGCCAAAGCCGAGGCCCAGCGGCTCCCCGCCC